>WHTP01000234.1 GCA_009377695.1 Hyphomicrobiales bacterium | reverse complement strand
GTCGGGCAAGCCGCTTCCGCGCGCGGGAACCAGTGGCGGGCCATCCGCGTGACGGCGGCGAAGGCGTAGTCGAGGGGCTCATGGCCGTCCCGGACGAGGCGGTAGTGACCGCTCGCAACGCAGAGGAAGGCGAAGCGCGGGTCGGTGGTGGTGACGAGGGTGGTCGCGTCGGTGGTCGTCGTCTCGACGTTGAGAGGCGCGTTCATCGCAGCACCCCGTCTTGTCGGAGCATGCGGCGAACGAACGAGCGTGCCTTGCGGGGCGCGCGCCAATCTGACGGGCTGACCGACGTGGTGACGGACCGCTCCTTGCCGCCGCACTGCCAGCGGACTTTCAGGTGGCCATTCTGTACGACGGTCGGCTTGACGCCGGCGGCTTCGAGCTCGCGGAGGATCGCGTCGAGGGTTGCGGATCGCTTTATCATGCTGCTCTCCGATCCGCGCGCGTAACGAACAGCAGGACGTCATTGGACTTGGGATCCACCGCGCACTTGATGCGATCGAGCGGCACGCCGCCGTCTACGCCGTGGTCGCGCAGCAGGTCGCGGGTAGCTGCGTGATTGCGTGACTGCGGCAACGGTCGTGGTCGCTTGTTGGTGGTGCGGCTGCGCGTCGTCTTGGTCTCTGGCACGAAGATGCGCATGCGACCGTTGACCGGACGCCTGGTCAGCGCGTCGCCTTGTCCGGCGTGCGCCTGATGCCAGCGGGATTGCACCAACGGCATCTTGGCCGGTCCTACCGCGATCTCGACCAGTCGCTCGGTCCTGAACGAGGCGTAGTCGCTCGGCCATTGCTGCGCCCTGAACCAGGCGGGCTCGATCTGCGAGATATGCGAGATGTTCGAGAGGTTGCGCGGAAGCTCGGAGGGCGTGCGATCGGACCAGCGATGCCAACCCGACGTGACGCGAAGACCGGCGGTCGCGCCCCACCACTTGTATGGACGCTTGATGCCGTGATCTCTCGGACACGGGAATTCTATGCGCGCGCCATATTCAGGACAGTTGAACCAAACAGTGCCAGAGCAATTGCACGGCTCCTTGGCGACCGCTTCGTAATCGAGGCGCTTCTGAAGCCTGATGCGAGGCCGATCGTCTCGTACCTCACGCTGTCGGCGCTTCGGCGCCGCGAACTTGGCCCGCTTCTGAAGCCCACGCCATATATAGTCGCAGCCCTGTCTCGTGATGCAGAGCTCGGCGGCGATCTCCTTGGGAGGCTCCTTGGCGAGGTAGGCCTTGGCGATGCGACGCTCGCGGTCGTCGAGCGCGACACTCAAGACCCGTGCGTGGGCCTTATCGATATCGAGCGCGTTGTTGAGGTCGGCTTCCGAGATGGCGTCTGGGTCGGCGGCGAGGTCGTGGCCGTCGGCGGCGTCGTCACTACCTTCACCACCAACGTCGATCGTCGCGTCAATCTCGGTGAGCCACGGTCGCGGTGCCTCGGACTTGCCCGGAGTTAGACCGGCGGCGGGCTTATCACATACGGCCTGCACCTCGGCGCGAACCCACCAGCGGGCATAGGTGCCGAAGCGCCAGCCGAGGTCGGGATCGAACTTCTCACCGGCCTTGAGGAGGCCTACGAAGGCGAGGCTTTCGAGGTCGTCGGCTGGGACGCCGTAGGCGGCTGCGAAGCCGCGGGCAATGCGATTGGCTAACGGCCTATGGGCGAGGAGGAGCTCGTCGCGAGCTGCGATATCGCCGTGGTTTCGCCACCGCACAGCGAGTTCGCGCTCGCGATCCTTCGGCAGCATGAAGTACTTGCCGGACGACCCGGCTCGGGCTACATTCTCGATGGTCACAGTTTGAAATCTCCTTTAGCCCGGCTTGCTCCTGCAAAGAGCGGCCGGGCATTTTCATGCGCCGACGCCGG
>WHTP01000004.1 GCA_009377695.1 Hyphomicrobiales bacterium | reverse complement strand
GGCCTGTTCGGCCGTGCGGCGCCCGAGGACCTCGTCCGTTACGACGGGCGCGAGATCGCCGCCTTGGGAGAATCCGCCTGGAGTTTCCTCGCGGAGCGCGTCCCTGGCACGCCGAAGATCCGCGTCGCGTCCGCGGTCGGCGCCAGTGAGCTGTTGCGCCATACGTCGGTGCTCGAGATCGTCAACGACGACATGCCGTTCCTGCTCGACTCCGTCACGGGCGAACTGGCGGAGCGCGGCATCGAGGTCCGGCTGGTGGTGCATCCGGTCTTTACCGTCACGCGCGATCCGTCCGGCCGGCTTGTCGGCTTTGAGGGTCTGAAGGCTCCATCCGATGGCGACTTGCGCGAAAGCTTCATCCACATCCACGTCGATCGCATCGCGGAGGAGGCCCAGCGCGCGGAGCTGATCGCCGCGCTGGAAACGGTGCTCGCCGATGTGCGCCTTGGCGTGCATGACTGGCGCGAGATGACGGCGCGCGTCCGCGAGATCGCCGCCGGGCTCAAGGCCAACCCGCCGCCGCTGCCGAAAGAAGAGATCGAAGAGGCGGCCGCATTCCTGGAATGGCTGGTCGCCGACAATTTCACCTTCCTGGGCACCCGCGACTACGCCTTCACCGACAAGGAGGACGCGCTCGCGCCCATACACGAAACCGGCCTCGGATTGCTGCGCGCGCCGGATCGCCGGGTGCTGCGCACCGGCAGCCAGCTCGTCGTCGTCACGCCGGAGCTGCGCGCCTTCCTCAAGGAGCCGAAGCTCCTGATCGTCACCAAGTCGGCAGTGCGATCGAAAGTGCACCGGCGCGCGCACATGGACTATATCGGCATCAAACGCTTCAATGCCGCCGGCAAGCTCATTGGCGAGTCCCGCATCGTCGGGCTGTTCACCTCGACCGTCTACACGCAGTCGAGCCGCACGATCCCGTACCTGCGCCACAAGGTCGATGCGATCATCCGGCGCGCCGGGCTCGACCCCGACAGTCATTCCGGCAAGGCGCTGGCCAACGTTCTCGACACCTATTCACGCGACGAACTGTTCCAGGTCGACGAGGAGACGCTCTATCACTTTGCGATGCTGATCCTGCAGCTCGATGAGCGCCCGCGCGTGCGGGTGCTCTCGCGGCACGATCGCTTCGATCGGTTCGTCTCGGTCTTCGTGTTCGTGCCGCGTGACCGCTACAACAGCTCGGTGCGGACCGCGATCGGCGATTATCTCGCCGAGGCCTACCAGGGCCGGGTGAGCGCCTACTATCCGTTCTTTCCGGAAGGTCCGCTGGTTCGCGTCCATTTCATCATCGGCCGCGACGCCGGCGAAGCGCCGCGGCCCGACCGCGGAGCGCTCGAAGAGACGGTTGGGGCGATTATCCGCACCTGGACTGACGGTCTCTCGGACGCACTGGCAGTGGTGCACGACCCAGCTCAGGCGCGCGAACTGTTCAGGCGCTTCCGAAACGCGTTCTCGGAAGGCTATCGCGCGAGCCATTCGCCGCTTGTTGCGGTGAACGACATCAAGGTCATCGCGGGCCTGTCGGCGGCGCGGCCGTTATCCGCCGATTTCCGCCGGCGGACCGAAACATTCGACGGCGCCATCGGTCTCAAGGTGTGGAGTTTCGGCCGGCCGATTCAGCTCTCCGAACGCGTGCCGATCCTGGAGAACATGGGCTTCCGCGTGGTGGACGAGCAGACCCACCACATCAAGCTCGATGCCGACGACCGCCCGGATGTCTGGTTGCATGACATGGTGCTGGAGCATTCCGGCAACGGCGAGGTCGATCTTCTCGATGCAAAGCAGCGTCTGGAAGCGTGCTTCATTGTGGTGATGACCGGCGGCGCCGAGAACGACGGCTACAACGCGCTGGTGCTGTCCGGCGGGCTCGCCTGGCGTGACGTTGCGCTGATCCGCACCATCTCGCGGTTCCTGCGGCAGATCCGCGTGCCCTACTCGCAGGATTACATGTGGGCCACGCTGGCGCGGCACGCGCAGCTTGCGGCGCAGATCGTGCAGCTCTTCCACGTGCGGTTTGATCCGCGTCTTGATGCTTTGCCCGACGCGCGCGCCGCCCGTCAGGACGAGATCGTTGCCGCCATCGAGCAGGCGCTGGCGTCGGTCCAGAGCCTCGACGAGGATCGCATCCTGCGGCACTTCGTGAACGCCGTGCAGTCGGCGGTCCGCACCAATTTCTATCAGGTCGATATCGAGGGCCGACCCAAGGCGCAGATCGCGATCAAGTTTTCGAGCCGCAAGCTCGATGGCCTGCCGTTGCCGAAGCCGCTCTATGAGATCTTCGTCTATTCGCCGCGTGTCGAGGGCGTGCATCTGCGCTTCGGCAAGGTCGCGCGCGGCGGCATCCGCTGGTCGGACCGGCCGCAGGACTTCCGCACCGAGGTCCTCGGGCTGGTGAAGGCGCAGCAGGTCAAGAATGCGGTCATCGTGCCGGTAGGCGCCAAGGGCGGCTTCGTTCCGAAGCAGATGCCAAAGGGCGCCACCCGCGAGCAGATCCAGGCCGAAGGCACTGCCGCCTACAAGCTCTTCATCTCGACGCTGCTCTACATTACCGACAATCTTGGCGATGACGGCGTGGTGCCGCCGGACAACGTCGTCCGGCATGATGACGACGATCCCTATCTCGTGGTCGCGGCCGACAAGGGCACCGCGACGTTCTCCGATATCGCCAATGGCATTGCGCAGGAGCGCGGCTTCTGGCTGGGCGACGCCTTCGCTTCTGGCGGGTCGGCCGGCTACGACCACAAGAAGATGGGCATCACCGCCCGCGGCGCCTGGGAATCGGTGAAGCGCCACTTCCGGGAAATGGATATCGATATCGGCACGACGCCGTTCACGACCGTCGGCGTCGGCGACATGTCGGGCGACGTGTTCGGCAACGGCCTATTGCGAGAGGTGACGACCCGGCTGATCGCGGCGTTCGATCATCGCGACATCTTCATCGATCCCGATCCCGATCCCGCGCGCAGCTTCACCGAGCGCAAGCGCCTGTTCGATCTGCCGCGGTCGAGCTGGCAGGACTACGACAAGTCGCTGATCTCGACCGGCGGCGGCGTCTATCCGCGTTCGCTCAAGGAGATCGCGCTCTCTCCGGAGGCTCAGGCGGCGATCGGTTTCCCCAAAGCCAAGGCGACACCGCAGGAGGTGATGCACGCGATCCTGAAGGCACCCGCCGATCTTCTGTTTTTCGGCGGCATCGGCACGTATGTGCGCGCTTCGGCGGAAACCGACGATGTGGTCGGCGATCGCGCCAACGACGCGATTCGCGTCACCGGCGCGGACCTGCACTGCAAGGTCATCGGGGAGGGCGCCAATCTCGGCATGACCCAGCGCGGCCGCATCGAGGCCGCCTTACGCGGCGTCCGCCTCAACACCGACGCCATCGACAATTCGGCCGGCGTCAACACCTCGGACATCGAGGTCAACATTAAGATCGCGCTGGCACGGCCGGTGCATCACGGGCGGCTGACCGAAGACGCGCGCAACGCGCTGCTCGTCGAGATGACCGACGACGTCGCGGCGCTCGTGCTGCGCAACAACTATCTGCAACCGCTGTCGATCTCGCTCGCAGAGCGGCAGGGGGTCGGCTATCTCGGCTTTTTCCAGCGGCTGATGCAATCGCTCGAGGGCAAGAGCCTCCTCGATCGTGCGGTCGAGTACCTGCCCGACGACAAGGAACTCGACGAACGGCGGCGCCGGTCGGTGACGTTGACCCGACCGGAACTCGCGGTGCTCCTCGCCTATGCCAAGCTCGCGCTCAAGGACGACCTCCTGGAGTCCGATGTTCCCGACGATCCCTATCTTGGACGCGAGCTGCAGCGCTATTTTCCGGGCCCGATCGTCAAACGGTTCCCCGACGCGCTCGAGCAGCACCGGCTGCGCCGCGAGATTATCGCGACCCAGCTCGCCAATTCGATCATCAATCGCGGCGGACCGCAGTTCGTGGTCCGCACGGAGGATCAGACCGGTGCGTCGGCCGCCAGCATCGCCACGGCTTTTGCCGCCGTGCGCGACAGCTACGGCATGACTGCGCTCAATACCGAGATCGATGGCCTCGACAACAAGGTCCCGGGCAATCTCCAGCTCGATCTCTACGCCGCGGTGCAGCGCTTGTTGCGGGACCGCGTGGTCTGGTTCCTGCGCAATGTCGATCTGACCAGAGGGCTCGCGGCGCTCGTCACGCATTATCGCGACGGCATCGCAGCGGTGGAGGCGGCGCTCGACGGCGCGTTGACGCCGGAGACCAGGGCCGCGCTTGATGCTCGCGCGACGGAGCTGACCGGCGCAGGTGTTCCCGCCGCTCTCGCGCGCCGCTTCGCCTATTTGCCATCGCTCACCGCCGCGCCCGATATCGTGCTGGTCGCCGAACGCACCGGCGAGGGCATCCCCGACGTGACCGCGACCTATTTTGCGGCCGAGTCGTTCTTCCAGCTCGATCGGATCACGCGAGCGGCGCGCGGCATCAAGGTCTCGGATTATTTCGACCGGCTGGCGCTCGATCGCGCATTGGACTCGATCGGCGATGCCGAGCGGCGGTTGGCCGCGGCCATGACGGCGGGGGGCGGCGCCGGTGCGCCCGCCGTCGAGGCATGGGTCGCGCTGCGCGAGGCGGACGTCCAGCGCATCCGCGCGGCGGTGCACGAGATCGCGAATTCGGGATTGACGCTGTCGAAACTGTCAGTCGCCGCCAGCCTGCTCGGCGATCTGGTTCGGGAGTGAATTAGTCCCGATCGAGCTTGCCGTTGGGTACGCCGGCGTGGCCTATCGCATGCGCGGGAACGTGGTCGATCTCGTCTTCCCAGCGCGCCGCCTTGGCCCGGAACTCGTCGGCCATGTTGCGCAGCCGGCCAGCCACCGTGAGGTCGAAGGTGGCCCGTGACAGGGCAATGCAGATTTCTGCTTGGTGGTGAAGGAAGCTGACGTCGGTCTGTTTCATTGTCGAAATTGCCCTGCCTTAGGCGCTTTTTTGCCATTGTAGGCACAACGCGGACACATTCGATCAGTTCCGTGAGAATTGACTCTTGCAGAATGAAAATTCCGCAACCTTAACAGAGACCTAACAGCCGGCCGCCTGGGTGCGCGTCAGTGCCGGAAATGGCGTGTCCCGGTAAACACCATGGCAACGCTGTAGTCATCGGCGGCCTTGATCACCTCATTGTCGCGCATGGACCCGCCGGGCTGGATCACCGCAGTCGCGCCGGCCTCGATCGTGACCAGGAGGCCGTCGGCAAAGGGGAAGAAGGCGTCCGAGGCGACGACGGAACCCTTGGTCAGCGGCTCCGCGAGCCCCGCCTCCTTGGCGGCATCCTCCGCTTTGCGGGCGGCGATGCGGGCGGCGTCGACCCGGCTCATCTGGCCGGCGCCGATGCCGACCGTGGCCCGGTCTTTGGCGTAGACGATCGTGTTCGACTTCACGTGTTTGGCGATGCGGAAGGCGAACGCCAGATCGGCGAGCTCGGAATTGGTAGGCGCGCGCTTGGTGACGACCTTGAGGTCCATGTCGTCGACCACCGCATTGTCGCGCGACTGCACCAGCAAGCCGCCGGCCAGCGACTTCACGGTCAGGCCCTTGCCGCGCGGATCGGGTAGACCGCCCGCAAGCAGCAGACGCAGGTTCTTCTTGGCGCCGACAATGGCGATCGCTTCATCGGTTGCGTCCGGCGCGATGATCACTTCCGTGAAAATCTCGGTGATGGCGCGTGCCGCCTCCGCATCGAGCGTGCGGTTGAGCGCAACGATGCCGCCGAAGGCCGAGACCGGATCGCAGCGCAGCGCCTTGGTGTAGGCATCGAGAATACTCGCGCCTTCGGCGACGCCACAGGGATTGGCGTGTTTGATGATGGCGGCCGCGGCCGTGCGCTTGGGATCGAACTCGGCGACGCATTCATAGGCCGCGTCGGTGTCGTTGAGGTTATTGTAGGAGAGCTGCTTGCCCTGCATCTGTCGGGCGGTGGCGATGCCAGGGCGCTGCTCCGATGAACGATAGAAGGCGGCCTGCTGGTGCGGGTTCTCGCCGTAGCGCAGCGCCTCCGTGAGCTTGCCGCCGAACGCGCGGAAAGCGGGTGCATCATCGCCAAGCTCCTGTGCGAACCAGTTGGAGATCGCGGCGTCGTAGACGGCGGTGCGGGCATAAGCCTTGGCGGCGAGCCTCTTGCGCAGCGCTGCCGTCGTGCCGTTGTGCCGTGTGAGCTCGTCGAGCACTGCTGCATAGTCGGCAATATCGACTACGACCGCGACGTCACCATGGTTCTTGGCGGCGGCGCGGATCATCGCGGGCCCGCCGATGTCGATGTTCTCGATGCAGGTGTCGAAGCTCGCCCTCGACCCCGATCGAGGGTCGGCGCCCTTCGCGACGGTCTCTTCAAACGGATAGAGATTGACCACCAGGAGATCGATCGGGCGGATGCCATGCGCCTGCATGGCGCCGGCGTGCTCCTTGTTGTCGCGGATCGCGAGCAGGGCGCCGTGCACCTTCGGATGCAGCGTCTTCACGCGGCCGTCCATCATTTCCGGGAAACCGGTCACCTCCGACACCTCGATCACCTTGAGCCCCGCATCGGCCAGCGCCTGATGGGTGCCGCCGGTGGAGACCAACTCGACACCGTGTTGCGAGAGCGCGCGGGCGAAATCGACGAGGCCGGCCTTGTCGGAAACCGAAATGAGGGCGCGGGTGATGGGGCGGATGTGCTCGGTCATAATACGCAGGCCGTTAGCACAGCAGCACCGCCTACGCCACCGACGGGTTTAAGCCCGCTGATCATTGCTTGAGCGCGGCAAGGACGGTCTCGATCACCCGGTCCTGCACTTGCTCCATGCCGAACCAGAGCGGCAATCGCACCAGCCGGCCGGCGACCGAATGGGTCGTCGGCAGCATGCCATGTCGGCGTCCGTAACGAAGGCCGCCGGGCGAGTCGTCGAGTGGAACGAAATGAAACGGCGTCGTAATGCCCGACAGACGCATCGTGGATATGAAGCGGTCGCGAGCATCCTGATCGCGGAGCAGAAGATAATAGAGGTGCGCATTGTGGTGCACGTCCTCCGGAACGACCGGTCGCCGGGCGATTCCCGCAGCCTCAAGTCCCGCGAAGGCGGAATGATAGCGCGCCCACATGGCGCGCCGCGCATGCGTGATCTCCTCTGCGCGCTCAAGCTGCGCGAGCAGCACCGCCGCCGTGATCTCGTTTGGCGCGAACGAAGAGCCCAGATCGACCCAGGTGTAGCGCTGCCGCTCGCCGCGGTCGAACGCGCTGCGATCGGTCCCGTAGCGGTAGGCGATCTCGGCTCGTTCGACGAAACGCGCGTCGTTCACGACGATGCCGCCGCCTTCTCCGGACATCACGTTCTTGGTGTCGTGAAAACTGAACACGCCGAAATGTCCCAGTGCGCCTGCGGGGTTTCCGCGATAGTATGATAGCAGAGCTTGCGCGGCATCTTCGATTACGACGAGGTCGTGCCGTTCGGCCAACGCCATGATCGCAGCCATATCGCAGGGGACGCCGGCATAATGGACCGCAACGATTGCGCGCGTGCGTGGGCTGATTGCGCTCGCGATCTGACCGGGTCGATGTTGAGTGTGTCGGGGCGGCAGTCCACGAACACCGGTGTGGCGCGGCGCAGCGCAACGGCATTGGCGCAGGATACGAACGTGAAAGCCGGCATCACGACTTCATCGCCAGGGCCAATGTCCGTCAGCAGCGCAGACAGCTCGAGTGCTGCGGTCGCGGAATGTGTCAGGTAGACGGACGACGTATGGCACTTGGCGGTAAGCCAAGCCTGGCAGCGACGGCTGAATGGCCCGTTGCTGGAGAGGTGGCCCTGCTCCAACGCCTGCCGGATGTAATCATATTCGCGGCCCGCGGTCACCGGTCGACTAAAGCGAATTGCATCATGCCGGCTGTTATGAGAGGCCATGATCGCAGAAATAGCATGACGGCAATCGACGCGTCGCCTGATGTTGGGGCTGCCGGATGACAATCAATAATCTCAAGCTTGTCAGATCGGATGATTGTTACAATCGCATCAATTCGCTCGAGGAGGGCTCGTGACGCGGCGCGCATCCTTCGATAGCCCGCCGGCGGGCGCCGGCGACACCACGGCGGTAGCCGTGTTCGGCGGTCGCGGAGCCGGCGCGCTCGCGGCCTGTACGCTCGGCCGTCTGGAGGCCTTGGGACGGGCCCGGTGCCTCGGCTTCCTCAATGACGCCGAGACCGTCGGATCGCCGATCTCAGGCTATCCGGTTCTCGGGTCGTTCGCATCGTGGCACGAGCTGCCGTCGTCGACGCAATTTATCGCCCCGCTGCACAAGGCCAAGCACATGCAATCCCGCGCCGCGACCATTTGCGGGCTCGGTGTGCCGCGTGACCGTTGGGCGACGGTCGTCGATCCGCTGGCTGTCCTCGCCGATGACGTGGAGCATGGGATCGGCCTGTTCGCGTCATCCGGATGTTCGATCATGTGCGGTGCGCGGCTCGGCGACCACGTGGCGATCCGCAATGGCGCACACGTCGCTCACGACTGCACGGTCGGAGATTTTGCGTTTGTCGGCGTCAATGCCGTCGTGTGCGGCTACGCAACCGTGCACGAGGGCGCGCATATCGCCCCTGGCGCCGTGGTGCGCGACGGCACGACGATCGGCCGCTACAGCGTGGTCGGTTTGGGCGCGGTCGTGGTTGAGGACGTGCCGGATGGGGCGATCGTTGCCGGCAATCCGGCGCGGATTATCGGATCGACAGTGGTGACTATCCAAGCGGTTGCAGCGGTGCGGTGAGGCAGGGAATGGCGGGGCGCATCGCAAGTCTTGATTTCGATCAGCTCGAGCAGGATGGCTTCGCCGTCTTGCGTGGATTGGTCCTGCCCCATGAGCTCGCGGGCTTCGAGCACGACATCGCGCTGGTCGGGGATAAACTTGCCGAGCAGCGTGGCATTGAAAGACGTTCCGCCGAAGCAATCGCGGACGTCCTGGTCGCGGCCGGCCGTCATCGGTCGATGCTGTTCGACCACGTCAAGAAGCTCTTCAGTCTCGCGCGCCTGTCGGTGGAGATCGGAACGGAGCTGGAGCAGGCCGGGCTGTTCCGCCGGGGCGGCGTTGCGGTGCCGATCGTCTGGCCGACGTTACGCGCCGATTTGCCGGGCGAAGGTTCGTACGAACTGCCGTTGCATCAGGACTACGCAACGACCCGCTGCCGCACAGCGTGGCGGCTGTGGATTCCTCTTCGCGGCGTGGATCGGCATCATGGAACGATGGAGGTGGTTCCTCGCAGTCACGATCGCGGGCCTTATCCGTATTCGCAGGGAGATTCGGGTGGTCCGCTCATCGATCGGCGCGAGCTAACGGCTCGCGGCCTCTCCGCGCAAAGCCTTGAGCTGCCGGCCGGTGACGGCGTGATCTTTAATCCCTGGCTGGTGCACGGATCCGTGCCCAATCGCTCGCAGCGCACCAAGTGGGTGCTGCTGCTTCACGTGCAGGACCTCGCGGCATTCGTGAATCCCGACGCGCCGACCGATCCGGTCCGCCCATTCCTCGAAATGACGGAGCGCGGGCACGCCGCATCGTTGCCTGGCGGTGCCAAGCAGTGATCAATTTGCTGCGGCCCGGGTCATGGCGTCGCCCGCGCAAGATCGACTGTTTTTCGGTCGATATGCCGCCAAGCGGGCCGCTCTCGCGCAAGACCTTTCCGATTTGGGTCGAGGCGCCGGCCTACAGCTTGCTCTCGGGAGGAGCTCGGGCCATGAACCTCCTGTGCTATCATCTCTGTCGGCTTGGATACGATGCTTTCATCGTCGAGCGCCCGCGGAAGAGCGATGCGCCGCTGCCAGTGCGCTACCTCAGTCCGTCCATCATCAAGCAGCAGAAACGGCAGGGGCGGGAGCCGATCGTTGTCTATCCTGAGATCACGGCTGGAAATCCGCGGGGTGCAAGGTTCGTCGTCCGCTATTTGCTCAATAAGCCCGGATTTCTTGAGCCCGGCGCAGAGTTGAGTTTCGGAAATGATGACTATTTTCTCGACGGCGCGCGCGAGCACGCGCCCGCCGGCGTCCGCTCGTTTGATCTTTTCATGCCGCTCGTGGATCGCACGGTCTATTTTCCGCGGTACGCGCCTTCGTCGCGCAACGGCTTTGCGGTGTTCAGCCATCGCGCCGTGATTGATACGGCGGCATTTCCCGAGTGGGTCCGACCCTACACCGTCTTGTCGATCCGAGAGCCGCGCTCGCATGCCGAGCTCGGTGCGCTTTACCGGCAAAGCCGTGCGATGGTGACCTTCGAGCGCACGAGCGCGATCTTCGAAGCCTTGTCGTGCGGCTGTCCCGTCATCTGCATCGGCAATGACAGGGACAACTTCAAAGAGGAGACCTGGCACCCGAGATTCCGCGATGCCGGCTTGATCTGGGGATGGCGCGAAGCGGACCTGGAGGCTGCCGCGGGCAAGACAGCCAGGTTCAGGGCGCTCTACAGGGAGCTCGAAAACAATCTCGATGATCGGATTCAATCGGCATTCGATTGGATTCTTGACGATGTCTGGCGCCGGGCTCACGGCGTGGCGCCGTAATCCGCCTTGGCGGCAACATTCCGACCGCGGATTAGTCCGCGGATGGCGCAGCCCGCCACGGGGACAATCGCGGCACCCCGTCCATTCCTGCACGTTAAGGCGTCAAGCTATAGTGGTCCGATTCTAACATTCGCATCCCCTCTCAGCGGGCGACTTTGCGAATGTTAGAATCATAAGGACCACTAGCAAATATAAGCTGCCAGTGGAGTTTTGGATTTGACATTCGCCGTGGGAGTCTGCGGTCTACGGGGTAGCGAATGTCAAATCCACGCCACTAGGCCTGTCATAGCAGCTTCGGCTCCTCGCCGCGTCCGCGGCGCGCAGGCAGCGGTGATGCGGCGACCATCGAGAACGTCCACTGCACCCGCGGTACTTTACGGGCGCGGCCGTAGACCACGACCTGGAGCGTGCGCCGCGGTCCGTCATTGCCTGCGAGGTAGACGCTTTCCTCGATCTCGATACGGTCCTCGTAGGCGCTGAAGGTCCAGACCTCCCGGTTGGGCAACATCAGCATGGCCCCGTGGGAGTCCTGCAAGCGGTTGGCCTTGACCGACGGATGCAGGTGGAAACGCAGCGCGAACTGGTCGTGATTGGCGGAAATCTCGTCGTTCAGCGGATTGAACACGTCCTCGCCATCGAGCCGGCTGCCGTCGGCGGACAGCATCAGCGCGCGGCGATGGATGACGCCGAAATTTTCGGCATAGCCGTCATGCGACGTCCGCAATACCTGCGCGCCTTCTTCGCCCTCCTCCCGCGCCGTTTCGACATTCCGCGGCCCCGTGATGATCGGCGCGCCCTGTAGCAAGCGCCGGATCGGCCCGGATTCGATGAAGCGGCATGACGACACGTCGTTGAATGCCGCGGTCGAATGCGCGCTGGTGGCGCGCGCGACCTGCCGCCAGCTATCGCGGCCGCTTGCCGGCAGGCCGCAATTCACGACGATGCGGTTGAATTTGGCGGACAGTTCGAACGACAGGCAGCCGGCATGCGCCTCCTGGCTCGCCGGCATCGGCGGTGGTTGTCCGGTATCCATGATGACAACGGTGTTGCCGGCCTCGAGCCGCTGGTAGCCGGAATGGGCGGCGTTCGCGACCGGCGTTCCGCGCGCGTCGTCATAAGCGAGGATCGTACTCAGGATGTCGGAGCGCGTCGGCCCCATGCCGTTGAACAGCGCGAAATTCCCGTCGCCGTGCCGGAAGAAGCGCAGCATCGGCATCATGCGGTCGATCGCATGCATCAGTGGCGCCGGCGGCGGCACGTTGCGCGACGTGAACACCTGCCGCAGCGGCAGGAGGTCGACCAAGATCTCGATCAGTGCGCCGGGATTGCGGCTGAGATGTCCGCCGTCCGGCAGGACCTGGCGTTCAAGTTCGTCGCTCAGGCGTTTCGCGGCGGTCTTGATGTGCTTCGCCTGGTTCGCCATGCACAGCGACGCGTACATCACGGCGATCATCGACAACAAGCGCGGCACGCCATCGCGCGCGCCGGCCGCGGTGTGACGCAACTGCCGGACCTGGCGGGTGAGACTGCGCAGGAAGCGGCGATAGAACCGCACGTCCGAGTCGTCGAGCACGAGGGGCGCTTGACTGATCCAGGAAATGATCCGGCGCGCCATGACCTCGGGGCGCTTCGCGACTCCACTGCCGGAGCCCTGCAGCGTGATCCATTCGTCAACCAGCGCGCGTGCATTGGCGCGGGTGATTCCGGAGTCCGCGGCGCGCAGGTGACGCAGCCAGCTAAAACCGTGCAGGGCGACGGCCCAATCCTCGGACGGGGCCTTGACGTCGAACGGTGAGCGCGCGTCGCACACCACCACCTTGCCGCCGAACGAGAAGCGGCCGGCATAGATCTCGCTCGCGCGTGTGGCATCGGCCGTGCGCAGGTCCTGTGGTGCGATCACCAGCCGGTCGGGCGCGCCCGGCAGGAACGGCAGGCGCGCGAGCGAGAACCCGGTCAACCGGCCGAGCAGCTTGCGAGCCAAACCCCGCGCGAGAAAGACGGACAATCGGGTCCGTTCCGCGACCGAAGCGCGCGACATCGAGGTGTGGGCTCCCTGACTGCGGGCGTGCCATGCGTCCCGCGGCGGGACCATACCCGAACGGTACGACGGCGGCCAATCTGCGGTTGGGCTACGCACGCTCCAGGCGGCAAGCGTAGAACCCGTCGAGGCCAGCCATTTGTGGATTAGAATCAGGCAGTTGGCAGGGCAGGGTGCGCAGGTCACCGGCGCTGTCAACGAGTTCCGCGACGCCATGGATCTCGCTCGCCGCAACCGGGCGGCGGCGCAGGCGAGAATCCTGGGCCATTAGCTCGGCCACAGGTTCGATGCCTTCCTCGGGCTCGAGCGAACAGGTGCAATAGACGATGAGGCCGCCCGGCCTGGTCAGTTCGACCGCGCGCGCCAGCAGGCGGCGCTGCAGGCTGGCGAGCGTGGCGATGTCCGATTCGCGCTTGAGCCAGGGAATGTCGGGATGGCGGCGGATGGTGCCGGTCGCCGAGCAGGGGGCGTCGAGCAGCACCGCGTCGAACGGCTCTGATTGCCACTCGGTCACATCGGCGGTGACGGTGTCGGCGGCGAGGCCGAGCCGCGCGAGGTTCTGCTTCAGGCGCTCGAGCCGCGGTGCCGAGCGATCGACCGCAGTCACGCGGGCGCCGGCGGCGGCAAGCTGCGCGGTCTTGCCGCCGGGCGCCGCGCAGAGATCGGCGACCGACTTGCCGCGCACATCGCCCAGCAGTTGCGCCGGCAGTGCCGCCGCGGCGTCCTGCACCCACCAAGCACCGTCGGCATAGCCCGGCAGGCGTGGCACCGGTCCATGCACGATCGCGCGCACCGTTCCGGTGGGCAGCACTGTGCCGCCGAGCGCGTCGGCCCAATGCGCCGGATCGGATTTCACCGAGATGTCGAGCGCCGGCTCTCGGCCATTGGCCGCAGCGATGGAATGCGCAAGCTCAGTGCCATACGCCCGCTGCCAGCGCGCCATCAGCCAGTCCGGTGTGTCGAGTGCGACGGTGTCTTTGTCGCGCAATTGCTGTGCAGCGTTTTGGACAACTCGGCGCAGCACGGCGTTGACCAGTCCGGCATAGCGCGCCGCCCGGCGGTCCGCCTGCACGAGCCGCACCGAGAGGTCGACGGCCGCATGGTCGGGCACGTCGAGCCAGAGGATCTGCGCAGCGCCGACGAGCAGCGCGGCCTCGACCCGCGGCGAGTCGGCCGGAATGCCGCGGTCGAGATAGAGGCCCAGGAGATAACGGAGCGTGCCCAGCCGGCGCAGCACGGTCGCGACCAGCCGCCGGGTCAGGGCGCGGTCGCGATCCGGCAGGGAGGCAAGACCGGGATGCGTCGCGCCCCCGTCGAGCTGGTCGTCCAATGAACGACTCCGGCGCAGCACGCCTTCAAGGATGTCGGCCGCGATCCGCCGCGACGCGAGGCCCTGCGGTTCCGGCGATGAAGCACGGGAATTCATGCGGTCCCTGTCGCACGAATTCCAGCCGACTTCGAGCGGTAGTGTGGCGGTTCAGAAGTCCGCATCATTCTTGCGGCGAGTCCGAAATGTGGACTTCTGAACCAAAGCCACACTAGATTCAAAGAGTTGCTAGTGTCCTTCGATTCCGAAGTTCGTAAACGAACGCGCCGCAAGATGATACGAACTTCGGAATCGGGACACTAGCCGCGCACGTATTCAATGCGCACGTATTCAATAACGTCACAATTGGCCCGCGTTACCCCCACGGACCGCCGCGCCGGACGCCCCAGGGGCTGCCGCCAGAGACCGGCGGCGCCGCCGGCCGGCGCGGTGCACTGCCGAATCCGCCGCCCACGCCCATTTGCGACGCGAGCTGCTGCAGCGCCGCGATCCGGTTTTCGGTCGAGGGGTGCGTCGCGAACAGATTGTCCCAGCCGTGCCCGCCGATCAGCGGGTTGACGATGAACATGTGCGCAGTGGCGGGGTTCTGCTCCGCGGTCGCGTTCTCGATCTGGTGGGCGGCGCCGGAGATTTTGACCAAACCCGACATCAGCGGCGCGGGCGTGCCCTGGATCATCGCACCGAGCCGGTCGGCCGAGTATTCGCGTGTCCGGCTGATCGCCATCTGGACCAGCATGGCGGCGATCGGGGCCAGGATCACCATGGCGAGCGTGCCGATGATTCCGAAGCCTTGGTTGTCACGGTTGCCGCCGAAGAACATGCCGAACTGCGCCAGCATCGAGATTGCTCCGGCGATCGTCGCCGTGATCGTCATGATCAGGGTGTCGTGATTCTTGATGTGCGCCAGCTCATGCGCGATGACGCCGCCGACTTCGTCGCGGCTCAGCGTGTTGAGCAGCCCGGTCGTGACCGCGACCGCCGCGTTCTCCGGATTGCGTCCGGTGGCGAACGCGTTGGGCTGCGCGTCGTCCATGATGAACACTTTCGGCATCGGCAAGCCGGCCCGGGTGGCCAGCTCGCGCACCAAGCGCACCAGGTCGGGCGCCGATTGCTCATCGACCTGATGGGCGCCGTACATCGACAGCACCATCTTGTCGGATTTCCAGTAGCTGAACAGGTTCATGCCGGCTGCGACGACCAGTGCGATCAGGGCGCCGGTCGGTCCGCCGATCAAATAGCCGACGGCCATGAACAGGGCCGTGAGCCCCGCAAGCAGGATGGCAGTCCGCACGTAGTTCATGGTCCTCTCCCAACGGCCGATCGTGGTTGCCTCGGGCAGATCGGCGAGACGGCGAGCATGCCGCCGCTGGAACACATGGGAAACCGGCAAGCCCCCATCAAGATGGGCGCACGGCAGGCAACGAAGAGCCCGCCAAATAGTGGAAAGACGGGCTCGAGGCCCATAATTTCCCCGACGAAGAAATTGCTCGCAGCTTTCTTTCTCCCTCCCCTTTCCATGGAAAGGAAACAGCACTATATTTTCCATGGAAAGGAAGGTGGCTATGGCCAGAGCCAGCCCCCCGCCCCGGTCGAAGAACGTAGAGGTTGCCGCCGTGACGAAAGCCACGTCGCGAGCGGCAGAAAAGCTCGGCCTCAAAAACCGGACGCTCGCGACCGTCGTCGGGCTTTCGGAGGCGACCATCTCGCGCATGACCAAGGGCGACTATCAGCTCAATCGCGATGACAAGGCGTTCGAGTTGAGCGTGCTGTTGGTGCGCCTCTATCGATCGTTGGATGCCATCGTCGGCGGCGACGAGACCGTTGCGAGAGCATGGCTCGTCAATCACAACGTCGCATTGCGCGACGCCCCCATTAATCTCATTCAGACGGTCGGTGGTCTGGTGAATGTCATCCAATACCTGGACACCCGGCGCGCTCAGATCTAGGGCCGGCGCGCTGCGCCTGCGTGGTTGGCGCGTGGTCGAGGCGCAATCCAAGATCTCGACCATGAAGCTCACCGACACGCTCGAAGAACAAGCGGCGCTCGAAAAGCTCATCGACGAAATCAAGCCAAGAGTTCCGGAAGAATGCCGGCATCTCGGCTATCTGCTGCTGACCCCGTTCCGCTACGCACCGTACCCGTACGATTCCAGATTTCGCCGCGCTGAATCGTCCGAAGGCGTTTTCTATTGCGCGGAATTCGTCGACACGGCGATCGCCGAGGCGGCATTTCATCGGCTACTGTTCTTCGCGGAAAGTCCCGCCACGCCATGGCCGGCCAATCCGGCCGAGCACACTGCGTTCGCGACGGAGATTGCAACGCTGCTTGCGCTCGACCTGATGCGTCCGCCATTCGTGCGCGATCGAAGCGCCTGGACTCATCTCGTCAACTATTCGGCCTGTCTCGACCTTGCCGATGTCGCACGTTCGACGGAGATCGAAGCGATCCGGTATGAGTCCGCACGCGACCCGCGCGCGCGCGCGAATGTCGCGTTGCTGACGTGCCGGGGCTTTGCCGCGCACGATGTCGTGGATCGGCAGACCTGGCACCTTCACGTCGGCAGCAGTGGTATCCGTGCCGTTTGCGAAAACCCGGCAGTCTCGCTGCCGTTTGACAGGAAGGCCTTTGCGGCAGACCCTCGGATTGCCCCCATGCAATGGGATCGTGGATAGAGGGGACGGAGCGGAAACGGGACGCTAGCTAGTGTGGTGGCTCAGAAGTCCGCATCATTCTCGCGGCGGGTCCGACATGCGGACCTCTGAACCAAAGCCACACTAGATTCAAAGAGTTGCTAGTGTCCTTCGATTCCGAAGTTCGTATAAGAGGCCGCTGTGAAATGGTACGAACTTCGGAATCGGGGCACTAGTCAGGGTTTCTGTTTCAATAACTTTGTGCGATGATCTGAGGGGAACGTAACGGGGGGTTGGGACCGTGTTGGCACCGGCCGCAACGAAGCGCCGCTTTCAGCTCGTGCTGATCAAGCCGTCGCATTACGACGACGACGGCTATGTCATCCAGTGGTGGCGCTCCTCGATTCCCTCCAATTCGCTGGCTTGCGTCTATACGCTCGCTCATGATGCTGCCGCGCGGCAGGTCCTCGGCTCCGACGTCGACATCGACATCACCGCGATCGACGAGACCAATACCCGCATCAAGCCTCGCACGATCATCGATCTGCTCCGCAAGCATGACGGCTTCGGAATGGTCGGCTTGGTCGGCGTGCAGTCGAACCAGTTTCCGCGCGCGATGGACATCGCGCGCCCGCTGCGGCAAGCAGACGTCCCGGTTGTGATCGGCGGCTTCCACGTATCGGGCCTGCTCGCGATGTTGCCCGAGATGCCGGGAGATCTGCGCGAGGCGCTCGACCTCGGTTGCACCCTGTTCGCAGGCGAGGCCGAGGGGCGCATTGACGAGATCCTGCGCGGCGCCGCCACGCGGACGCTGAAGCCCCTCTATAACTACATGAACGATCTTCCCGGGATCGAAGCGGCGCCGACGCCGTTTCTTCCACGCGAGACCATCACGCGCGTATACGACCATTACGGAAGCTTCGACGCCGGCCGCGGCTGCCCGTTCCAGTGCTCGTTCTGTACGATCATCAATGTGCAGGGACGCAAGTCACGCCGCCGGTCGCCGGACGACGTCGAAGGATTGATCAAGCAGCACTGGGCGCAGGGCATCCGCCACTTCTTCATCACCGACGACAACTTCGCGCGCAACAAGGATTGGGAGCCGATTTTCGACCGGCTGATCCGGATTCGCGAACGCGACAAGATCGACATCAGGCTGATCATTCAGGTCGACACTGCCTGTCATAAAATTCCGAACTTTATCCAGAAAGCCGCACGCGCCGGCGTCCACAAGGTCTTTATCGGGCTTGAGAACATCAATCCGGACAATCTGCTCGGCGCGAAGAAGCGGCAGAACAAGATCACCGACTACCGCAAGATGATGCTCGCGTGGAAGCACGCGGGCGTGCTGCTCTATGCCGGCTACATCCTCGGCTTCCCGGGCGACACGCCCCAATCCATTCTTCAGGACATCGAGATCATCAAGAAGGAATTGCCGCTCGACATCCTCGAATTCTTCTTCCTGACGCCACTGCCCGGCTCGGAGGATCATAAGGTGCTGTGGCAGAAGGGGGTCTGGATGGATCCCGACATGAACAAGTACGACCTCGAGCATGTTACGACCGGCCATTCCCGGATGACGAAGCAAGAATGGGAGAAGGTGTACCGGCAGGCCTGGTCGGCCTACTACACGCCCGAGCACATGCTGACGATCGTGCGCCGCGCTCAGGCGCTGGGCGCGCATGGCATGTCCCGCCTGCAATCCGTGTTGTGCATCTTCTCGTCGTCAATGCCGATCGAAGGCTTGCACCCGCTGCAGGCAGGATGCTTCCGTCTCAAGTACCGCACCGACCGGCGGCCCGGGCTTCCCATCGAGCCGGCATGGATCTTCTATCCGAAGAACACGCTGGCGTTGGTATGGAAGCACATCCGGCTGGCGAAGCGATGGCTTGAACTGTCGCGCATGCGTCGCCAGGCCCGTCAGGAGCAGGCGCTCAAGCCCTATACCGACCGTGCGATCGCGCCGGTCACCGACGACGAGACCGAGACGCTCGAAATCTTCACGCACAACGAGGGCGCGCGAAACCAGGTCGCGCACATCCGCAAGGTCGCCGAGCTGACGTCGGGCAAGAGCGCAGCGCCTGCGCCGCACTAGTGTCCCGATTCCGAAGTTCGAACCATTCGCAGCGGCCTCTTATACGAACTTCGGAATCGAAGGACGCTAGCAACTCTTTGAATCTAGTGTGGCTTGGTTCAGAAGTCCGCATGTCGGACTCGCCGCGAGAATGATGCGGACTTCTGAACCACCACACTAGGTTCGTTGCATTCGATTTTTCGAATCGGGCATCTCCTGATCCGTCATCCTGAGGTGCGAGCCAAAGCGCGTTACTGCGCTATGGCGAGCCTCGAAGGATGCACGGCCGGGGCCGTCGCCCTTCGAGGGCCATGCTTCGCAAGGCCACCTCAGGGTGACGGAGATAGATTCGCGCTCGTAGCTTCCGCGTGAAGCGATCTGGTTTCAATCAGCGCGTGACCACCACCTGCGTGCCGACGCCGACGCGGGCGTAAAGATCGAGAACATGGCGGTTGTGCATCCGGATACAGCCGTGCGACACGAAGCGGCCGATCGAACCCGGCTGGTTGGTGCCGTGGATCGCGTATTCGCCGCCGCTGAGCGTCAGCGCCGCCACACCCATGGGGTTGCGGGGCGACCCGCCTTCGATCACGTTCGGCAGCTTCGGATTGGCGCGCTTGATGTCCGCGGGAGGCGACCATGCCGGCCTGACATACTTGCCGTTGATGCGCGCAGTGCCACTCCACTGGTGGCCGGCGCGGCCGACACCGACCGGATAGCTGATCGCGCGGCCGTCTCCGACGATCAGGAACAGCCGGCGCTGATTGGTCCTGATCACAACGGTCCCGACTGGATAGCCTCGGAAGGCGACAGTGGCCTGGGCCTCTGCCGGGCGCTGAGCCGAGTCAAAGGCCGCAAGAACAATCGTGGCGGCAATGACCGCCAAGCAACGAAGGATATACGACATGTTCGAACCGCTTCTTCTTGTGTGCCTACGCCATGCGAGGCATGCGAGCGGCGCCATGCCGTCCAGCCCCAACCCCCACATACGATATTAAAGTAAACGTCCCGCAACCTCAGCGGAAAAGCAGCTGAATAGCGTTACTCTTTCCCGAATTTTTGGAAGCTGTAACGCGGCTGCAACAGCGTAAAGCACCCAAACGAAATAGGAGCGCCAAAAGGCCGCTTTGCCAGTGGTGAGTGAATAACAACAGGGCCTTGCGGGCGAGGGCTATGCCGACGGCTTGGGAGGCGGCCAAGATCCATTGAGCGCGCTTGGCAGATATGGGTCGATGGGGCTGGGCTGAAGGAATAGCTGCAAGTGCTTCAGCCGGCTCGAGCGGCGCGCCATCGCGACGTGACGCCGCGAGCCATTCCCGCAGGTGCCGATTGCTTCGGACCGCGCTGCGCAGACGGCGATACATTGCAAAACCGAGCCCTTTGGCGCTGCTAGCCTCTAAATGCTCGTACAGCGGGAGTACGTGGTCGGACCAGTAACGCTTGTAAGATTCGTCCCCACGGGTCAGATCGAAGATCTCGATTTTCTGATCGATACAGCGCCGAACCACCTCTTCTGTGAGAATTCGCCCTGCGGAATAGTTCGTCCATTCTTCGGCATAGCTCGTGAGCAGGAAATAGTAACGGCGCCCGAAGATGACGCCCCAGACGGCGGCCGCGATCTCATCGCCGACCCGCAGGCAGGCGACCGACATCTGCCCTCCCTGCAACCCGGATGTCGTCATCCGCTCATAAAACGCACGCGTCTCATGCGTGCCGAAGGGGTTGGGATAGCCATTGCTGCGTACCCAGCGCGACTTTTGCTCGATCAGCGTGTGAAGCACCTTCAGCCGCTCCTCCTCCTCGGAGGGATAGCAGATCTCAACTGTTCCAAGCTTTTCGAGCCGCCGGCGATGTCGTCTGATCTGCGCGAAGAATTTCGTGTTGCGAGTTGCCGTAAGTTCCTTGAAAGTGGCCGGGAGCGTGGCGGCATGCGCCTCATCCGTGTGGCGCGTACCAGCAAGTCCAATCAGCGGATTTGGCACACCTTCGATCGTCTGCGGCATGCGGACCAGCCAGACGAGGTCAATCTCCGGCAATAACCCGAGAATCTGCCGCCATAGACGCTCAAAAGTCTCTCCGGTGAGAGTGTTTGCAAAATCGCGGTCGATCAATGGCGCGTTGTAGTCGGTGAGCGAGCCGCCCAGGAACTCCAGGACGCGAAGCCGGCCCGTTTGCCTGATCGCGAGCGGTAGCAGCATGAGGGTGCGGCCGTCGGTGTCGGCGACGTGCACGATATAGTCCGCAAGATCTTGCGTGCGGCCGACCGATTCCCGCCAGGCCCAACTCCATTCGAACGTCTGAAAGACAAAGCAAGCGCAGTGCGCTGCCGCTTCCCGCCACGCACCTTCAGCTTCCGAAAGGGAGCGGAAGATCGAAATTGTCGCCATCGGGAGTGACATCTGGCTAAAGTTACCGTCGAGCTCAGCCAACGTGACCCGATGCATATTCGCTTGTGCGCATTCCAGTTGCATTCTTTTATGTGCCTAACAGAAGCTGCGCCGGCAGGTCGGGATGATAGTCGATCTGCGCTTTCGGCGACGTAGGATGCCCCGTTCGAAACTCTGAAGCTCGCGGGACTACCAACTTCAGTGGTACTCCTATGGAGGTAGTGGGTGCCGCGTCTACATGAGTGCGGCATCAACGACGTCGGTTGCGCATTGATTCGCGTACGAGAGTTAATTGCGGCGGCGATTAACCGTACCGCGCCCGCATTCCCGTTCCATCACCAAGATTTACAGTCACGTCGCGGTGATCGCGCGGGTCGTTTGCGATCGCCGCATCGGCGACGATGCGGGTAACGTTGGCGAGGATGTCGCCGATCACGTGCCGCAGGGCTTCAGGTCGAGCGTTGCCCGGAAGTGATCGCCGATCGTGCTGAAGCTCACACGTTTCGCGTGCGGCGAGTCATCGGCCGGGAAGAGATCGTTGCGCACGCTACGTCCGAGCCGGTCGAGAACGTCGTCGAAAACGACTTTGCCGTTTCGCAGCGCCAGTTCGATCTGCATCCGTCGGACCGGCGGAGTATTCGGCGGTCGTCCGGTCATGGTGATGCGGTCGCCCTCGCGCGACGCGGAGCCGACCAGGAACACGACCACGCTGCCGTCCTGCCGATGCAGCGTTACGCTTCCAGCGAATTCCGGATCCATCGGGAGTTTGTCGAACGTGATGTATCCGCTCCGGCAAGGCTCCTCCGGGTTGGACGGCGCGATCGGCGCCCCGGAGCCCGTCGTCGTCTGTGCGAACCGGAGCGTCGCGCTATCGTCCGACACCCAGCGGCCCTTCAATTCCGGCAAGAGCGGACCGGCGCTCTGTCCGCACCCGGCCAGTAGCAATCCTGACAACACGATCAAGGCCATATGCTTCATGAATAGAGGCTCCCTGCGCTGGGGAGCCTCTAAAGAGGTCACGTAAAAGAACCGATGGTCCGGTTGTGACAATGCCGTCCGTCCGGTTTACCGCGTCTATACTGTTCGGGAGTTCCGTCGGTTCTCTGCTCGGCCTTCGGCGGATGTTCTCCGCGTCCAGGGACGTGGCGACGCGCATGTCTGTCGCGCATGTCCATGTCTGTCGCGCATGTCTATGCCTGTCGCGCATGTCTATGCCTGTCGCGCATGTCTAAACGATCCGGCCCTGACGCGCACGAGGCCGGGGCGAACTCACTCTACGGGTTCGGCCCCCTTCCGGTTCTGCCTGTTCTTGACGAGGTCGTCCACCACCGTCGGGTCGGCGAGCGTCGAGGTGTCGCCAAGGGAGCCGTAGTCGTCCTCGGCGATCTTGCGCAGGATGCGGCGCATGATCTTGCCGGAGCGCGTCTTCGGGAGGCCCGGCGCAAATTGAAGGAGATCGGGCGACGCGATCGGCCCGATCTCCTTGCGCACCCACTGCACCAGCTCCTTGCGCAGTTCTTCGGTCGGCTGCTCGCCCGCCATCAGCGTGACATAGGCGTAGATGCCTTGGCCCTTGATGTTGTGCGGGTAGCCGACCACGGCGGCCTCCGAACACCTCGGATGCGCGACCAGCGCGCTCTCGACCTCGGCGGTGCCGAGCCGGTGACCCGCGACGTTGATCACGTCGTCGACGCGGCCGGTGATCCAGTAGTAGCCGTCGTCGTCGCGGCGGCAGCCGTCGCCGGTAAAGTATTTACCGGGATAGGCCTTGAAGTAGGTGTCAATGAAGCGCTGGTGGTCGCCGTAGACCGTGCGCATCTGGCCCGGCCACGAGTCGGCGATACAGAGATTGCCGCTGGCGGCACCCTCGAGCACCTTGCCGTCGGCGTCGACGATCTGCGGCGCGATCCCGAAGAACGGCCGCGTCGCCGATCCGGGCTTGAGCTTCGTCGCGCCCGGCAATGGTGTGATCAAAATGCCGCCGGTCTCGGTCTGCCACCAGGTGTCGACGATCGGGCAGCGGCCGTCGCCGACGACGCGGTGATACCACTCCCAGGCCTCCGGATTGATCGGCTCGCCGACGGTGCCGAGGAGGCGCAGCGAGGCGCGCGAAGCTTTTTTCACGGGTTCGTCGCCGGCCTGCATCAGCGCGCGGATCGCCGTCGGTGCGGTGTAGAAGATGTTGACCTTGTGCTTGTCGCAGACGTCCCAAAAGCGAGACATGGTCGGGTAGTTCGGCACGCCTTCAAACATCAGCGTAGTGGCGCCGTTCCCGAGCGGGCCGTACACGATGTAACTGTGGCCGGTGACCCAGCCGACATCGGCGGTGCACCAGTAGATGTCGCCGTCATGATAATCGAAGACGTATTGGTGCGTTATCATCGTGAAGATGTGATAGCCGGCGGTGGTGTGCAGCACGCCCTTCGGCTTTCCGGTCGAGCCCGACGTGTAGAGAATGAACAGCGGGTCTTCCGCGTTCATGTGCTCACACGGGCATTCCGAGGTCACGACCTTGGCCGCGTCGTGGTAGTAGACGTCGCGCACCGGATCCATGTCGACAGGTGCGCCGGTGCGGCGCACGACGATGACATGGTCAACAGCATGGCCGGCTTCCGCGACCTTGGCGATCGCGGCGTCGGTGTTGGCCTTCAGTGGAATCTTGCGGCCGCCGCGGATGCCCTCGTCGGCGGTGATGACGATGTTCGACTTGCAGTCCTCGATGCGACCGGCAAGTGAATCGGGCGAGAACCCGCCGAACACCACCGAATGGATCGCGCCGACGCGCGCGCACGCGAGCATGGCATAAGCCGCCTCCGGGATCATCGGCATGTAGATGGTGACGCGGTCGCCCTTGGCGACATTGCGGTTGCGCAGGATGTTGGCCATCCGGCACACCTCGTCGTGCAGTTCCTGATAGGTGATCTTCTTGTCGTCCTTGGGATCGTCGCCTTCCCAGATGATCGCGACCTGTTTGGCACGATTGCGCAGGTGGCGGTCGATGCAGTTGTAGGCAACGTTGGTGACCCCGTCCTCGTACCACTTGATCGAGACGTCGCCGGAAAAGGTGACGTTCCTGATCTTGGTCGGCGCCCTGTACCAGTGGATGCGCTTGGCCTGGTCTTCCCAGAACGCGCTCGGGTCCGCGATCGAACGCTGGTACATCTGGAGATAGTCGGCGTCCTTGATGAAAGCGCGCTGCTTCCATTCGGCGGGCACGTCGTAAGTCTTTTCGAACATCGCTTCCTCCACACTGCGCCAGGTTTGCGGACCAGACTTCGGGGTCACGGGGTCTGCAACGCGAGCGTTTGTCTCTTGATGGCGGCCATTATGCGACGGCGCTCCGACGAGCGACAAGGCCGGCGTTGTGCAACCTTCGGCGAACGCTGCCGCCGCGCCACGCGGCTATTTGGCCGCTTGGAATGGATCGTGAAATGCGACTAGTGTGGCGGTTCAGAAGTCCGCATACGAAGCCGCTGCGAACGATACGAACTTCGGAATCGGGACACTAGATGGGTGCATAAGCGGCCGCGGTGCCCAATAAGACAGGGAGTTTTCGCCATGGTGCCATTGATCCGCATCGCCCTTGCGGCGGCTCTTGCCGTCGCAACGACCGCGGCCTCAGCGCAGACCTACCCCGACCAGCCGATCCGGATGATCGTGCCGTTCACGGCAGGTTCGCCCAACGATGTGGTTGCGCGGCTTCTGGCACAGCAATTGACGACAAGGCTCGGCCAGAACGTCATCATCGACAACCGCCCCGGCGCCGGAACCACCACCGGAACCAAGGCTGCCGCGTCGGCGGAACCGAACGGCTACACGCTCCTGTTCACCAGTTCGAGCATGGTGGTTTCGCCGGCCATGTACAAGAATGCGGGCTATGATCCGGAGAAGAACTTCGTGCCTGTCGCCAACGCCGTGTTCGGGCATTGGGTGACAGTCATCGAGAAATCGATTCCCGCCAAAACGGTGCCGGAGTTCATCGCGTATGCGAGGAAGAACCCGGGCAAGCTCGCCTTCGGTTTCGGACAGGGGACAGCGCCGCAACTCGTCGGCGAGTGGCTCAAGGTCCGCGAGAAGGTCGACATCACCAGCGTGCCCTACAAGGGCGGCGCGCGGGCGATCATCGACATGATCGGCGGACGTATCCACCTCAACATCGGTACCACGGCGACGATCGTGCCGCATATCAAGGCCGGCAGCGTGAAGGCGATCTCGGTCTGGAGCCCGACGCGCTACCGCGCGCTTCCCGATACGCCGACCATGATCGAGAGCGGCTATCCCGGTTTGGCGCTCGGATACTGGGCAGGGCTGTGGGCGCCGGCCGGCACGCCCAAGGCGATCGTGAAAAAGCTCAATGCGGCGGTCAACGACAGCCTCGCGTCGCCCGAGATGAAGGCGGCTCTCGACAAGTTAGGTCTCGAACCCGTGATCCAGACACCGGAGGAATTCGGAAAATTTGTCCACGACGAAATTCCGCGCTGGGCGGACATCGTGAAGGTCAGCGGCGTGAAGGGCGACTGATCAAGCTAGTGGAGTGGATTTGACATTCGCTACCCCGTTGACCGCAGACTCCCAAAGCGAATGTCAAATCCAAAACTCCACTAGCAGCTTATATTTGCTAGTGGTCCTTATGATTCTAACATTCGCAAAGTTCAGACGTCCGCATCATTCTCGCGGCGAGTCCGAAAATGCGGACGTCTGAACCAAAGCCACACTAGATTAGATTCAGAGAGTTGCTATGCTGGCGTCATCCCATCTCGGACCGGCTCTACCGTCCGCTCATTCCGCGTAAGCGGGAATCCAGGAATCTTGCTTCTTAGACTGGGTCCCCGGGACGAGCGGACTGAGCGGGCCGGCTCTGCAGCGGATCACGCGCTTGGTAGCCGCCTTCGAACAGCGCGCGTAGTCCCTCGCGGTAAGTCGGGTAGCGCAGCCGAACGCCGAGCGCGCTCTTGAGCTTGTCGTTCTGCACCCGCACGCAGCCCGTATAGAAGCTGAGCGCCATTGGCGTCAGAATTTCGCGCGCCTCTTCCATCGACAGTTCCTTCGGCGGATCGATGCCGAGAAGCTTTGCCGCCAGCAGCACCTGATCGGAATAGGGCGCGGGCTCGTCGTCCGCCACGTTGAAAATGCCGTCAGCTTTGCGGGCAAATGCGGCATCGATCGCCTGTGCGATGTCAAACACGTGGATGCGGTTGAACACGTGTCCCGGCTTGGCGACGCGATGCGCACGCCCCGTCAGTAGTCGCGTGAACACGTTCTGGCCCGGCCCGTAGATTCCGGCGAGCCGCAAGATTGCGACGGGCACGCCGCGCGTCCGTCCGAGCGCCTGCCACGCCTGTTCGGCGCGAAGCCGCGCGCCGCCGCGCGCGTGCACCGGGATGGTGGCGGCGGCCTCGCCCACCCAGGCGCCATTGTGGTCGCCATAGACGCCAAGCGACGAGAGATAGACGATCGACTGAAGGTTTGATGACGACGCGATGTCGCCTGCGAGGGCGCCGATGATCGGGTCGCCCGCGTCGCTTGGGCCGGCTGAAATCAGGAGATGCGTTGCCGCTGCAACGGCCGCTCGCACCTCGTCCGAGGGTGAGGCGGCGTCGAATGCCAGCATCTCGACGGCGCCTGCAGGCTTGGGGGTCCGCGAGGTGCCGATGACTCGCTCGAAGCGCGATCCGAACGCGGCGACATAGAAGCGCGCGCAATAGCCGAGGCCGAGGCAAAGCAGGGTCGCCATTCAGGCCGCCGCGCCTTCGAGCGCGACCGTCCATTCCTCGCGCACGGCGGGATCGCTTTCGCCATCAAATCCGCTAACGCGGGCGGCGAGCCGCGCCCGGTCAAGCCGTCCAAGCGCCCACACCGCCGCGCCGCGCACCAGAGGTGACACATCGTCGAGCAGCCGCTCAGCATCTGCCGCGAGCGACGCATCGCCGGAGTTGCCGATGGCGATCAGCACATTGCGGATGAAGCGGTCGCGCCCGGTGCGCTTGACGGGCGATTTCGTGAACAGTGCGCGGAAGCCCGCGTCGTCGAGCCGCGCCAGCTCCGCCAGGCCCGGTGTGCGCAACGCCGCGCGGGCCGCGAGCTTCGCCTCGCGTCCGGTCTGCGCATATTTGTTCCAGGGACAGACCGCGAGGCAGTCGTCGCAGCCATAGATGCGATTGCCCATCAGCGGGCGGAGCGCGCGCGGGATCGGACCTTTGTGCTCGATCGTGAGATAAGAGATGCAGCGCCGCGCATCGAGACGATAGGGCGCCGGAAACGCTGCGGTCGGGCACACGTCGAGGCAGGCGCGGCAGCTTCCGCAGTGGTCGGTCTCGGGAGCGTCAGCGGGCAGGTCGAGCGTCGTGAAGATCGCGCCCAGGAACAGCCACGAGCCGAACTCGCGCGAGACCAGATTGGTGTGCTTGCCCTGCCAGCCGAGCCCGGCCTGCTCGGCGAGCGGCTTCTCCATCACGGCCGCGGTGTCGACGAACACCTTCACGTCGATCGGCATGTCGCCGGACGCCTGTGCCGTCAGCCAGCGCGCGACCGCCTTGAGCCGCGGCTTGATGATCTCGTGGTAGTCGATGCCCTGCGCATAGACCGAGATCGCGCCGTGCGAGCGCTGCCTCAGGATCGCGAGTGGATCGGCATCGGGCCCGTAATTCATGCCCAGCATGATGATGGAGCGGACGCCGGGCCACAGCGCGCGCGGGTCGCCGCGCCGCGCCGCGGTGGTTTCCATCCAGTCCATGTCGCCGTGGCCGCCCTGGGCCAGGAACTGCCGCAGACGTTCCGGCGCAAACGGGATGGAATCGGGACGCGCCACACCGATCGCGTCAAAACCCTGCGCGCGCGCGGCCTCGGCGAGCGCCGACTTCAGCGCGGCGGGTTCCCTCAGAAGTCGAGGTCTGCGTAAGTCTTTGACGGAGGGATGCCGGCCATGGTCTCGGCCAGCAGCGGACGGAACGACGGCCGCGACTTCAGCCGCGCGTACCAGTTCTTCGCTGTTTCGTCTTCGGTCCAAGGCACATCGCCCAGATAATCGGCCGCCGACAGATGCGCGGCCGCGGCCAGGTCGGCATAGGTCAGCTCGTTGCCGGCGAGCCAGTCGCGCGCACGCACCAGCCATCCAATATAAGCAAGATGATAGCGGATGTTATGGCGCGCCGCCCGAAGCACTTCGGTGTCGGGGGCGCCGCCGCCCGCCTCCGCCGGCAGGTGGCGCTTGTAGTAGCGCTCCACGGTCAGGGGGCCGCTCACCTCGGCAAAGAACTTGTCGTTGAACCAGTTCATCAGCCGGCGGACTTCGACCCGCGGACCGGGCTCTGGCGGCATGAGCCGGCGGTCGGCGATCTTCGCGCCGTGCACCTCGTCAAGGAACTCGGCAATGATTGGCGCGCCCGGAACCGGCGGCTGGCCCTCGTCCACCAGCACCGGCGTGGTGCCGGCGGGGTTGATCACCAGGAAATCGCGGCGCCGCTCCCAGGTCCGCTCCTCGATCAGGCGTACCTCGATGCCGTACTCGTTCAGTACGAGCCGCACGAATCGCGAATGTGGGCAGAATGGGTGGTGAAATAGCGTCGACATGGAGTTGTGTTAGCGAATTAAGGCGGCTGGTGCCATCGGCATGATAGACCCTCGTCCCGTGCGAGGCGTCCGGGGCAATTTTCGGGCTTTTTCGTTGCCATCGGATTGATGTTGCGGGAAAAAGCGTTCGGGAGGATTCCACCGATCTGCGACCGGGCCGACCGGTGACCATCTTGCCTGCCTGTGTTGCGCTGGAGCCCTCCCCATGTCGCTTGATTTCCTGAAGGCCATCATCCTCGGCGTGGTCGAGGGACTGACCGAATTCCTGCCGGTCTCGTCGACCGGCCATCTGCTGCTCCTGGAGCGGTTCTTCGGCTTCACCGACGCCCAGTTCGGCAAGACCTTCGTGGTCCTGATCCAGCTCGGCGCGATCCTGGCGATCCTCTCGATCTACTTCATGCGGCTCTGGAAAATCGCGCTCGGCTTTTTCACCGATCCTGCCGCGCGCCGCTTCGTCATCGGCGTACTCATCGCCTTCCTGCCGGCCGTGCTCGTCGGTGTGGCCGCGCACGGCTTCATCAAGGACGTGCTGTTCAACGCCTGGGTGGTCTGTTTCACGCTCATCGTCGGCGGCGCGATCCTGCTATGGGTCGATTCGCTCGAGCTCAAGCCGCGCTATCACGACGCGACGCAATTCCCGCTCGGAACGTATCTGATCATCGGGCTCGCGCAGTGTCTCGCGATGATCCCGGGCGTATCGCGTTCGGGCACCACCATCGTGTCGGGGATGCTGCTCGGCGCCGACAAGCGCTCCGCGGCGGAGTTCTCGTTCTTCCTCGCCATCCCGACCATGGCCGGTGCATTCGCCTACGATCTCTACAAGAACCACTCGCTGATGACCGCGGACAACATCACGCTGGTCGTGGCCGGCTTCCTCACGTCCTTCGTGGTCGCGTTTTTCGTGGTGAAGACGCTACTCGACTATGTGACGCGCCATGGCTTCGCGCTGTTCGCGTGGTGGCGCGTGCTGGTCGGATCACTCGGGCTGATCGGGCTGGCGCTCGGATATTGAAGATCTAGGCCAGTCCGCCCTTGACCTTGAACTGGCCGGTCTTGCGGAATCGCCAGAGATACGTCGGCGCGATCGCTTCCATCGCGACCGGCGCGATGCCGAGCCCTTCCAGCGTGCGCCGCTCGCGGATGGCGGCGTCACTCACGACATTGTCGGTCTTCAGCAGCTCGACCTGGTCGGGCGTCAGCGGCGGCTTCGGCAGGAATTGCAGGACCCAAGCCTTCATTTCGGCCAGCGCAAATGGGATCGGCACCAGCGGGCGGCTGCGGCCGGTGGTCGTGAGCACGTATTGCAGCAACTCCTTGAGCGTGCGCACCTCGGGGCCGCCGAGCTCGTAGATGCCGCCCGCGGCCGCGCGCCCCTCGACCGCTTCGGCCACGGCGGCCGCAACATCGCCCGCATAGACCGGTTGGAAATGGGTATGGCCGCCGCCGATCAGCGGCAGCGCCGGCGCGAAGCGGGCGAGCGAGGCAAAGCGGTTGAAGAAATCGTCCTCCGGCCCGAACACCACCGACGGCCGCAGCACCGTGGCCGACGGCCGGGCGGCGAGAACGAGCTTCTCGCCGATGCCTTTGGACCGTGCATACGACGAGGTCGCGTTCTCGTTGGCGCCGATCGCGGAGACGTGCACCATGTGCGAGCCATAGGCCGAGGCTGCCAGCGCGACCGATTCGGCGCCGAACGCCTGCACGGCATCGAACCGCTGCCGGCCGCGCTCGAACAGGATGCCGACCAGGTTGATGAGGACGTCGGCGCCGCGCGCCGCCGCCTCGACCGAGCTGGGGTAGCGCAGATTAGCCTGCACCGCGTGAATCTGGCCGACCCGGCCGAGCGGCTGCAGGTGGCCGGTGAGTTCGGGCCGCCGCACCGCGACGCGGATGCGGTAGCCGCGCTTGCAGAGCGCGCGGATCACATGGCGACCGAGGAAGCCGGACCCGCCATAGACCGTGATCAGCGTGTCGACGTTGGCCTGGGAGATGTCGGTGGGGCTTTCCATGCGCGCTTGGCTCGATGATTTGGCTCGATGACGCGGGGATTTGTGCCGCGAATACAGGATCGGTCGGGGACTGTATAGGGGAGGTGTTCCGCCCATTTGACAAGGGGAAAGCGCATCCTTAGGTATCCGCTCCAGTGCCCAGGTGGCGGAATTGGTAGACGCACTAGTTTCAGGTACTAGCGGTGAGAGCCGTGGAGGTTCGAGTCCTCTCCTGGGCACCAAATTCCTTTTTTGATCCGCGAGCGGTTCTCGTGCGTCGTTTGGCGCGCGCCAAACGTCTGGCGACAAGCAACGGCGCGCCCGTGACCTTGGCCCCGAAATTCAGGATGGGTGACGACATTTTCGAGGAACCCGTGCTGATGCCCCGCTCGCAGCAGATTTGGCGCGGTGATAAGCATGCACGTTGCAACGATCTGGGCGTCGGCGGCGGATACGAAGACCGAAACGCCTTCGCGTGACAGCGTTGTCGACCAAATTTGTTCGGCTCTCTTTTTCGGCGCCGCACTGGCGCTTACGTCTGAGACTCGAAAGAGTTCGAGCAGCGAAGTGAGATCGGCAACTTTAGCAAGCCTGACATTGGCCATCTGAGAACCGAGTTGCGGACCGCAGCTAACAGTTCAATCGGCGCTTCTGATCTATCTGCCGTAGGTGACAGCGGGTCGTTCGACCAGCTCGCGGTGCCGCCGGTCCAGGCGCGCGTCACGCTGGGCTTGCAGGGAAGCGACACAATCGCCGTGCGCCTTTGAGTTAAGCTCGTGGCCGCGGGCAGTGCATCGTTCGTCATCGCGCTGCGCCTGCTGCTCGGCCGACATTGCGCAGGCTGCGACAAGTCCAGTCAGCATCGCCAAAAAGATGAGCCGGGAGAATGTATAGGTCATGTCCAAAGTGCGTCCTGTTCCATCCTGCGGATAGGCGATGATTGCGCTGATTTTCAGGCGCATTGAAAGCTCGGACAGCGCCGGCCGTCGAAAAAACAGACTTGCCGGCGCGGACGGGAAGCCTATCGTCGGTATCGGAGGAGGCGACATGTCGAATGCACATCGTGCCGACGTGTGGGCTATTGGGGAAGCTTACGAGACCTATGTCGGTCGCTGGAGCCGGCCGGTTGCACGCGAATTCATTGATTGGTTGGCATTGCCTCCCCAGGGCCGATGGGTGGATCTCGGTTGTGGCACCGGAAGCCTGACGCAAACGATTCTCGCTCATGCCGAACCCGCCAGCGTGATCGGGATCGATCCGTCAGAAGGATTTCTCACGCACGCGCGAACACAGACGCACGATCAGCGCGCCCGTTTCCAACTGGGGAGCGCTGACGCGTTGCCACTGACGGATAGCGGATACGACGCCATCGTGGCGGGTCTCGTGCTCAACTTCGTTCCGCATCCGGAGAAAGCGGTCGCCGAAATGCGTCGCATTCTGCGTCCTGGCGGCATCGCAGCAGCCTATGTCTGGGATTACGCCGGCGGGATGCAGTTGATGCGCTGTTTCTGGAACGCTGCGGTGGCTCTTGATCCAGCTGCGCGCGCGCTTGATGAGGCACGGCGGTTTCCGATCTGCAATCCGGAGTCGCTGCTGAAGCTCTTTGCCGATGGCGGGTTCGATCGCACCGAATGTCGCAGCATTGATGTGCCAACCGTCTTCAAGGACTTCGACGATTACTGGTTGCCGTTCCTGGGCGGGCAAGGTCCGGCTCCGACGTATTGCAGTGCGCTCACGGAGGAGCGGCGGGCGGCGCTGCGCGGCCAGCTTCGTTTGACGCTGCCGATCGAAGATGACGGCAGCATCCGAATGATCGCGCGGGCGTGGGCAGTTCGGGGCATCCGTCCGGACTGACGGTGCTGCTGATCTATTCGATCAACAAGCCATCCTCATTGAGCAGAACTTCAAGCGCGATGGTTGCGGTCATAGCGTGTTCTTCGTCGCCGCTGATCGCGGCTTCCTGCAGACACATCGCTGCGTGGCGCCAGGCCACATCCTCTTTTCGGCGCCAGGAGAAATTGGCATGCATGAATCGCGCAGCCTCGCCGACGGTTCGAAGCGTATGAGGTTTGGCTTGCAGATCCTTCGCGCTCAGAACGCGGCTGAGTTCGACGGTGCTGATCACGATGTTGAGGGTCGTTGTCATCGTCGTCTGGCTTCCGGACCCGAATCCGTATTTTACCGTACTGCCCAGTGGAATCCATCCCATGACACCGTCGACGAAACGCCCGGTGGGTCCCGACCGTGGGGCGCTCAGGACGTGCCGATATGCCTCTCAACCGCTTGCCGCCGGGCGAGAGGCGATGCCCGCGGCTGTTAACGCAATGGCCAAATGGCCCGCGGTTAACGTCCCGCGGGCGATTCGCGCCGGGGACGACCCGTTGACGATCGGTCAATTGGTCCATGCGAGGGTGCTATCGAGCATCAGTTGATTGTGACGACAGTCCGGGGTGCGGGGCCGCCATGATCCGGCAATTGCTGCATCACTTAGCCGCTAGTAGACAGCGACCACGATATCGGGAGCCGCAATGACCATCCGCCTGCACCGCGGCGATCTGCCGGATCTCGCCCGTTACCAGGGCGGTTCGGTCGCGATCGACACCGAGACCATGGGCCTCGAGGTGCAGCGCGACCGGCTGTGTGTCGTCCAGCTTTCGCCTGGCGACGGGACCGCCGACGTCGTGCAGATCGCGCCGGGCGCCGCGGGCGCGACGAATATCAAGGTGCTGCTCGCCGACCCCGGTGTCCTCAAGCTCTTTCATTTCGGCCGGTTTGATCTGGCGACGCTCTACCACACGCTCGGCGTGATGGGCCGACCGGTCTATTGCACCAAGATCGCCTCGCGGCTCGCCCGCACCTACACCGACAAGCACGGCCTCAAGGACCTGACGCGCGAGCTGCTTGGGATCGAGGTGTCGAAACAGCAGCAGCTCTCCGACTGGGGATCCTCCGAGCTGACCGAAGCCCAGGTATCGTACGCCGCCTCGGATGTGCTGCACCTGCATGCGCTGAAGGAGAAGCTCGACGCCATGCTCGCCCGCGAGGGGCGCACCGACTTGGCAGCCGCCTGCTTCCGTTTCCTGCCCGACCGGGTCCGGCTCGATCTCGCGGGCTGGGGGGCCGAGGACATTTTTTCCCATAGCTAAAGGGTGGCTAGTGTCCCGATTCCGAAGTCCGTACCGAATTTGCAGCGATCTCCAATACGAACGCCGGAATCGAAGGGCACTAGCAACTCTTTGAATCTAGTGTGGCTTTAGTTGAGAAGTCCGCATTTCGGACTTGCCGCGAGAACGATGCGGACTTCTGAACCGCCACACTAGGGTGCCGCGGCCGGGCCACATTTCTGGGCAACTGTCCCCAAAATCACGCTAAAACGACTATGGCCGTCGCCGCCTGATTCTAAAAACGAGCGCCCGGCCAGGGGTAAACCGTTTGACCATTGCCTCGCAGACCGAAGGCGCCCGCGCGGGCGGCTTCATGATACCCCCACGCGACAACCGGTGCGCGTTTCGCGCCGCCGTGCGCCACAGCCGGCTCGTGCGAATCCTGCGCGTGGGGATTCCGCTTTCGATTGTCCTCGCCGTGACCGCGCTCGCCGCTTACCAATGGATCGACCCGATGCGCGTGCTCGCGAGGGTGCCGATCTCGACCGATGGAATGGTGATCTCCGGCAGCAAAGTGATCATGCGGCAGCCGCGGCTTACCGGCTACACCAAGGATGAGCGGCCCTACACGCTGACCGCAAGGACCGCCGCCAGGGACCTAGCCAATCCCGACGTGCTTGAAATGGAAGACATCCGCACGTCGATCGTGATGCAGGATGGCCGCAAGGTGGAAGTGACGGCGCGTGAGGGATTGTATGACGCCAAGGCGGACACGATCCGGCTGCAACACAACGTGGTCGTCAGCTCGGCCGACTACGAGGTGCTGCTGCACGACGCCCTGGTGCACGTGAAAGCCGGCAGCGTCGTGTCCGAGCAGCCGGTCGAAGTCAAGATGCTGCAAGGAACGCTCACGGCCGACCGGATTGAAGTCGCCGAATCGGGAGCGGTGATCCGGTTCGAGCGCAACGTGACACTCATTCTCGATGGCGACGTTGCTCCTTCCATCACAGGAGCCGTTCAATGACGCACGGTGCGACGAAGCGCGGCCGGATTGCGCTCACGGTGGCGACGGTCGCGGCTGCGCTAATGCTCGTCGTCACGCACGGTCCGGCACAATCCGAAAGGAAAGCGCCGACGCTGTTCAAGGCAGCGCCGCAAAAGCGCGACGAGCCGGTGAAGATCACGGCCGCAAAGCTCGAGGTGCGCGACAAATCCAAGATGGCGACCTTCAGCGGGGACGTCCACGTGATCCAGGGCGAAACCAACTTGCGCTGCAAGGAGCTCGTCGTTTTCTACGACCAGGACATGGCATCCGGTTCGAAGAAGACGGCGGACAGCGGCAAGAGCAGCAACCAGCAGATCCGGCGCATGGAGGCGAAGGGCTCGGTTGTCGTCACGCAACACGAACAGCGCATCGTCGGCGACCGTGCCGACTTCGATATGCGCACGAACACCGTCACGATGATCGGCAACGTCGTCGTGACCAAGGGCGACAACGTTCTGCGCGGTCAGCGCATGGTCGTCAATTTGACCACCAACGTCGTGCAGGTTGATTCCAGCGGGGGTCGGGTCGAGGGGATTTTCGATTCGAAGTCGGCGCCTAAGCCGGGAAAGCAGCACTGACCGCGTGACGACGACCAATGTGATAACGCTATCGGCGCCAGCAAGCCGGGCCAGCCGTGCATGGCGGCGTCGAGCCCGTTAGCCGAGGCAGACGTGTTCGACTCCCTCTTCGGCCGCAACCCTCGACGCAAGCAGAACTCGGCGTCCGGCTTCTGGCGCATCGACCTGCCGTCGCTTGGTGGACCCATGACGGCCCTGGACAAGGTGACGTTGAACTTGCCGCAGAAATCGCCAAAACCACAGAAGCCGCAGAAGTCGCGCCGCGATGACGCGCCGCGGCCATTGCCCAGCGCGACACGACATCGGCCGCAACCCGACCAGCCGCGCGATTTGCCGCAACCCGAGTATCAGCAACCCGAGTATCAGCAGCCCGAATACCGGCAACGCGACCACCCACAGCGCGACCTCAAACAACGCGAGCACCAACAACGGGATCGCCGGCTGCAGCACGGCCAGCGGCCGGAATTGTCGCAACCGTCCGCGCGGGACGCGTTTCTTGCCGTGCAGGGGATCGAGAAGAGCTTCGGCAAACGCCAGGTGGTCAAGGGCGTCAGCCTGTATGTGCGGCGGGGCGAGGCGGTCGGGCTGCTCGGTCCGAACGGTGCCGGCAAGACCACGGTGTTCTACATGATCACCGGCCTGATCAAGGCCGACCGTGGCCGCGTCGACCTCGATGGCTTCAATATCTCGGCACTGCCGATGTATCAGCGCGCACGTCTGGGGATCGGATACCTGCCGCAGGAAGCGTCGATCTTCCGCGGGCTCACGGTCGAGGACAACATCCGCTCGGTGTTGGAGGTTGTCGAGCCAAACCGTCGCCGGCGCGAGACGGACCTCAACGACCTGCTCGAAGAGTTCGACATCGCGAGGCTACGCAAGTCGCCGTCGATCGCGCTGTCAGGCGGTGAGCGCCGCCGGGTCGAAATCGCGCGCGCGCTGGCCTCGCGGCCGAACTACATGCTGCTGGACGAGCCGTTTGCGGGCATCGATCCCATTGCGGTCGGCGACATCCAGGCCCTGGTGCGCCATCTCACCAGCCGTGGGATCGGCGTCCTCATTACCGACCACAACGTCCGCGAGACGCTTGGCCTTACCGACCGCGCCTACATCATCTATTCCGGCCAAGTGCTGATGGAGGGCCGAACCGAGGACATCGTTAACGACCCCGAGGTGCGCCGCCTCTATCTGGGCGAGGAATTCCGGCTCTAACCCCCTAAGGTCTATTAATACCGACGCCAAGAACTGGTATACAGCGGCACCTCAACCGGATAAGCAAGAACCGGACCAAGTTTCTGCCGGGGACCATGGCGCTTAGTCAAAAACTCGAAATCCGCCAGAGCCAGGCGCTCGTGATGACGCCGCAGCTGATGCAAGCCATCAAGCTGCTGCAGCTGTCGAACCTCGACCTGTCCGCCTATGTCGATAACGAGCTCGAGCGCAATCCGCTGCTCGAGCGCACGGCCGAATCCGAAGCCGAATCGGAGCGCCGCTCCGCCGAGGGCGCCGCCGCGCCACAGCCGGCGGACGAGTGGCCGGAACGTCCGGTCGATGCCGTTGACAATACGCCCGTGACCGACCGCGAGGCCGCCGCCGAGCAAGGCGGCGATGACGACGGCCCCGGCAGCCAGCATGCGCAGACCGAGGCCCCGCTCGGCTATTCGGAATGGGGAAGCACGCCCGCCGCCCGCAGTGATGACGGTGACTACAATCTCGAAGCCTTCGTGTCCGCCGAGCGGACGCTCTCCGACCATCTCTCCGAGCAGCTTGCGCTCGCCGTGATCGACCCTGCCCGCCGCATGATCGGGCAGTATCTAATCGATTTCGTCGACGAGGCCGGCTACCTGACCGGCGACACGGCAGCGGTTGCCGGCAAGCTTGGCACGTCAGTCGCGCAGGTCGAAGCCGTGCTGGCCATCCTGCAGACGTTCGATCCGGCCGGCGTCTGTGCGCGCAACCTCACGGAATGTTTGGCGCTGCAGCTCAAGGAGCGCGACCGTTTCGATCCCGCCATGCGCGCATTGATCGATCATATCGATCTGCTCGCGAAGCGCGAGCTCGGCGCGTTGCGTAAGATTTGCGGCGTCAATGATGAAGATCTCGCCGACATGATCGCGGAAATCCGCCAGCTCAACCCAAAGCCGGGCCTCGCCTTCGGTTCCACGCTGGTGCAACCGATCGTGCCGGACGTGTTCGTGCGGCCGTTGCCCGACGGTTCGTTCATGGTCGAGCTTAATTCCGACACGCTGCCGAAAGTGCTCGTCAATCAGACCTACTACACGCAGGTCACGAAGTCGGTGAAGAACGACAAGGAAAAATCCTATCTCGCCGACTGTCTGCAGACTGCGACATGGCTGATCCGTGCGCTCGATCAGCGTGCCAAGACCATCCTCAAAGTATCGGAGGAGATCGTTCGGCAGCAGGACGGATTCTTTGTCCACGGCGTGCAGCATTTGCGGCCGCTCAATCTCAAGACCGTGGCCGACGCGATCGGCATGCACGAGTCGACCGTGTCGCGCGTGACCGCCAACAAATACATGGCGACCAATCGGGGCATATTCGAACTAAAATATTTCTTTACGTCGGCGATTGCGTCGACTAGCGGCGGCGACGCGCACTCAGCCGAAGCAGTTCGTCATCGCATCAAGCAGCTTATCGATGCCGAGACCGGTCAGGATGTCCTCTCTGATGATACCATCGTCGAGAAGTTGAAGTCGGCAGGCGTCGATATCGCGCGACGAACAGTCGCAAAATATCGCGAGGCCATGCGGATTCCATCATCGGTGCAGCGGCGCCGCGAAAAGCAGATGGCGAACGAATCAGCGCCATAGAGCACGATCCCGAAAAAGGGGGTCATGCGCCGCCGGGTACGCCTGCGGACGGTTGCCGCACGTTGCATTGATCACGTTGCATTGACATGGCTCGGCCGTATTCCTAGCTCTTTATAAGGTCGGCCGCGCGGCGTTCGCGCGGCGGACTCCCGGCGAAGAACGGAGGCATCGATGCCGTTTCGCGTTTCGGGCAAGAACCTCGATATCGGCGATGCACTGCGCGGTCGTGTGAACCAGCGCATCGCCGAAGCGACTGCAAAATATTTTGACGGCGGCTATTCCGGCCACGTGACCGTTGGAAAAGACGGGTTTGGCTTCCGCACGGAATGCGTGGTCTATCGCGATTCCGGCATCGTTCTCGAAGCGGACGCCATCGCCGGCGATGCCTATTCCAGCGCCGATCAAGCCGCAGAGCGCATCGAGAAGCGCCTGCGTCGCTACAAGCGCCGCCTGAAAGATCATCAGGCCGCCGCGCGCTTGAACGATCAGACAATCGAGCAGAACGCGGTGGCGGTGCCGAGCTACATCATCGAAGCGCCGGAACAGGACACCGACGACGAGATCACCGAGTTCAACCCCGTCATCATTGCTGAATCGACAACGACGTTGAAGCGGATGTCGGTAAGCGATGCCGTGTTGCAACTCGACCTGACCGGCACCACCGTGGTCGTTTTCCGGCATGCTGGACATGGTCGCGTCAATCTGGTTTATCGGCGCGCCGACGGCCATATCGGGTGGATTGATCCGCCCGCCGCCGAGGTGAGGGACAGCCATTGACGGCCCGAGTCCGGCTCCTTATGGTCCGCGACCTTCAAGGTCGCCGGGGCGTCTTGATGGGGAGAGTCGGTTTGCCGAGGACCTCGCACCGGCGTTACGCGAATCGACGTACAATGCCCGCTGCACGAATCATTCAGTCAGCGTGTTCGTGACCCGCAAGGTTTCCATTCTGGAAAAGTTCCATGCCGCTCACAGACGTCGTCGCGCTCGATGCGATCATTCCAACGTTGAAAGTCAACGGCAAGAAGCAAGCGCTGCAAGAACTCGCTGCTAAGGCCGCGCAGATTTCCGGGCAGAGCGAGAAGACGATCTTCGAGACGTTGATGCAGCGCGAGAAGCTCGGCTCAACCGGAGTCGGCAACGGCGTCGCGATACCGCACGGCAAGCTGCCGAAGCTTGGCAAGCTGTTCGGATTGTTTGCGCGCCTCGAGCGGCCCGTCGATTTCGAATCGCTCGACGGGCAGCCCGTCAGTCTCATCTTCCTGCTGCTGGCGCCGGAAGGCGCCGGCGCCGATCATCTCAAGGCGCTGGCCAGAGTCGCACGTGTGCTGCGTGACCCCGACACCGCGCGCAAGCTACGCGAGTCGCGCGATGCCGAGGCGATCTACGCAGTACTGGCCATGCCTTCGGCCAGCGCCGCTTGAGCTTGTTGAGATGAGCCGACCGCGGCTACCTGCCCGATCAGTGAACGCTGACCGTCTCGAGCTCCTGGCTCCAGGCGCTAGCAACCGCGGCTTCGCGGCTATCGGTCAGCATCATCGGCGTGCCGTCGGCTGCGTGCAGCGCGAACAGTTGCATGCCGGGCTGAAGCTGCGGCGCCTGTGGAAACATGCTGGGCACATCCTCGGAGCGGACCGCCTTCACATACGCGATCCTGCCGCCGCCGAGCAGCGCCAACGCTTCCGGAGAGATGTCCGGAGTGTGGGTAGTGGCTTCGTTGTTCGTCATGTCGTTGGTCATGGCCCTCGACTCCTTTCTGATGTCAACGTCGAGTCCTGGTTGCACAAATCCCGGGTTAGTCGTGGTCCACGATCTTGATGCTCTTGATGACCCGTTCCGGGGTCGGACGCGCCAGATCGATGGAGAGAAGTCCGTTCTTCAAGTCGGCGCCCAGCACTTCCATTCCGTCCGCGAGCACGAAGGTGCGCTGGAATTGGCGCGCCGCGATGCCGCGGTGGAGGTACTGCCGCGTCTTGTCGTCCTGCTGCCGCCCTCGAATGAGGAGTTGGCTTTCCTCGATCGACACCTCGAGTTGATCACGGGTGAAGCCGGCGACCGCCAGCGTGATGCGCAGGCGCTCGGGATACCCGTCCACACGGGGAATCCGCTCGATATTGTAGGGCGGATAACCGTCGGCAGCCTTGGCAACGCGATCGAGCGCACGCTCGATCTCGTCGAAGCCGAGCAGGAAAGGACTTGATAGCGACGGAACTCTCGACATTTTCCTTCAAAGCCCTCTGCAAGCGACTTTGACGGGGCCCTTTTCGGCACCCCCAGGGTTAACCGGCCAATGGCGCCGCATCAGGCGGGACCCCTGTCCGATCGCTTCTCAATATGGGGTCGGGCGGTTAAGCCTTCAAGAATAGTTATCGTCGGCCAGGCACTTGCCGGGGAGGCAGAACCTACGGAAACGAGGCACTCGTGCGAATCGCAATTATGGGATCGGGTGGTGTCGGGGGCTATTTCGGCGCCCGCCTTGCCAAAGGCGGCGCAGACGTGACCTTCATCGCCCGTGGCGCCCACCTTGCAGCCATGCGCGAGCAGGGCCTCACGGTGGAGAGCGCCCATGAGCCGATCCGGCTCCCGAAGGTGCATGCCACCGATGACCCCGGCACCATCGGTCCGGTGGACATCGTGCTGTTCTGCGTCAAGCTGCGGGACACCGAAAGCGCGGCGCGCTCGCTTCTTCCGATCATGCGGCCGGGATCCGCGGTCATTTCGCTCCAGAATGGCGTCCAGAAGGACGACACGCTGCGCGCGATCTTCGGCGAAGCCGCCGTCATGGGCGGTGTCGCCTATATGGCGACCACGATCGCGCGTCCTGGCGTCATTGCGCAGACCGGCGCGATCCAGCGCATGATCTTCGGCGAGTACAATGCCCCATCATCCGCACGCGCGGAGACACTGCTCGAAGCCTGCAAGCGCGGCGGCATCAACGCCGAGCTCAGCGCCGACATCCGCCGGGCCATCTGGGAGAAGTATGTCTTCCTGGTAGGGTTGTCGGGTGCGACCACGGCCATGCGCATGCCGCTCGGACCGATCCGTGAAAATCCGGTGAGCCGGCAATTCCTGTTCGACCTGATGCGCGAGACCGTGGCGGTCGGCCGCGCGCATGGCGTTGCCTTGCCTGAGGACTATGCCGAGCAGCGTATGGCGTTCGCCGATAGCCTGCCCCACGACATGACCTCGTCGATGCACCATGATCTCGATCGCGGCCGGCCGCTCGAGGTGCGCTGGCTCTCCGGCGGAGTGGCCACGCTGGGAGCGGCGGTTGGCGTACCGACGCCCGCCAACCGTGCCGTGAACGACGTCCTGGTGCTGCACGCCGCCGGCCGACCGATGACAACGCCCGCTATTTGATCAGCGCGGCGACCTTGTCAATCAGATGCTTCGGCGTCGCGTAGATGCGCTTGATCAGCGCTTCCAATCCCACGCCGTCGGTCGGATTGACGTCAAGCTTGCTCTTCTTCGCATCCGCTCGGAATTCGGGATCTTTCATCGTGGCCGCGAAGGCGTCGCGCAGCATCTTGACACGATCCGCCGGCATCTCCGGCGCAACGAAGGGCCGTCCGATACCCTGACCGGCATAAAGATATTCGAGCGCCTGCTTCTGCTCGGGCGTCTTCACGAGGCTGAAAATCGACGGCGCCTTGATTTCGGCTTCGACCTGCGGCCCGGCCTGGAACAGGACCTTGAAGGTTCCGTCCTTGAACAGATCGGGGCGCTTGCCGACCGCGCTGTCCCAGCTCTCGCACAACCCGTCGACTTCGCCGCGCTCCATCGCAAGCAGCACGTCGGTCGACACCTTGAAGCCGGAGACCAGCTTAAACTTCGTGCCCAGCAGTCCGTTGAGTCCTTTCGGATAGGTATAGGTGCCGGTGCCGGCGCCGGTATTGCCGATGATCAGCTCGTGCTTGAGCAGGTCTTCAAAGCTTTGCACCTTTGCGCGCTTGTGCGCAAAGCAGACGTTCGTTTCCTTGGTCGGCGTGCCAACCCACGTGATCTTGAGCGGGTCAAAACGCGCGCCGGTCATCCCGCTCAGTGGGCCGAGCGGCGCGTCACGCGCGATGATCCCCAGGACGCTGCCATCCTTCGGTGCCACGGTGTAGATGTGATTGGCGGCTGTGAAGCTGCCGCCGCCCGGCATATTCTGTGGGACCACGTTCGGCTTGCCTGGCAGATGCTTGCCGATGTGACGGGCGACGATGCGCCCCCACCGGTCGTAGCCGCCGCCGGCGCCGAAGCCGATGATCATCGTGACGTTGTGGCCGGCGAAATTCGGTTCCTGCGCCAGCGCTGGTGACGCGACGGCCAGCGCGAATGCGCTGAAGATCGCGCCGGCGGCGCCGATCGGGCGCGCGAACCGCTTGGCTTGATTGAACATGTTTCCTCTCCCGCGATGCATTCCGCCGATGCTCAGCGACCGGCCGGCGTTTGTTTCAACCTATGGGACCCGGTCCGGCAAGGGCCGAGTGGCGCGTCGCTTCGCCACGCGGCGTCGAGGTTAAGGGCGATCGGGTTCTTGTTACCTTGCCAGTCGTAGCCGCGAAGCGGCGGCTAATATAGCGGATTCAGCTCGCCTTCGCCCGTTGGGCTACGGCGGGCAGTCTTCGCCGCTTCGCGAAGCGAAGATTAACCGATGCCCGAGCAAAATGGGCGGCCCGAGACCGCCCGCCTCGCTGTTTGGAAGGCTTGCTTCTGCCAGACCTTCTCGGCCTCAGATCGAGTGCCGACGTGCCGCTTCTCTTTCAGCACCTCATTCACGCGTCTCTCCGTCACTGACGCATGCGTGCGAGAAAGTGTGACGATCGAAAGGAGGGCCGGCGAGGCAGGAAGTCAGTTTTGATCACACCGCAGACGTTCACTGCCCCATCAGCACGTCCGAGTATTGCCATTAGTGGGCACATAGCGCTTGGCGGATTTGACATAGCGCATCGCGCCGCTGGGCGCGATCGCAAGCGTCCAAATTAGCGGACGCCAGCTGCGGCAACACTTGAATGTGCGGACGAAATCATCACGACGGAGTTCGCCATACTTGAACAGGCGTCAATCGATGTAGTCGAGACCGCGTGATGACGACCATGATCCCGCGCACCACCTGGGCCGACGACGAAGCGCTCCATCGATTGCACTGAACGTTCAAATACGACGGACTTGTTTCGTCTGAGGTAAACGTTATCGGTTCACCATCCCAAGCATGCGCCAACACAAGCCGATTGCTCCTGGCCGACTCGGCGCGGCGCTTGGTCAGAAGACCGTCGGCAATGTCACGCCGCTAGCTGCCATCAGTAATGTAGGGACTGCTGTTGCAGTTGGCACAGAACTTTGTGCGACTTCGTTCGGAAACACGAGCTCCTCTCACGGTGAAAGATTTGTCATGAACAAATGCAGGTGCCGTCCACTTCCCGACCCCGGGCGACGCGCGTTCTTTGCTGCTGCGGTGGGCGCGAGCGTCGCTGCGACCGCTGGAATGCCGGCCGTACCGGCCCAAGCGACCCCGACGATGGGCCAGCGCAAATTCATGGAGGAGGCGACGCAGCTAGCAATCGAGTCCGTCGAGAAGGGCTGGGGTGGACCGTTCGGAGCGGTCATCGTCAAAGACGGAGAGATCATCGGTCGCGGCCAGAACCGCGTGCTGCTCACAGGGTGTCCCGTATTTCACGCCGAGGTCACCGCGATCATGGATGCGTCGGGCCGGCTCAATCCGAAAGCGCTGCTTGGCAGCGAATATGGCGCCGGCACCATCCTGGAGATGATCCCGCGCGAGCCGGGCTCGCCCGATCCAGTGCCGGAGCGCGCACGCATGCTGAAGGGATGCGACATCTACATCAACGGCGCACCATGCCCTATGTGCATGAGCGCCATTTATTGGTCGCGCATCGACCACGTCTATTTCGCCGCGAGCCTGAAAGATACGAGCCAGATCGGCTTCGATGATGCCTTCCAATATGAAGATTTCGCCAAGCCGTGGGCCGAACGACGCATTGCAGTGACGGAGAATTTTGAACGGGAGACGGGCCTCAAGGCCTATCAGGCCTGGATGAACAAGAAGGATCGTCACCCCTACTGAGGCGATCCACAGCTCCGCGCAGCTCGAGCCGACGCCGCTCGACGAACTGGGGGAGGTCGAGCGGCGGCCCGTTCAACCGCCGCGCCGAGATGGGGCTGAAATCGAAGGAGTGGCTGGAAGGCTTAGGCGGAGCGCAGATCCCGGACATGGGCTCGCTTACGGCCGACGTCTGCGGTCCGACCTATCGCTACGACAGCCACACGCGGCTCGTGCTCGAGCGCAGGGAGAATATGCGGCGGCACGGCGTGCCCTCGCCTGACGAATGGGACGCCGTGGCGCTCCACTTACCTTCGCGCAGCTCGTGGCGACGGCGGGATTCTATATTTGGTGGAGCCAAGGGGAGTCGAACCCCTGACCTCTTGAATGCCATTCAAGCGCTCTCCCAACTGAGCTATGGCCCCATTCCGGTCGCGGCATTGGGATTACCGCGCAATTCATCGCCTAATCTTAATGCTATTCGACTGCTGATGCCAGTCGCGGCGAAAACTCAGGGCTCCTCCCCGTTGTCCTCGCGCTCGCCGATGATATCGGTCACGTCGTCGTCCGACTCCTCCTGCTCCTCGATGAGGGCGGCATCGTCCATCGGCTCGTCATCGATATCGAGGTCGTCGTCGCCGGCGACCGCATCGTCTCCAACCTTCTTCCCTTGCGCCTCGGCGTCCGCCTCCTCCAGCGAAACGAATTCGGCGTCCTGAGTCTCCGGCAGTGCCTCTTCCTTGACCGGTGCGGCGGCGCGTGCGGCGGCGTCCGGACGCGGACGCTGCGGCGCGACCGCGGCAAGCTCCATCACGGTGTGGCACTTCGGGCAGGTGATTGGAGTCTTGTTGAGGTCATAAAACTTCGCGCCGCAGTTGGCGCAAAGCCGCTTGGTGCCAAGCTCGGGTTTTGCCACGGTCCGGGTTCCTCAGAGCGGGTCGGAAATTGAGGGCTTCACTTGGACAGTCGAAATGCTGCTGTCAATAGGAGCTGTGGCCCGTTTTCGGCCTTTGTGGTGACCCTTGCAGCGTCCCCGTGGTAGGAAGGTGGTGGCATCTGTCAGTGAGGTCCCCGTGAGCCACGCCGCCGTGAAGTCTCCGCTCGCCGCTCGCGCCGGCTCCCCGCTCAAGGGCCGCCTGCGCGTGCCCGGTGACAAGTCGATCTCGCACCGCGCCCTGATTTTCGGCGCGCTGGCGGTCGGAGAAACCCGAATCTCAGGGCTGCTTGAAGGCGAGGACGTGCTGAACACGGGCAGGGCCATGCAGTCGCTCGGGGCATCGATCGAGCGCATCGGCGATGGCGCGTGGCGTGTCCATGGCGTCGGGGTCGGTGGCTTCCGGCAGCCGCAAGGCGTGCTCGACTTTGGAAATTCCGCGACGGGGTGCCGGCTGGTCATGGGCGCGGTGGCCGGCTGCCCGATCACCGCGACCTTCGACGGCGATGCCTCGCTGCGCAAACGGCCGATGCAGCGCATCCTCGACCCGGTGACGCTGATGGGCGCGCGGGCGTCCGAGATGGCCAAGGGCGGCCGGCTCCCTGTCACCGTCGAGGGCGCACGCGATCCGATCCCGATCGTCTACCGCACGCCGGTGCCGTCGGCGCAGATCAAGTCGGCCGTGCTGCTTGCAGCGCTTGCCGCGCCGGGCGAGACCATCGTCATCGAAAGCGAAGCGAGCCGCGATCACACCGAGAAGCTGCTCCTGCATTTCGGCGCCGATGTCACCGTGGCGGCGGCCGGCACCCACGGCCGGCGGATCGCGCTCAAGGGCGAGCCCGAGCTCAATGCCGCGCCGGTGGTCGTGCCGGCCGATCCGTCGTCCGCCGCCTTCCCGATGGTGGCGGCGCTGCTGGTGCCGGGCTCCGATATCGTCCTGACCGACGTGATGACCAACCCACTGCGCACCGGGCTCATCACGACGTTGCGAGAGATGGGTGCCGACGTCGAGACACTCAATCTGCGCAGCGACGTCGGCGAGGAGATGGCGGACTTTCGGGTGCGGGCATCCGCATTGAAGGGGGTCGATGTGCCGGCCGAGCGCGCGCCGTCGATGATCGACGAATATCCGATCCTGGCAGTGGCCGCGGCCTTCGCCGATGGCACCACGCGTATGCGCGGCCTCAAGGAATTGCGTGTCAAGGAATCCGATCGCCTGGCGGCGGTCGCCGACGGGCTCAAGGCCAACGGCGTCGTGGCCGAGATCGAGGGCGACGACCTGATCGTGCACGGACAGGGCCGCGCACAAGGCGGCGGCGTTGTCATGACCCACATGGACCATCGCATCGCGATGGCGTTCCTGATGATGGGCCTCGCGAGCGCGAAGCCGGTCGGCATCGACGATGCGTCGTTCATCGCCACGAGCTTCCCGAGCTTCGTGCCGATGATGCGCCGCCTGGGCGCGGACGTGGGATAGTGACGGCCGGAGGGAGCTAGGTGCTGATGACCGAAGGAGCCTGTGAGAAAGTCCTTGGGATAGAAGAAGCTCGCTTTCCACTTGGGCGATAAACCAAATGTGACTTTCTGGCCGTTGCAATCATAATTTCTTATGAGGGTTGTCCCGCACGCAGCGGCGATTAAGACGACGATGCGGAGCGGGAAGGGCGGAATGATCATCGCCATCGACGGACCAGCGGCGTCCGGCAAGGGGACGCTGGGGAGGCGGCTGGCCGGCCACTACGGGCTTCGGCACCTCGATACGGGCCTGATCTATCGCGCCGTGGCCAAGGCCGTGCTGGATGCCGGCGAGCCGCTTGACGACGTGGCGTGTGCCGGCCGCGCGGCCCGTTCGCTCGATCCCTCTCGGTTCGACGAACAGGTGCTGAAAAGCCATCCGGTGGGCGAGGCGGCCTCGGTTGTGTCGGCAATCCCGGAGGTGCGAGCGGCGTTGATCGATTTCCAGCGCGGTTTTGGCCGTACCCCGCCCGGTGCGGTGCTCGACGGACGAGATATCGGGACCGTCATCTTCCCCGATGCCGACATCAAGATCTTCGTCACCGCCGCACCGGAGGCGCGCGCCCGGCGGCGCACGCTGGAGCTTCAGGCCGCCGGCGTGTCGGTGAACGAGGAAGAGGTGCTGGCCGACATCCTGCGCCGGGACCAGCGCGATAGCGGCCGGGCTGCCGCGCCGCTGAAACGTGCGCCGGATGCGCACTTGCTCGATACCACGCAGTTAGATATAGACGCGGCATTCCGGGCAGCCATCGACATTGTCGAAGCCGTCCGAGCAGGCCGACAGCGCGGCTGACCGCGCTGCCGTCATGGAGGATGAGCCTGCTCCGACCGCATTCGTGACGGCATGCCCGAACTGAACCATCGTTTCGATCGCTCGGGATGCGCCGGGCCGCCGACAAGTATACGCTGCCTGCGTCACGCAGGGTGCTATGTCGGCGGTGCCGAGGGCCCGTAAGGCTTTCGGTCCGTCCGCTCGAAACGCCCATTCACACCAGACCGGCCGATCGTAGACCAGGAGAGTTCATGGCAAACGTTGCCACAAGTTCCGCCACGCCGTCGCGCGAAGATTTCGCTGCAATGCTCGAGGAGTCGTTCACCCAGGGCAGTCCCTCGGAGGGCACCGTCGTCAAGGGCAAGGTCGTCGGCATCGAGAAGGACCTTGCGGTCATCGACGTCGGCGCGAAGACCGAGGGCCGCGTCGCACTGCGCGAATTCGCGGGACCGGGCCGGCAGGCCGACATCAAGGTCGGCGACACCGTCGAAGTTTATCTCGAGCGCATCGAGAATGCGCTCGGCGAAGCGGTCCTTTCACGCGATAAGGCTCGCCGTGAGGAGAGCTGGGGCAAGCTCGAAAAAGCGTTCCAGGGTAACGAGAAGGTTTCCGGCATCATCTCCAGCCAGGTCAAGGGCGGCTTCACCGTCGATCTCGATGGCGCCGTGGCGTTCCTGCCGCGCTCGCAAGTCGACATCCGTCCGATCCGCGACGTCGGCCCGCTGATGAACGTGCCGCAGCCGTTCCAGATCCTGAAGATGGATCGCCGCCGCGGCAATATCGTTGTCTCGCGACGCACCGTGCTCGAAGAGACCCGCGCCGAGCAGCGCCAGGAGCTGGTGCAAAACCTCGAAGAGGGTCAGGTCATCGACGGCGTGGTCAAGAACATCACCGACTACGGTGCGTTCGTGGATCTCGGCGGCATCGACGGCCTGCTGCACGTGACCGACATTGCATGGCGGCGCGTCAATCACCCGACCGAAGTGCTCAACATCGGGCAGCAGGTGAAGGTCAAGATCATCAAGATCAACCACGAGACCCACCGCATTTCACTTGGAATGAAACAATTGCTCGACGACCCGTGGCAGGGCATCGAGGGCAAATATCCGGTCGGTGCGCGCTTCACCGGGCGCGTCACCAACATCACCGACTACGGCGCGTTCGTTGAATTGGAGCCCGGCATCGAGGGCCTGATCCACGTCTCCGAGATGTCGTGGACCAAGAAGAACGTGCACCCCGGCAAAATCGTCTCTACCTCGCAAGAGGTCGAGGTGCAGATCCTCGAGGTCGATCCGGTGAAACGCCGAATCTCCCTTGGTCTTAAACAAACCATGCGCAATCCGTGGGAGGTCTTCATCGAGAAGTATCCCTCTGGCTCGATCGTCGAAGGCGAAGTCAAGAACAAGACCGAGTTCGGCCTGTTCCTCGGCCTCGACGGCGATGTCGACGGCATGGTCCATCTGTCCGACCTCGACTGGAAGCGTCCGGGCGAGCAGGTGATCGAGGAGTACAAGAAGGGCGACAAGGTGCGCGCGCAGGTGCTCGACGTCGACGTCGAGAAGGAGCGCATTTCGCTCGGTGTCAAGCAGCTCGAAGGCGATCCGTTCACGGCCGAGTCCGCGGGCGACGTCAAGAAAGGCAGCGTCGTCACCTGCGAGGTGACCGCGGTGAAAGAGGGCGGCATCGACGTCAAGATCGTCGGCACCGATCTCGAAGCCTTCATCCGTCGCGCCGACCTTGCGCGCGACCGCGGCGACCAGCGTGCCGACCGCTTCCAGGTCGGTCAGAAGGTCGACGCCCGCGTCACCCAGCTCGACCGCCGCGCCCACAAGGTCTCGGTGTCGATCAAGGCGCTTGAGGTCGCGGAGGAGAAGGAAGCCATCGCGCAGTACGGTTCGTCCGACTCGGGCGCGACGCTGGGCGACATTCTCGGCACCGCGCTCAAGCGCGCCGCCGACAAGAAGGACGACGACGACGAGGCTTAATCCCGTCCGGAAGCCGGTTTCGGGGTTTCGGGATCATGTTCCGGAGCCGTTCGCCATTGTTGTGAGCAGCGGCGTCGTTTAGACGCCGTTTGCCACAATTGCGTCCGGTTGGTGGGCCCATTTGACCGTGATGGCGGGTGGCGGCAGTGTCGTCGCCCGATTCATCGAGGGAGACCAAGCATGTCGCTCGATGCCGACACCATTGTCGATCGACGCCGGATGCGGCGGAAGCTCACCGCGTGGCGGGTGTTCGCCGCGCTGCTCGCGATCATCGCCGTGGTTGGCGCCGGCATCGCATTGCGTGCGCCCGGTTCTGCGATGCTGACCGGGGCCACCGGCGCCATCGCGCGCGTCACCATCACCGGATTGATCCGCACCGACCGGAAGCGCGTCGAGGCGCTGGAGCGTCTCGCCAAGTCGCGGGCGAAGGCCGTCATCGTGCATATCAACAGTCCCGGCGGCACCACCTCGGGATCGGAAGAGCTGTACGATTCGCTGATGCGGCTGCGCGAGAGCAAGCCGACGGTTGTGGTGGTGGACGGATTGGCCGCATCCGGTGGCTACATCGCGGCGCTTGGCGGCGACCGCATCGTCGCGGCTGAGACCGCGCTGGTCGGTTCGATCGGCGTGCTGTTCCAGTATCCGAACGTGTCCGATCTGCTCAAGACGATCGGCGTCCACGTTGAGACCATCAAATCATCGCCGCTCAAAGCCGCGCCCTCAGGCTTCGAGCCGACCAGCCCGGAGGCGCGCAAGGCAGTCGAAGCGATCGTGGCCGACTCCTACGCCTGGTTCAAAGGACTGGTACAGAAGCGGCGCAATCTCGACGACGCGACGCTCGCGACTGTATCCGACGGACGGGTGTTCACCGGCCGCCAGGGCTTGACGCTCAAGCTCGTGGATGAGCTCGGCGGTGAACGGGCGGCGATCGCCTGGCTCGCGAAGGAGAAGAAGATCGACCCGAAGACGCCGGTCCGCGACTTCCGGCTGCGCGATCGCTTCGGCGACCTGCCATTCCTGCACACCGCGGCGGTCACCCTGCTTGACGGCGTCGGGCTTGGCGCCCTTGCCCGGCGGTTCGAAGGGCTCGGCGCCGTCCAGGCCATGGAGCGTCTCAATCTTGACGGTCTCCTGGCGCTTTGGCACCCTCCATCCGCCAACTAGTGTGGTGGTTCTGAACCACACTGGAAAGCCAAACGTGCTAATGTGGCGGTCCGCATCATTTGGAATCGGGACACTAGTGCGGCGGTTCACGACCCAGCGGACCGATTGTCTGCTCGACCACCAGAGGGGGACGGCGTCCGATGATCAAGTCCGAGCTTGTGCAACGTATCGCGTCGCAGAACCCGCATCTCTATCAGCGCGATGTCGAGAACATCGTCAACGCGATCCTGGGTGAGATCATCGCCGCCATGGCGCGCGGCGACCGGGTCGAGCTCCGCGGCTTCGGGGCGTTCTCGGTGAAGAACAGGCCTGCTCGCACCGGCCGCAATCCGCGCACCGGTGCACATGTCTCGGTCGGCAGGAAGGCGGTGCCGTTCTTCAAGACCGGCAAGGAAATGCGCGAGCGGCTCAACCGCTTGGCGCCATAAGGGCAAGATCCCGAAGCCGGGTCCCACTGTCGGAACAGATCGTGCCCTGGAGAAAAAATCGCGTGGCGCGATCATGATCCGAAAGATTGTCAGGGCACTAATCCTGATCCCCCTGGCGATCGTTCTTGTTGCATTCGCGGTCGCCAATCGGCAGGCCGTGACCGTCTCCTTCGATCCGTTCAATCCGGCGGAACCGGCGGTTTCGCTGATGCTGCCGCTCTATGCGCTGATCCTCGCGCTGGTCATTGCCGGCGTGATTCTGGGCGGTGCCGCAGCCTGGATGCGGCAGGGCAAGTGGCGTGGGCGTGCCCGGGAGGCGGAAGCGCGGGCGCGCGAGCTGCGGACCGAAAACGACCAGCTCAAGCGACGTGATGGCCCCGCCCCAGCCAAGGCGCCGGCGACCGTCGACCCGGCTACGCGGCTGAGCATCCCGCCGCCGGCGGGGTAAGGAATTCGCCCACCGCATCAACGGCCTGACGAGGCAAGACAAATTGGTCAGGCCGCGCTAGTGTCCCGATTCCGAAGTTCGTACCATTTCGCAGCGGCCGCTTATACGAACTTCGGAATCGAAGGACACTAGCAACTCTTTGAATCTAGTGTGGCTTTGGTTCAGAAGTCCGCATGTTGGACTCGCCGCGAGAATGATGCGGACTTCTGAACCGCCACACTAGAACCGCAGCAATAGAGCATCTCGAAGCCTGCGCTGGACTTGGATCCGTGCGGGAACCGGCTTGGAAGAAATCGCGCTCAAGTGGCCTAGAGGCGCCAAAGCTCGCACATGTCCGTAGAGATCAAGATTTGCGGCCTGATGACGCCCGACGCGGTCGATGTCGCGCTCGATGCGGGCGCGGACTATGTCGGCTTCGTGTTCTTTCCACCGTCGCCGCGGCACCTCGGCTTCGAGGCGGCCCGGACGCTTGGCGCGCGGGCGCGCGGGCGCGCGAAGAAGGTGGCGCTCTCGGTCGATGCCGACGATGACCTCCTTGCGGCGAGCATCGAGGCGCTCGAACCCGATATACTGCAGCTGCACGGCAAGGAGACGCCCGAGCGAGTCGTCATGGTGCGGACCCGCTTCGGCTTGCCGGTCATGAAGGCCCTGCCGATCGAGATTCGTTCGGACCTCTCCCCGATCCGGCTCTATGCAGATGTCGCGGACAAGTTGATCTTCGATGCACGCGCGCCGCGCGAGGCGACCCGGCCCGGTGGGCTCGGCAAGAGCTTCGACTGGACATTACTTGCGGGCCTCAATCCCGGCGTGCCGTATATGCTCTCGGGCGGACTCGATGCGTCCAACATCACCGAAGCGCTCCGTATCACCGGTGTGCCTGCGGTCGACGTGTCGTCCGGGGTCGAGTGCGCGCCGGGCGTGAAGGACCTCGACAAGATCCGCGCCTTCATCCGCACCGTTCGTGAAGCGACCGGCGCAGGCGTGCGCAAGGTTGCGAGCAACGCATGACCGCTCCACAGCAGCCCAATTCGTTCCGCACCGGACCCGACGAGCGCGGCCACTTCGGTATCTACGGCGGCCGTTTCGTTGCCGAGACGCTGATGCCGCTCATCCTCGAGCTCGAGAAAGCCTACGGCGAAGCCAAGGCTGATCCCGCGTTCAAGCGCGAGATGGACGGGCACCTGACGCACTATGTCGGGCGTCCATCGCCGCTCTATTTCGCCGAGCGAATGACCAAGCATCTTCGTGGCATTGCCGCCGCGCGCGGCGGCAATGGGGGCGCGAAGATCTATTTCAAGCGCGAGGACCTCAATCATACCGGCGCGCACAAGGTGAACAATGTGCTCGGCCAGATCATGCTGGCGACGCGCATGGGCAAGCCGCGCATCATCGCCGAGACCGGTGCCGGTATGCACGGTGTCGCCACCGCGACCATGTGCGCGAAGTTCGGCTTGGAATGCGTCGTCTATATGGGCTCGGTCGACGTCGCGCGGCAGCAGCCGAATGTGCTGCGCATGAAGGCGCTCGGCGCCAAGGTCGTGCCCGTCGAATCCGGTTCGAAGACCCTGAAAGATGCGATGAACGAAGCGTTGCGCGACTGGGTTACCAATGTCGCCAATACCTTCTATTGCATCGGCACGGTCGCCGGCCCGCATCCCTATCCGATGATGGTCCGCGATTTCCAATGCGTGATCGGCAATGAAACGCGCGAACAGATGCATGCGCTCGAAGGGCGGCTGCCAAACTCGCTCATCGCCTGCATCGGCGGCGGCTCGAACGCCATGGGGCTGTTCTACCCGTTCCTCGACGACAAAGATGTCGAAATCTACGGCGTCGAGGCGGCCGGTCACGGCCTTAACACCGGCATGCACGCGGCATCGGTGGCCGGCGGCAAGCCGGGCGTGCTGCATGGCAATCGCACCTATCTCTTGATGACCGAGGACGGCCAGATCAACGAGGCGCATTCGATCTCCGCGGGTCTCGACTATCCCGGCATCGGCCCCGAGCATGCCTGGCTGAACGATCTTGGCCGCGTGACATTCCTCTCCGCGACCGACGAAGAGGCGCTGGCGGCGTTCCAGCTCTGCTGCAAGCTCGAGGGCATCATCCCGGCGCTGGAGCCGGCGCATGCGCTCGCCCGCGTGATCGAGATCGCGCCGAAGAAACCGAAGGATCACCTCATGGTGCTCAATCTCTCCGGCCGCGGCGACAAGGACCTCGCTTCGGTGGCGGAGCATCTCGGGGGCAAGATGTGATCTATAACCGCCAGAAGGTCACCGGCTGGATCATGGTTATCGTGGCCGCGGCCTATCTCGCGTATTTCTTGCGCGTCCGGGTGCTGCTGCCGGGACCGCTGCTGACGGGACAGGACTGGTTCAACCTGATCACCGCGATCGCGGTGCTGATCATCGGCATCGCCAACGTTCGGCTCGCGGCCATGCGCGCGCAAAATCGCCGCCCGCCCTCACCGAAGTGAATCCACGAAGACATGTCCTCAACGCGCATCGACAACCGATTTGCCGATTTGAAACGCCAGGGCCGTGCGGGTCTGGTGACGTTCCTGACCGCCGGCGATCCCGACATCGACACCTCGTTCGCGATCCTCAAGGCGCTGCCCGATGCCGGCGCCGATGTGATCGAGATCGGCATGCCGTTCACCGATCCGATGGCGGACGGCCCTGCGATCCAGGCGTCGTCGCAGCGCGCGCTCAAGGGCGGGCAGGACATGAAGAAGACGCTCGCCATGATCCGCAATTTTCGCGCCGCCGATCATGCGACGCCGATCGTGCTGATGGGCTACTACAATCCGATCTACATCTACGGCGTCGACAAATTTCTTGCCGATGCCAAGACCGCGGGCGTCGATGGTTTGATCGTTGTCGATCTGCCGCCCGAGGAAGACGATGAGCTGTGCCTGCCGGCGCTCAAATCCGGATTGAATTTCATCCGGCTGGCGACGCCAACCACCGACGACAAGCGGCTTCCCGCCGTGCTCGCGAATACCTCCGGCTTCGTCTACTACGTCTCGGTCACCGGCATTACCGGCATGACAACGCCCGATACCCGGGCGGTCAATGCATCGGTCACCCGCATCAAGCGCCACACCAAGCTGCCGGTCGCCGTCGGCTTCGGCGTCAAGACAGCCGAGCAGGCGCGCGCGATCGCGCAATGCGCCGATGGCGTGGTGGTGGGCTCGGCGCTGATCGATGCGCTGCAGGCGACGCTTGATACGAACGGCAAGGCCGGCGCAAGTTCGGTCGGCGCCGTCACCCGGTTGGTGGCCAATTTGGCGGCCGGTGTCCGCGGCGCGCGGCGCGGGGCGAGATAGCACATGCCCATCGATCCGGCCCGGCTCGAGACCATCCGGCACGCGTCGGACATCGGGCGCTGGGAGCTCATTCGTTGCCGGCCCGATGCGCGGCTTGCGCCCTATGTCTCGGATTATCAGGGTTATCGGGAGTGGGGCTCGGCAACGGTACGCCGCGTCGAGTTCGCACTCCCGATCGTCCCGGTGATCATCAATTTCGGGCCGGCATGGAGTCTGGGTGACGGCCACAAGCCCGGCCGCATGATGCGCCACGGCAGCTTCGTCGCCGGCATGTACTCGACCTACGCGATCAGCGAGAACACCGGCGCGTCCCATTGCCTGCAGTTCAATCTGACGCCGATCGGTGCTCGGGAGATTTTCGGCATTCCGATGCACGAGTTGTCGGAGCGGATCGTCGATTTCTCCGACGTGATGGGTCGCGCCGGCGCGGAGCTCGAAACGCAAATTGCCGAGGCGGTGGACTGGCAAACCCGCTTCGACATCCTCGAGCGATTTTTGATTGGCCGTGTCGCGGACGCACAGTCCGTGTCCGGAGCGGTCAGGCATGCCTGGACCCGGCTAAGCGACACCGGCGGTATGATCCCGGTCGCGGCGCTCGCCGATGAGTTGCAATGGAGCCGCAAGCACCTCGCGAGCAAATTCCGCCAGGACATCGGACTCGCACCCAAGACCATTGCCCGGCTGCTGCGGTTCCGTCGCGTGGTGGATCGGCAGACGACTGATCTCTCGTCGCGATGGGCCGAGGTGGCGCTCGACGCCGGCTATTTCGACCAGGCGCATCTCATCCGCGATTTCCGGCAGTTTGCCGGCATGACGCCGGTCGAGTTCCGCCGCAGCCGCCTGGCCGACGGGTCCGGCGTGATCGACAACGTGCCGCGCGGTTGAGGTTACATCCTTCCAAGACCGAAGCCGGATCATGGCGATAGCGTTCGGTCCGTCGAACCAAGCGAGGAGCGCGCGACATGACCGCAAACGCCGAACCCTGCATCATTCCCTGCCTGCAATATCGCGACGCGCGCACGGCCATCGACTGGCTCTGCCGCGCCTTCGGATTTGAGAAGCACGCTCTGCACGACGGCCCCGACGGCACCGTGGCACACGCGGAGATCAAGCTCGGACCGGCCTTCGTCATGCTCGGCTCGAACACCAATTCCCTGTTCAACTGGAAGAGCCCGCTCGACGCTGGGTGTGTGACACAGAGCGTCTACATCGTGCTCGGCGGCGTCGATGCCCATTGTGCGCGCGCCAAGGCCGCCGGTGCCGAGATCGTGCGCGACCTGACCACGACCGACTACGGATCGCGCGAATACACCGCTCGCGATCCGGAAGGCCATCTCTGGCATTTTGGAACTTATCGGCCGAACTAAGAGGCCTGCCAGCTCTTGGATTTTTTCGTCGTTGCGGGGGTGGCCGTGGCCATCCATATTAGCGAACAGCGTACGCTCGCTTGTACCGAGAGTGACTGCATGAATTGGATTTCCAACGTCGTTCGGCCGAAGATTCGCAACTTCCTGAATAGGCGCGAAACCCCAGAGAACCTGTGGATCAAGTGCCCGGAAACCGGGCAGCTCGTCTTCTACAAGGACGTGGAGGCGAACCAGTTCGTCATCCCAGGCTCGAACTACCACATGCGCATGAGTGCCACCGCGCGCCTGAAGTCGATCTTCGACAACGAGACCTGGTTCGACATCGCGGTGCCGGTCGCGCCGGTCGATCCGCTTAAGTTCCGCGACGAGCGCCGCTACAGCGATCGCCTCAAGGACGCGCGCAGCAAGACCGGCACGACCGACGCGATCAAGCTCGGCTACGGCAAACTCGACGGGCTGCCGGTCGTGGTCGGCGTGCAGGATTTCGATTTCATGGGCGGCTCGCTCGGCATGGCCGCCGGCGAGGCCGTGGTCAAGGGGCTCGAGACCGCGGTCGAAAAGGGCACGCCCTTCATCGTATTCGCTGCGTCCGGCGGCGCGCGCATGCAGGAAGGGATTCTCTCGCTGATGCAGCTTCCGCGCACGACCGTCGCGGTGCAGATGCTGCGCGAAGCGGGCAAGCCTTACATCGTCGTGCTCACCAATCCGACCACCGGCGGTGTCACAGCCTCTTATGGCATGCTGGGCGACGTCCACATCGCAGAGCCGGGCGCACTCATCGGCTTTGCCGGCCCGCGCGTCATCGAGCAGACCATCCGCGAGAAGCTGCCCGAGGGCTTCCAGCGTGCGGAGTACCTGCAGGAACACGGCATGGTCGATCTGGTGGTTCCGCGCCATGAATTGCGCGCGACGCTGTCGAATATCTGCCGTCTTCTGACCAAGGAGCCGGCAGCTCCGCCGTCGCCGCCGCAGGCCATCGACACCTTGCCACAAGGCGATGAGCTGGCTGTTCCGGCCAGCCCGTAGGCGTCATCCGCGCTAGCGTCCTGAATCCGAAGTTCGCTTGATCGTGCTGCATTTTCGTAAAGCGAACTTCGCGAAGCATGGCGAACTTCTGAACCGCCACACTAGCTAGCGGGTGATCCGCTATACTCCGCGCAATGTCGTCCATCGATTCCATCGTCGCGCGGCTCCTTGCGCTGCATCCCAGGCTGATCGATCTCTCGCTCGATCGCATGTGGCGGCTGCTTGCCGCCATGGGGCATCCGGAGCGGAAGCTGCCACCGGTCATCCACGTCTCCGGTACCAACGGCAAGGGCTCGACCATCGCGTTCATGCGCGCGATCCTCGAAGCGGCGGGATTGCGCGTGCATGTCTATACCTCGCCGCATCTCGTCCGATTCAACGAGCGGTTCCGTCTCGGTGCGGCGGGTGAGGGGATTTTGGTCTCGGATGACGAGCTTGCGCGCGTATTCGAGGAATGCGAGCGCGCCAACGCCGATCAGCCGATCACGGTGTTTGAAATCACGACTGCGGCGGGCCTGCTTCTGTTCGCGCGCCACCCGGCCGATGTGCTGCTGCTGGAGGTTGGACTCGGCGGTCGGCTTGACGCGACCAATGTTGTCGATCGGCCGCTCGCTACCGTCGTCACGCCGGTCTCATTCGATCACGCCGATTATCTTGGCGACACCGTCGCGAAGATCGCGGCCGAGAAGGCCGGCATCTTCAAACGGGATGTTCCTGCGATCGTGGCCGCGCAGCCACGCGAGGCGCTCGCGGCGATTGAACGTGCGGCGGCGCGCGCCGCCGCACCGATTCGGATTGCGGGCGAGAATTGGACCGCGACCGAGGAGCGCGGCCGGCTGGTCTATTCGGACGATGCCGGCCTGCTCGATCTGCCGGCACCGCGGCTGCCGGGCCGGCATCAGTTCGAGAATGCCGGGGTTGCCATCGCCACACTGCGCGCGCTGCCGTCACTCGGACTTCGTCCCGCGGTGTTCGAGGCGGTCGCGAAAGCGGAGTGGCCGGCGCGGATGCAGCGGCTGTCGCAAGGACGGCTGCCTGGGCTGCTTCCGGCCGGTAGCGAGCTCTGGCTTGACGGCGGCCACAACGCGGATGGCGGCCGCACGATTGCGAACGCGCTTGCCGATCTCGAAGAGCGCGTATCGCGCCCGCTGGTGCTGATCGTCGGCATGCTCGCGAGCAAGGACGCGAGCGCGTTCCTGAAGAATTTTTCCGGGCTCGCGCGCCGGCTCTTCGCGGTGCCGATTCCCGATCAGCTGAAGAGCATTCCAGCCTCGGATGTTGCAGAGTTCGCCTGGGCCGCCAACATTCCAGCGCAGGCGAGCAGTGACATCGAAAGCGCGCTCGCCGATGTCGGGCGGCTCGGCCTCGAACCGCCGCCGCGGGTGATGATCACGGGATCGCTTTATCTTGCCGGCGCGGTACTCAACGCGAACGGCACACCGCCGACGTGATGTTGCAGTGTGCGAGGACGGGTTGTTGTGCCCTCAGGGCACAGCAACGAACTCCGTCGCTCGCCGCGCAATGACGTCAATAAAGGGATGAAGCGACAGCGAAGGGATCAAACCGCTGCCGTGATCCACTGCTCGAGCTTTTGCTTCGGCGCGGCGCCGATCTGGCGCGAGGACATGTCGCCGTTCTTGAAGATCAGCAGCGTCGGGATCGACTGGATGTTGTACTTCGCCGCGACTTGCGGATTTTCGTCAACATTGAGCTTCACGATCTTGACCTTCTCGCCAAGCGAGCCCGCGATCTCCTCCAGCGCCGGCGCGATCATCTTGCAGGGGCCGCACCATTCCGCCCAAAAGTCCACCACCACGGGACCCTTGGCCTTCAACACTTCCGCCTCGAAAGTGGCATCAGAGACCTTGCCGACGGCCATGGAGTACCTCGTTGCTTGCGGGCGCGGCTGCGCATTTAGTGGAGTGCGAACCTATGAATGCCTCCGGACCCCGTCAAGCAGGCTTCACGACGAGGTGAGGGTGGCCAGCGCCCGGTCCATGGCTGCGTCGGAAATTTCCATCAGATCAGGTACTTCGGTCCAGACCAGGGCAGCGCGGACAGGCCTCCCGGGATAGAGCTCGGAGAGCACGGCGCGGTAGAGTGCAAGCTGCGCAAGGTAGCCATTGGGTACTTTGTCGAGCGTTCGGGGCGGGTCGCGATTCGTTTTGTGATCGGCGATGAGGATCGCGTCGGCGGTGACCACCAGCCGGTCGACGACGCCGGCGACGGCACGGGTCTTGCCGCCATGGGCCACGTGTCCGGCCACGTGTCCGGCCATGTGTCCGGCTATGCGTCCGGCTATGCGTCCGACGATCGGGACCTCGGCCTTGCTGTGGGGCGAGAACAGCTCCGCGAAGTCGGGATGCTCGACCAGCATGAGCGCCTTGCGCGCGAGTTCCTCGCATTCTTCGATGGTGAAGTCCTTGCTCTTGCCTGCGAGGTAGCGGCGCGCGGCGTCCGGACGATGGTCGGGATCGATTGCCGGCAGCGATTGCAGCAGGCGGTGCATGACGACGCCTCGTGCCATAGCCTGCCGGCGCGCCTCGCCACTCCAGCGGGCGATCGGCGCGGTCTCGTCATGGAGCTGTGACGGCGAGAGCGGCGCGAGCGCGACCCCTGCGTGCGGCGCCGCGCGGGTGAGCCAGTCCGGCCGTTCCTGCCTCGCGGGTTGCGCCGGCGGCAGATCAAAGAGCGACAGCGTCTCGGGCTTTGACGGCGTCTGGCGATAGCGCAGCACGCTGCCTTCGCCGATATCCGCCGGTTCCTCGCTGCAATGCGGCTTCAGCGCGTCGACCATCAGGTCATACCAGCAGCCCGGCGGTCGCCGGTTCTGGCCGACGGAGCCGCAGATCACCAGCCGGTCGGCGGCGCGCGTCATGGCGACGTAGAGCAAGCGGCGGTGCTCGTCGATCGCATCGGCAACCGTGTTCGCACGCGCGACGGCGATCGGAGTGGTGTCCTCCTTCTTGTTCGGCATCCAAATGAGCCGGTCGGGCGTGCCGGGCGCGGCCTGCTGCGCCGGCAGGTTCAGAAGGCGCGGCTGATGCTGGATCGGGCCCTGCGGCTCGGTCGTGGTGTCGGCGAGGATGACGATCGGCGCCTCCAATCCTTTTGCGCCGTGAACCGTCATCACCCGCACCTCGTCGCGCGCGATTTCCATGTCGCGCTTGATCTCGGCCGAAGCGGTGCGCAGCCACGCGACGAAGCCTTGCAACGACGGCGTCTCGCGACTCTCATAGGCAAGCGCGAGATTGAGGAATTCGTCGATGACGTCCTTGGCCTCGGGTCCGAGTCGCGACAGGAAACGCTTGCGCGCCTGACCCGCGCCGAGAAGATCGGCGTAGAAGGCGAACGGCGGCAGCCGTTGCGCATCATGCGCGATCGCTGCAAGCTTTGCGGCGATCTCCGGCCGGCGCTCGTTCAGTGTTGCCCGCAGGTTGGCCTTGCGGTCCCAGGCGAGCGCGAACAGCTCGTCTTCCGACAATCCAAACAGCGGGCTCTTGAGGACGGTCGCGAGCGCAAGGTCGTCTTCCGGCAGCAGCACTGCATCAGCAAGCGCCAGCATGTCCATGACCGCGATGTGCTCGGTCAGCACCAGCCGGTCGGCCCCGGCGACGTCGATGTCCTGGTTCTTGAGCGCGCGGATGATCGCCTCGAACAGGGGCCCGCGCTGGCGCACCAGCACGAGGATGTCGCCCGGTCGTATTGCATGGCGCTCGGCGCCGCTGCCGACCTGGTCTTTGCGGTCGATCCACAACCTGACATGCTTGGCAACTTGCCGCGCAAGCTTGACGCGCGGGCTCGTTTCCGAGGTCTTGTCGAACGGCTGATCCCACGCCGGCACGGGCTCACGCTTCTCGGGCTCGACCAGCGGCCAGATCTCGACAACGCCGGGCGCCGCGTCGGGCAAAGCGAGATGCGGGGAAATCCCGCCCTCGTCGGTGGTCACACTGCGGAAGATCGTTGGCTGCGCGAACACGTGCTGGACCGCGGTCAGCACGCTGTCGTTCGAACGGAACGAATGAGCGAGGCGAACGTCGCGCCATTCGATCGCCGCGGCCTCGAAGGTGCGCTTGAAGCTGCGTTGTTTCTTCTCGAATTCGTGCGGGTCGGCGCCTTGGAATGAGAAGATCGATTGCTTGTCGTCGCCCACCGCGAAGATCGAGCGCGACAGCGTTCCGCGTGCGCCCGCGCCCACGGCAAACTCGGCCACCAGCCGCTCGATGATGTCCCACTGCTCCGGGCTCGTATCCTGCGCCTCATCGATCAAGAGGTGGTCGATGCCGAGGTCGAGCTTGTAGTGCACCCAGGCCGCGCTCACGCGCGAGAGCAGGTCGCGCGTCTTGGCGATGAGATCGTCGTAATCAAGGAAACCACGGGCTTCCTTCTCGGCGCGATAGCGTGAGATGACGGCGCTGGCGATGGCTAATAGTGCGCCGGTGCGGGCGCGGGCGATGACGGCGAGTCGCTGCTCCCGAAGCTTGCAAACGCGGTCCCTCTCTTCGGCCAAGGTTCTCGCGAGCGACGGGTTCGTTTTAGTAAGCCTTTGCGTAACAACTTTGTCTCGTGGCCTGCATTTGGTGTCTACAAAAACCTGCAAATACTTTTCGATTCGGTCTGAGCCAGTGGCCTGTGCGGCCATTGTCAGGCGCTCGCACTGCTCCTGGTCTCTTGCCGAACTGGCTTTGCAGATCGCTGCTGCCACGGCCCACTCCGACATAGGAAAAATCGGTCCGTTGACGATCTTTTCGTCAATCTGTTCGATGGTATCTGCTGGATCGATCCCCAGCGCCTGCGACAGCTCCGCCATCGCGCCGCCGATGCCGCCGGCTTGCGACAGCCACGCCATCACCTTCTCGCCTTCGCGGATCGCTTCGGCCAACGCGAGTTGGAACGCGAAGTCGCTGGTCAGCGTGATGATCGTCGCCAGGGCGCGGCCCTCGGCGCTGTCGGGCCGCGCCGACGCGGCGAGCAGCACGTCGAGCCGGATCGTTTCGATCATCTGTGTCTGCTGCGTCTCGTCCAGCACCTGGAAGCGCGCCGCAACGTCGGCCTCGAACGGGAACTGCTGCAGCAGCCGCGTGCAGAACGCGTGGATGGTCTGCACCTTCAGCCCGCCCGGTGTCTCCAGCGCCTCCGCGAACAGCTTGCGCGCCCGCGCCAGGCGCTTGACGTCGACGCGCTTGACGCCGGTCTTGTGAATTTCTGTTTCAAGAGCCGCATCATCCAGGGTCGTCCAGCCCGCAAGCCGCTCGAACACGCGGTTCGCCATGTTGGCAGCCGCCGCCTTGGTGTAAGTGAGGCAGAGAATCTTCGACGGGTGGGTGCCGTCGAGCAGCAGGCGGATCACTCGCTGCGCCAGCACATAGGTCTTGCCGGAGCCGGCATTGGCGGAGACCCACGCCGATGCCGCGGGGTCGGATGCCTTGTGCTGCGCCTCCAGGACGGCATTGGGAATCTTGCGCGGCGCGCTCATTCCGCCTCGCCCCCATCTTCGGCGGCACCGCTGGTCAGCGACCATTCCTTTACGCGCGCGAGATGGTCGTAGTCGCCGCCGCCACGGCGCATGAACATCACCCGTTCCCTGGAGAGATAGCCGACCTCTTCGTCCTCGAATTTCGTCACAAGCTTGGTCAGTTCGCTAAGCGCTTTGTCAGAAGCAGCATCCGGCGTGCTGTCGCCGAGATCGACCGCCTTGTCCTCTCCCGGCGGTTCGCCACCGCGCAGCGTCACGTAGACGATCTCCGCGATCGAGCCGCCCGTGGGAATCCCCTCGAACTGTCCGGCCCGCAGGATCGCGCCTTCGAGGGTGAGCTGCGGGGTAAGCCCGGACGACACCTGCGGCCCGGTTGGCGGCCGCCCGGTCTTATAGTCGAGGATCGTGTACCGGCCGTCGCGCCGGTGCTCGATGCGGTCGGCGCGCGTGCGCAGCGTGAACGACCGGTGCCCGAGCGGGATTTCCAAACGCGCACCGATCTCCGCGCTGATGCCGGTGAGGTCGGCGCGGCGGCGCGCTTCGAAGCCGGCGAACCAGCGCGCGATGCGCAGATATCGCGGCCACCAGAACGCCCGCGCCTCGGGAAAATCCTCAAGCACCGCGAACTCCTCCTCGCCGAGCTTGATCAGTTCGCCGACGACGTCGGTGGGCAGGGCGCCCTTGAACCGTTCGGTGAACTTTCCGATGGCACCATGGATAACCGTGCCCCGGTCGCGCGCACCGGGCGGCGTGTCGATCGCGTCGAGCGGCTGCAGGCGGAGAATATGTCGAGCATAGATCGAATATGGATCGCGCAGCCAAAGCTCGATTTCGGTGACCGAGAGCGACGTCGGCCGTGCGTCGCGGGCGGGCTTTGGTTCGGGTCGCGCCACCGGCCGTGGCGCGCTGTCCGGCCGATCGAGCTCGCGCGCCCAGGCGAGATATCGTTCGCCGCGCGCGAGCGCTGCATCCCATCGCTTGTCGCCGGCGACGGCCGCGAGCCGCTGGATGAATCGCGACGGCACCGTCGGCGCGCCCGAGAGCTTGGCGGGATAGGCGAGCACGACCTCATTGGCACCGAGCATCTGCGCGAAGTCATGCGCCGACAGCGAAATCCGCCGCTCCGGCAGATCGAGGCCCAAGCTGCGCCGCATCGGCCGGCTGAGCCAGGGATCGCTGCGCGCCTCCGGCGGCCATACGCTTTCGACGAGACCGCCGAGCACGACGCGATCGATCGATTGGAGCCGCGCCTCGAGCGGACCGTAGATGCGCACGCGAACGCCCGGCCGGTCGGGCAGCCGCACCGGCTTTTCGGCGATGACGGCGCGGAACAGATCGGGATAGTCCGATGCCGAAACCGCAACGCGCTGCGCATGGTCGTCAATTTCCTCGAAGGCCTTGTCGAGCGCCGTACCGTCTCGACCGGTAAAGGCGATCCCGGCGCCGCGGCGTTCCGTCGACAGTATCTCAACGACCTGGTGGTGTACCTTGGCAAACAGCGCCAGCGGCTGCTTGGTCTTCGCGAGTGTCTCAAGTGGCTTGAGTGCGGCGGTGAACGCATCGATCAGATCGGCGGCGCCTTGCAACTGGCTTGGCGTCAGCCGCGCACGCGGATCGGAGTGGTGGAGCCTCGTTTTCTCGCGGAATGTCTTGAGCGCCTGCGCGAGGCCGCCGGTCCCGGGCTTCGGGCGGGGCCCGCGCAGCACCGCCTGCTCGATCACCGAGATCGCATGTGCATGCGCCCCGGCGCCGGCGCCAAGCCGCAGCAGCGGATGCTTGAGCAGGGCCAGCAGCGTGACGGGCTCAAGCCCTTCGAGCGCGGCCTTGGCGACGAGGCGCGCGAACACGCCGGCGGATGTATCGGCGAGCGGATCGCCACCGGAGTCGTCAACTGCGACCTGCCATCGCGCGAGCGCGGCGAGCACCCGGCGCGCCAGCGCCCGGTCGGGCGTCACCAGCGCCGCCGTCTTCGCGTCCGTTTCAAGCACCTCGCGCAGCGCGACGGCGATGGCGAGCGCCTCTTCTTCGGCATTCGTTGCCGCGATGACCGAAACGTCCTCCAGGGCATCGTCGAGGCGCAGCGCGCCACTCGCAAGGTCGCGCCACTTGTCGGTCTTGTCGGCCGGCCGCATGACCTCGGAGATCACCGCCTCGCGGCCATGCGCTGCCGGCTCGCCAAGGCGGAGCACTTCGGCGCGCGTGATGCCGATCCGCGCCAGCAGCGCCTGCATGGCGAATTGCGGATGGCTGATCGCGGGCGCGATCGTCTCGCGGCCTTCCGAGTCGCGCCGCCCCGCGATGTCGTCCCAGGCCTCTTCGTCGAGATCGGAGTCGAGGCCGGGCAGCACCACCGCCCCATGGGGCAGGTTCGCGATCGTCTCGATCAATGCGGCGGTCGCCGGCATCGAGCCGGTGGAGCCGGCCGCAACCACCGGACCGTCGGTGTTCTCCGCCAACCGCTTTGCTTCGGCAGCGATCAGCAGGTCGCGCCGCGCGGCGGGTTCGATCCTGCCGTGCGCGTCCAGGACTAACGGCCAGGCGCTGCGCACGATCCCGTTCAGGAATCGAAGCGTCAGTTGCCAGTATTCGTCGTGCTCGCCGGGCACCAGCGTGTCGAGCTTGTCCCACGGCACCTGTCGCGTGGTCATGTCGTCCATCAGCCGCGCCAGCGCGTCGGCGAGCGCGAGTGCCGATGCCGGATTGTTCGCGACCAGCGGCGCATGGCCGTCGCGCCGGACCGCCTGCGTTGCCGCCCATTTGCTGACGAGCTGCGTGAGCAGGAGCCGGCGTTCGAGGCCGCCAAGCTCGTCCTTGAGATCAAGCGCGCCGGGATTGGCGGCGTCGGCGAACACCAGCTCGTCCTCGTCGATGTCGCCGATCGGAACGATGCGCGGCAGGATCGCCGCATTCGCGCCGGTCACATCGAGGAAGCTGTCGCGCGCGAGGGCGCAGGCGCGTCGTGTCGGCAGGTAGAGCGTCGCGGAGGCAAGCGCAAGCGGATCGCTGGTGTCGGAGAAGCCGTCGATCAATCTGCCATCGCGTAGCGCCGCGATCAGCGTCGGCACGAATGGCGCCGATGCCGGAATCGTAAAAACGCGGGGCGGGTGAGCGGTCATGCAATGAGCCTAGAGATGTCAGCGGCACTTCTCAATTTTTCTTCAGTCATGCGCGGGCTTGACCCGCGCATCCATCCTCTTGCTTCTTACAAAGGTGATGGATTGCCGGGTCAAGCCCGGCAATGACAACATTACGCCGCGCTTGCGATCAGCGCAGCCTCCGCCGCGGCCACGGCGTCAGGCGTGCCGACATGCATCCAGATGCCGTCGAGGCGGAGCCCATGCAACCGGCCGGTCTCGGCGGCACGGTCGAACAGCGGCGACATCGATGACGGCCCTTGCCCGACGCCGGTGAAGAACGCCGGCGAGAGGATCGCCGCGCCGGCATAAACGAACGGCACTACGTCGCGCTCGCCCCGCCGCTTGAGCCTTCCATCCGCCGCCATCGAGAAATCGCCGCGGCCGGAATAGCCGGTCGCGGTTGCGGTCGGCGCCATCAGGAGCAGCGCGTCCATGCGTGCGGCGTCGAACACGGCGGCAAGTCGCTTGAGATTGGGCGTCACGCCGTCGATCCAGATCGTGTCGGAATTGACCAGGAAGAACGGCCCGTCACCGAGCAATGGCATCGCGTTAACCGGACCACCGGCCGTGCCGAGCAATTCGGGGCGCTCGTCGGAGATCACGATCTCCGGCGCCTTGCGACCGGCAATATGGCCTTCGATCTGGTCGGCAAGATGATGCACGTTCACCACCGCGCGCGCGACGCCGGCGTCGGCCAGGCGGTCGAGCACGTGGTCGATCAAAGCCTTGCCGCCGACCGTCACCAGGGGTTTCGGGATATGACCGTTGTAAGGCCGCATGCGCGTGCCGAGCCCGGCGGCCATCACCATGGCGGCCCGCGGCATTGCGTTACGGTCTTGCTCCTTCATCAGCGGTTCCAAGATGGTCGGATCAGGACGGTCGCGAATCACTCAAGACTTTAGCGCCGGGAGATGGCGGCCGTACCACTCGTTCAGCGGCTCGAGCGAGGGATGCGCCAGCGAGCGTTGCAGGTAACCGGATATCCGCGGGATGTGACGCAGGTATTGCGGCTTGCCGTCGCGCACGTCGAGGCGCGCGAAGATGCCGAGAATCTTCGACGCGCGCTGCGCTGCGAGCGTCACATAAGAGCGGATGAAGGCGCCGGGGTCGAAGCCGGCGTCCGCGTCGCGGCGGTGGCGCAGATAACGGCCAAGCAGCGGGACCTCCACCGCTTCCGGCACGTCGACACGGGCGTCCTGCAGCAGCGAGGCGAGGTCGTAGGCCGGCGAGCCCATGAGTGCGTCCTGGAAATCCAGGATGCCGACGCGCGCGATCTCCTTGCGGTCGGACAGCCACAGAAGATTGGGCGAATGATAGTCGCGCAGCACCCAGGTCTGCGGTCCGTCGAGCACAGGCTTCAGCGCGTCACGCCAGAGTCCGAAGAAATCCGCACGGGCATCGTCGGTGACCACGACTCCGAGCCGCCGCAGGTACCATTCGAGCAGGAGCTCGACCTCGATTAGGAGCGCATCCAAGTCATAGGGCGGGATGGTGTGCTCCACATGTGGTGCGACCGGCAGCACCGGCGGCAGCACCTTGCCGTGTAGCGAGAGCAGCGCGTCGACCGCGGTCTCATAGCGCTCCACCATGGGTTCCGCCGGCTCGCCCGCAACCACGCCCTCGGTGCCCAGGTCCTCGATGACCAGCAGGCCCTGCTGGAGGTCGGCATGTTGGATGTCGGGTGCACTGAGGCCGTGCGCCCGCAGCCCCTTGGCCACGGCCACAAACGGCACGACCGTCTCGGCGAGATGCGCGAGCCGGCTATACGGCTTGCCGTCGCGCACCGGCGGGCCGTCCGGCTTCCGCGGTGCATCCATCAGGATGGATTGCCGGTTGCCGAGGATCAGACGGTGGTAGCGGCGGGTCGAGGCGTCGCCGGGCATGCGCACGCGCGCCGCTTCGCTCAAGCCTGCTTCGGCGATGAATTGGCGAACGGATGCGATGCGATCGACCCGCGTTGCGCACGTGCCGTAGCCGGTCACGCGGGCGTGCCGGAATTCCGGCTTGAGCTTGGGCGCGAGCGTCAGCGTCACGTCGATACGGTCGTGCGGCAGGAAGCCGGCTGCGCGGTCGGGCCATTCCACGACGATGACCGCGTCTTCGGGCAGATCGTCGAAACCGAGCTCGGCCAGCTCCGACGATCCCGACACCCGGTAGAGGTCGGCGTGCACCACCGGGAAGCGGGGCAGCTCGTAGATCTGCATCAGCGTGAAAGTCGGGCTCGGCACCTCGACCGTCTCGTCGCCGGCGAGATAACGGATCATCGCGCGCGCGAACGTGGTCTTGCCGGCACCGAGATCGCCGGAAAGCGTCAGCACGTCGCCAGGCTCGAGCGCCGATGCGACGTCCACCATCAGCCGCATGGTGGCCTGCTCATCCGGCAATACCACCGTGAAGCTCGCACCGCCCGTGGTGGTCAACATCTGGTCATCTCGTCATTTGCGTTGCAACCGTAGCCGCCCTCCGCGGCGGGGGAAAGCACATTGGACTAATGTCCCGATTCCGAAGTTCGTACCATTTCGCCGCGGCCTCTGATACGAACTTCGGAATCGAAGGACACTAGTGGAGTGGATTTGACATTCGCGACCCACCTGGCAGCAAGCGCACGACGCCAATGTCAAATCCGAACTCCACTAGCAGCCTATACTTGCTAGTGGTCCTTTGATTCTAACATTCGCAAAGTGGCCCGCGGAAATGGGATGCGAACGTTAGAATCGGACCACTGGCGGTTGACGGCCAACCGCGCCGGGGACCATCATATCGGACCATCCCGCACAGCATCCTTTGTCTGCCCCCAGTTCTTCGCCAGGAACCACCATGCAAGAAAAAATCGCAGCATCGCCGGCCACCGCGCGCGTCGAGGCCCCTGCATCGGAATTCCTGAACCTGCACGAGTTCGTCGCCAAGGCGCGCCAGAATCTCAGTCAGAACCATTGGGACTATATCGTCGGCGGCTGCGAATCCGAGACGACGCTGCGGCGGAACCGCATGGCGCTCGACTCGGTTGCGTTCCGGCCGCGGGTGCTGCGCGACGTCAGCATGGTCGATGCATCGGTCGAGGTTTTCGGACGCAAGCTGCGGCTGCCGGTCATGCTGGCGCCGGTCGGCTCGCTTGAATGCTTCCACCCGGAAGCGGCGGCGGAGATCGTGCGCGGCACTGGCGCATTCGGTGTTGCTCACATGATGAGTTCCGTGACCGAGCCGGGGCTTGAGCGTGTTGCAGAGGCTGCGTCCGAGGCGCTGCGCATCTTCCAGCTCTACGTGCGAGGCGACGACGCGTTCGTGAACGACCATATCGAGCGCGCGATCAAGAACGGCTTCACCGCGTTCTGCTTCACGGTCGACACCGCGCACTACAGCCGGCGCGAGCGCGATCTTGCCAAGCGCTACCAGACTGCCGGACGCCGCCGTGTGGCGGGGCGCAAGTTCCAGATGGAGCTCGATTGGCGCACCATCGATCGCATCAAGCAGCAGTACAAGATCCCGCTCATCATCAAAGGAATTGCCACCGCCGAGGACGCCAAGCTCGCGGTCGAGCACGGCGTCGAGTGGGTCTACATCTCAAACCACGGCGGCCGTCAGCTCGATCACGGCCGCGGCGCCATGGACGTGCTGCCCGAGGTCGTGGATGCCGTTACCGGGCGCGCCAAGATCATGATCGACGGCAGCTTCTGCCGCGGCTCCGATATCGTCAAGGCAATCGCCGCCGGCGCCGACTTGGTCGGGATGGGGCGCATGCAGTGCTACGCGCTGGCGGCCGGCGGCGCTGCCGGCGTGGTGCGGATGCTCGAACTCCTGGAAGACGAGGTGCAGCGCTGTCTTGGTCTGCTCGGCGTCAATACGTTTGCCGAGCTCAACAAGAGCTACCTGCACATGTCGGCGCCGGTTGTGACCGTGCCGCATGTCTTGAGCGCGTTCCCGCTGCTGACGGTCGAGCCCTGGCGGTATTGACGCGGCTGTCTCTCGTTCCGCTTATTAGCCGCCTAGTCTCACGCGGCGCTCACGCGCTCGCCCATTGCTTCGGTCGGGAAGATGCAGGTCACCGTGGTGCCGCGCCCGACCTGCGAATCGATCGTGACCGTGCCGCCGTGCAGTTCCACGAACGAGCGCACCAGCGAGAGCCCAAGTCCCGTCCCGCGATGGCGCGAGCCGAGCGAGTGGGTCTCGAACCAGTCGAACACCTTGTCCCTGACGTCGGGCGGGATGCCCGGCCCCTGGTCGGTGACCATGAACACCACGGCGTTCTGCAGCCGCTGCGCTGCCAGCGTCACGATCCCGCCCGGCGGAGAAAATCCGATGGCATTGGCCAGAAGGTTGAACAGCGCCTGCCGCAAGCGGCGCTCGTCGGCGACGAAGGTGCCGATGTCGGGCGCGGTGCGGATCGAGAGTGAAATCCCGCTCTGCTCCAGCCGGTCCTGCACGCCTTCGGCGGCGTCGTCCATGGTCCGGCGGATGTCCACGTTGCCGAGGTTCAGCGTCATCGCACCGGCATCGATGGTGGCGAGGTCGAGGATGTTGTTGATGATCGCGAGCAAGGCGTTGGTCGACGTAGTGATGTAACTCAGGTACTCGCGCTGCTTTTCATTCAAAGGACCTGTTGTCTGGTCGCCGAGGAAATGTGCGAAGCCGATGATGTTGGTGAGCGGCGAGCGCAGCTCGTAAGACACGTGGTGCACGAAATCGATCTTGATCTTGTCGGCATCTTCGAGCGCCTCGTTGCGCTCGCGCAGCGCGCGCTCGACGTTCACGGAATCGGTGATGTCCTGGAACGTGACCAGCGTCGCGCCGTCCGGCAGCGGCACGGTCGCGCATTTGACCGCGCTGCCGTCGCGCCGCTCGATGTCGCCCATGACCGGCGTGCGGTCGTCGATCGCAGTGACGGTCGTGCGCAGCGCCGGCCAGATCGGGTTGTCGCCGGAGATGGCGTGGCACCAGCCGATCACGGCCTCGACGTGGGGGCGGTCCTGCAGCGCCGCCGGGTCGAACTTCCACATCCGCGCGAACACCGGATTGAACAGCCGCAGCCGGCCGTCGCTCGCGAACACCGCGACGCCCTCCGCCAGGTTGTCGAGCGTCTCGCCCTGCACGCGGATCAGCGCCTCGAAGCGGCGCTGCAGGTCGAGCGGCTCGGTGATGTCGTCATAGAGATAGATCACGCCGCCTTCCGGATTGGGCGTGGTGACGACGCGCAGCGTGCGGCCGTTGGGCAGGTGCCATTCGTGGGTCCTGGCCTCGGTCGCCCGATAGGCCTCGTGCAGCTCCGCCTTCCATTTCCGGAAATCCTGCTGCTCCGGCAGCCGGCGGGCGTCGCGCAGCCGGTCAAGGATCGAGGAGTCGCTCGGCCCGTGGTCGAGGAAACCGACGTCGAGGTCCCAGAGCGAGCGGAACGCGGTGTTGTAGAAGGTCAGCCGTTGGTCGGAGCCGAAGATGGCGACCCCGGTGGTGAGGTAGTCGAGGGTGCGGCGATGCGCATCGACGATGCGCTGGAGCTCGGCACGCAAGATGTCCGCTTCGGTCGCGTCGATGCCGATGCCGGCGCTGCCGCGGTGGGTGGGTACGGTGAGCACGTCGAAGATGGTGCGGCCGTCCCCGACGATCGCCGGCAGCCGGCCCGAGAAGGCCTGCTCGGTCTCGTGCGCGCGGAAAAGGCCGGTGCGCGCCGCGCGATCGAACAGCTCGATGCCGCGCCCGATCGCCTCGCTGGCGTCCCTGGCGTCGACCGCGCGCGCGTAAGCGGCGTTGACGTAGGTGAGCTTGCCGGCTTCGTCGCGCGCCCAGACCGGGGATGGCAGCGCCTCGATCAGGGTCCGCATGGCGTTGGCGGCGTCGACCTGGCGTTCGAAGCGACCGGTGAGCTCCGCGAACTCGCGCATCACGCCGCTCACGTCCTTGAGGCGAAGGATCGCGCGCCCGCCCACCACCTGACCCTCGGCTTCGATTGACCGGCCGGCGAGCGTCGTCAGTGCCATCGAGAATTTGTTGCCGTGCTCGCGCAGCGCTTCGACGGCATGTTCGATCGCCTGCGCCGCCTCCGGCTCGAGCCACAGGCCGAAGGCTAGCACGCGGTATGGCGCATCGGCGTCGGTCACGAGGCCGATGTCGCCAATGATCTCTGGCTCATCGTCGGCGGCGGCCCAGGCCACCAGGATTTGCGGCTCCGAACGCAACAGCGCGTAGACGCGGTCAACCTCGGCGCGGCTTGCCATGATCTCATCGCGCGCGCTGGCTTCCGTGTCGGCCAGACGCTGGCGCGTGCGCACCAGCATGATCGCCGTCACCACGGCAAAGCACAGCACCGACAGCGTGATCGACATCCCGATGATCTCGTGGCGGTCGAGCAGCGCGAAGGCGTTGAGATAGGCCTCGACGATCGAGGGACTGTTGGCGGCCGACGATGCCGCCGGCGGCTGGGCGTTGACGCCGCTGCTCACCAGCATCGCTTGCGAGAGTAGAATCGTCACGGCGATGCGGAATCCGCCGCGCCGCGGATGAGCCGCATGGCCCCCGTCGGTGGTCCGGATCGTGTCCGGCATACCTGATAGCCCCAGTTCGCCGCATTTCGGGGGCTCGAATGTTGCCTCTCGAGCCCCAAAAGCCTCAGACGGGCAGCGCCGACTTTGCCGTTACCCCACACCCCTCACGGCCGCCCACGAATCAAGAGACTTTAACCCCAAGCGGACTCCCGCCGGAAGGAGTCCAGATCGTGAACGGCGCGCGTGGGCTGCGGCACCGTGACAATCCTGACCAAGGTCCGCGCATGCAGACCGTCCGCATGACGATGCTATGATTGCGTGAACGAACAAATTGAAGAAAATCCCAAGGAGCGCGTGAATGATCCTGTCCCGCCTGATGCTGTCTGTTCTCTTGGCTGCAGGCCCCGCAGCAATGGCGGAGGCGCAGCAATATCCCGCCAAACCGATCAAGCTCGTGGTCGGCTTCCCGGCCGGTGGGGCGACCGACACCACCGCACGGCTGATTGCGCAGCGCATGCAGGCAAACCTCGGGCAGACCATCGTGGTCGAGAATATCGCCGGCGCCGGCGGCTCGATCGCGGCCAAGCAGGTCGCGACCACGCCGGCCGATGGCTACACGCTGATGATGACGACGACGAGCGCATTCGGCACCATGCCGCAGCTCTACAAGCTCGACTACGATCCGGTGAAGGCGTTCGTTCCCGTCGCCACGCTGGTCGTCGACAAGGGCGTGCTGGTGGTCGGGCCGTCATGGCCGGTCAAGACCGTGCAGGATATGGTCGCGCAGGCGAAGGCCGATCCCGGCAAATTCAATTACGGGTCCGCGACCGGCATCGGGCCGCATTTCGTATTTGAACTGTTCAAGCGCAAAGCAGGCGTGGACATCGTCCATGTGCCGTATCGCGGCGGCGGTCCGATGATCACCGATCTGATCGGCGGCCAGATCCACGCCACCGTCAATGGTAAGTCGGTGCTGCGCCAGCACATCGCCAGCGGCAAGGTGCGTGCGCTCGCCGTCAGCGCGCCGCAGCGCTGGGACGACATGAAGGACGTGCCGACGCTGATGGAGGTTGGCTTCCTCGACGCACCCTACGACACGCTGTTCGGAATCGTGGCGCCGGCGGGCGTGCCGGCGCCGGTCGTCGAGCGGCTCAACGCGGCCATCAATGACGGACTGCGGTCAGCGGAGATGCGAGCAAGCCTGGATAAACTCGGGATCGAGCCCTATGCCACGACGCCTCAAGAATTCGCCAAGCTCGTTGCGGAGGAAGCGCCGCGCTGGTCTCAGGCGGTCAAGCTGACAGGGATCAAGGCGAAGTGACGGCTCTCGTGTCCCGGACGCCATAAGCGCGTTCACGTGCGTCTTCGACGGGCTATGGCAGCGCGAAACGATGCGCCGCCGATCCGGGCCCCCAGTTATTTGTCTTGGGTTGACAAAAACAAACCAGGGGTCCGGGTCTCCAGCGCATCACGTCGCAAGTGCTACGTGCTGCGCCCGGGGACACGCCAGAGCTACTACCGCCCCGCCGTTTCCATCGCCTTGGTCAGGTGATTGAAGCTGCGCACCGGCGCGCACATCAGGAAGCGATAGCCTTCCGAAATAATGCGGTCGCAATTGCCGGCCTCCACGTGCGGATGACCGACCACGACGTTGTGCTTCTTGCAGGTGTCGACCACGCGCTTCATCCAGGCCAGCACTTCCTTGTGCTCGTACTGGCGCGGATAGCCGAGTTCCTGCGAGAGGTCGCCTTCGCCGATCAGGATCGCGCCGATGCCGGGCACGTTCTTGAGCATGTCGTCGAGGTTCTCGACCCCGCGCGTGTCTTCGATCTGCAGGATCACGAAGATCTCGCCCTGCTTGGCGAGCGGCCACACGTCGGCCTTGGTGTAGTATTCCTGTTGGGTGAGGCCCCAGTAGCGCGCGGCGGTGGTCGGGCCATCGCCGCGGATGCCGGTGGGCTCGTAAAGGGCTGCGTTCTTCAGCCGCGGATAGCGGCAGGCGGCGACCGCGTTGTAGGCCTCCTCCACCGTGGAGATGTGCGGCCACACAATGCCGTAGCAGCCCAGGTCGAGCGCCTGCTTGGCGTGCCACTGGCCCTTCTCGACGCCGTTCACCGGAATGCGCACCATCGGTGCCACCGGCGGCACCACCGAGGCGGACTTGGCGATCTGCCCGCGGTTGAGCATGTATTGCAGGCAATCGCGCAGCGCGCGGCCTTCCCAGAAATTGTGCTCCATCTCGTATACGCAACCGTCGAATTTCGATGTGCTCATCGCCAGCGCGGAATCGATCTCGGCCGGCGTGAAGCAGGTAAAGGCATGCTGCCCCCCGTCGAGCGCACGGATGACATTGTTCAGACGCGGCAGATCGGCCATAATTCTCCCCTTCACGCGTGGTCGTTGCGCTTCTATAGACGACCCGATATTCGCCGTCACCACCGTAGACTGAAGCGGCAGAGACCCCGCCCACCAAGAACCGAGCGACGCGTCATGATCATCGATTGCCACGGCCATTACACGACCGAGCCCAAGGACCTTCACCGTTTCCGCAAGGAGCAGACCGAGGCGGTGAAGAACAAGACGCCGCTGCCGCCGCGCGCCGGCCTCAAGATGTCCGACGACGAGATCAGGGCGTCGATCGAAGGCGCGCAGCTAAAACTCCAGCGCGAGCGCGGCACCGACCTGACGATCTTCTCGCCGCGCGCCTCCGGCATGGGCCACCACATCGGCGACTTCGCGGTGAGTCACGAGTGGACCGAAATCTGCAATGATCTCATCCACCGCGTGTGCACGCTGTTCCCGAAGAATTTTATCGGCGTGTGCCAGCTCCCGCAGACGCAAGGCGAGTCGCCGACCTCGTCGATCAAGGAGCTCGAGCGCTGCGTGAAGGAGCTCGGCATGGTCGGCTGCAACCTCAATCCCGATCCGTCCGGCGGCTATTTCAACGCGCCGCCGCTCACCGATAAGTGGTGGTATCCGTTCTACGAGAAGATGATCGAGCTCGATGTGCCGGCGATGATCCACGTGTCCGGCTGCTGCAATCCAGCGCAGCACACCACGGGCTCGTACTACCTCAACGCCGATACCATGGCTGTGATGCAGCTCATCCTCTCCGACGTGTTCAAGGATTTCCCCAAGCTCAAGCTCATCGTTCCGCACGGCGGCGGCGCGGTGCCATATCACTGGGGCCGCTTCCGCGGGATCGCGCTCGACAACAAGCGGCCCGAGCTCGTCGAGATCATGGGCAACAACATCTTCTTCGACACCTGCGTCTACCATCAGCCCGGGATCGATCTACTCACCAAGGTGGTGCCGGCCGACAACATCCTGTTCGCGTCGGAGATGGTCGGGGCGGTGAAGGGCATCGACCCGAAGACCGGCAATTATTTCGACGACACCAAGCGCTATGTCGATGCGACGCCGAACCTCTCCGTCGCCGACAAGCAGAAGGTCTTCGAGGGCAACGCACTCAAGGTCTATCCGCGGCTGAAGGCGCAGATCGAGAAGCAGATGCGAGGGAACGCGTAGTGTTCACACGACATTGACGGCGACGCGGTGAATCGCATTTCGCGCTCCCGCGTCCGGCTGAGCGCGGCCGTCCGCCGATTGCGCGCGCGACCATAACTCGCATTTGCCGCGGTGTTCGGGCCGCCAGCTCACGGTAAAGCGTTGCCAGGCGCGTCCTGCGGACGGCTCGATGGCCGCGCGAATGACAGCGGGCCCGCCATCGACATTCACGTCGACGGCGCTGACGCCACCGTCGGCCCAGGCCCAGCCCCAGATGTTGGTGGTCTCGCCGGCAGGCAACGTCTGGTCCGGCGCGGGTGAAACGATCACCGACTCCGGCGCGATCGACCAGACCGGGACGGTGGCGCCAGTGGGCCGCCCGCTGCCATCTCGAATGGGATCGTTGTACCAGCGCGTCGTGAACGGTCCCGTCGCACGCTTGTCCATCAGGGTCAGCCGTGTCAGCCATTTGACGCTGTTGGTGCCGTAGAAGCCGGGGACGACCAGTCGGGCCGGGTAGCCGTTCTCGGGCCGCAATGGCAAACCGTTCATTGCATCGGCGATCAGCACATCGGCCGCGACCCGATCGAGCGGCAGGTCCTTGACGAAGGCGTCAATGGTCTCGCCTTCGAATACGCCGTAGTCTGTGCCACTCGACCACACATAGCGCGCGGCAGGTTCAGGATCGCAGTCGGCGAGGAGATCTGATAGCCGCACACCGCCCCAGACCACGTTGCAGATGCGGCGCGCCGGCACGTCGGGCTTCATTGGGCTGCCGCAGCATTCATGGATGCTGGTGATCTCGACGTGCGGCCGCCGCATAAGATCGTTCCACGTGAGCCGCGTCGGCCGGCGCACGAGCCCGTCGATCGACAGCGACCAGTCATCTGCGTCTGGTCGCGCCACGCCGAGATGGCAGAGCACGATCGTATCCTCGATGCGCGTCACGCGGTCAGTCAGTTGATGTGGCTGCAGCGGATGGCGGCCGTAGGCCTTGGCCGGATCGAGCGTTGCGCGGGTCATGTCGGGTCACCCTCTGTGGGTTGACACGAAATGCGAGTCGAACGCTATTGTTTCCGCATTCCCGGTCCGCCTTGAATTCGCGGCCCTGTCCATCACCTAAATTCGACGGGGTGCGCGAGGGCCTCTGCATGACATCCGAGCAAACCTATCCACCGCTCAATACGCTCAAGCCGGTCGCAGAGGATGTCTGGATTGTCGACGGCCCCCTGATCCGCTTCGGCATGCCGTGGCCGAAGATGCCGTTCCCGACGCGGATGACCGTCATCCGTCTCGCGGGCGACAATCTCTTTATCCACTCGCCGACGCCCTTGGTGGGCGACCTGCGCGCACAAATCGAAAGGTGCGGACGGCCACGCTGGATCGTCGGGCCGAACCGCATCCACTACTGGTGGATTCCGGACTGGCGTGCGGCGTTTCCCGGCGCCGACGTCTATCTTGCTCCGCGCGTCAAGGATCAGGCCGGTGCCCGCATCAATTTCGACGCTCTTGGTCTCGACCGGAGCAGCGGCTATCCCTGGGATGCGGAGATCGCCACGCTGCCGGTGACGAGCAGCTTTATGACCGAAGTCGATTTCTTTCACCATGCCAGCCGCACGCTCATCCTGACCGACCTGATCGAGAACTTCGAGCCGCGCAAGCTCGGCCTCGTCATGCGGTGGCTTACGCGGCTTGGCGGCGCCCAAGATCCTGACGGGTCGATGCCGCGCGACATGCGGCTGACCTTCGGCAGGCACAGAGATGAACTACGCGCGGCCGTCGAAACGATGATCGGCTGGAATCCCGAGCGCGTGATCCTGGCGCACGGCCGCTGGTATGAAACGAACGGTGCGCAGGAACTGCGGCGGGCGTTCCGATGGCTGCTTGACGCATAGCCACGCGCATGGCTCCATCCGAGTTACAGTCGCTCGCCGCCATGATGAAGACGTTCGACGACCGCCTACTGTGGCTCGATCCCGGCCGCCTTGGTCACTTTGGCCCATTTGGCGTAATCGTCGCTGAGAACTTTCGCATAAGCCTGCGGCGTGGTGCCGATCACATCGACGCCGATTTTCTTCATGCGCTCATGGAAGCCCGGATCGGCGATGATCGCGGAGATCTCGCGATTGAGCGTCGCGATGACCTCTGGCGGCGTGCCGGCCGGCGCCACCAGCCCGACGCCCGATCCGACCTGAACGTCAGGGAGGCCAACCTCCGCCATGGTCGGAACGTTCGGCAGTGAGTCGACGCGCTTGGTGCCGGAGGTTGCAAGCGCCTTGAGCTTGCCGTCCTTGATCAGCGGCAGCAGCGAGTTAATGGCGCCGATGAACATGTCGATGCGCCCGGCCAGGAGATCGGGGAGCACGGCGGTAGCGCCGCGGAACGGCACGTGAATCAGGTCGACGCCCGCGCTGAGCTTGAACAGCTCGCCGGCGAGATGCTGCGGTGTTCCCTGACCGACCGAACCGAAGGTCAGTTTGTTGGGGGACTTCTTTGCGAGCGCGATGAATTCCTGCACCGAATTCACCGGCAGGCTGGCCGGCACTACCATCACGAAGGGAACGTCGGCGACGAGATTGATCGCCGCGAATTCTTTTATTGGATGGTAGAGCTGCTTTTTCGACAGATGCGGACCCATCGTGAACGATGCCGGCGCGACGAGCATCGTGTATCCGTCCGCCGGCGACTTCGCGACAAACTGGTAGGCGATGGTGCCGCCGCCGCCGGGCCTGTTCTCGACCACGGCAGTCTGCTTGAGGCGGGTCTGCAATCCGGTCGCGATTTCGCGCGCCACGACGTCGTTCGAGCCGCCCGGGGTGAACGGCACGATGATCTTGATCGTCTGGTTGGGAAAGCCTTGCCCGTTGGCGGACGTGACAAAGGCCGCGGCGACAGCGCAGGCGGCGAGCAGTCGTTTCATAGGTCCCTTTCGGTCGCCGCGCGCATGACGATCCATAGACAGTCGCGCGGTCTCTTTAGCTCTCGTTAGCTCTTCCCTATCACTTGTCGGGCGGGAAAGCCTATCGGGATGTGACATGATCGCGAGCGGCCGTCCGGCGTGCTATCCCTCGTGCGGCGGTTCAGAAGTCCGCATCATTCTCGCTGCGAGTCCGACATGCGGATTTCTGAACCAAAGCCACACTAGCCTTCGATTCCGAAGTTCGTATAGGAGGCCGCTGCGAAATGGTACGAACTTTGGAATCGGGACACTAGGCCATGAGCTTTGCCGGCCGATGGTCCACTTCGTTCGGGTCCATGACCCTCTCGCAGGACGGGAACCGGGTGCGCGGCACCTATGGTCGCGAGGGGACCGAATATCCCATCGAAGGGATGGCGACCGCAGCGGGTGAGTTCACCTTTCGTTACACCGAGGCACAAGAGAGCGGCACCGGCCGGTTCACGCTCAGGCGCCATGGTTGCTTTACCGGCGAGTATCTGGCCGACGGCAGCCAGCGCGCGCTGCCCTGGCAGGGCTGGCGCGACTGCGATGGCCTCTGGGACACGCATCTCGGGCGGCTTCGGTTCGTGCAGGAGGCGGCGGGCCGCGTCTTCGGCTTTGCGGAATACGACGCGGCGGCGCGGCTGGAGGGACAGTTCGAAAGCGGCAGGCTGACGTTCACCCTGGAGGCCGGCAACTTTACGGGGCGCGGTACTTTCAACCTCGATCCGTCCGGCTACGCGCTCACCGGTGAATGGCTGGAAGCCGGGCAGCCCGCCCGCGCATTGGCGGGTCAGCGTCTCCTGCCGCGGGCCGGGTTGATGTGGCTTGTCGTCGTCGAGGCGCATTGGCAGCGCGCGCTCGACGACAACGAGTTCGCGTTCGGTCACATGCTGAAGGAGTTGTTCGCACGCCTGCCGCGCGCGCAGGTGCGGCATCGCTTCTATCATGATGAAGCGAGCCTCTTGCATTGGTGCCGCCAGCTCTTGTTCTTGCCTGAGCCGGCAGTTCTCGTGCTCGCCGGCCACGGCGAGACCGGCGGCCTGACCGTCAACGGCAAAATCATCCCGCTTGCGTGCATCCTCGACAGCGTGCGGTTCGCCGACGGCCTGCAGCTCCTGCATTTCTCGTCGTGCCTCGTGGGCCAGGACAGCGAGCGCGCGCTGATCGCGGCGCCGTTCCCGATCTCCGGCTACAAGACCAGTGTCGATTGGGCGCAGAGCGCGCTCACCGAGTTCATCTATTTCGACATGATCCTGGAGAAGGGCCTCTCGCCTGCCGCGGCGGCGGAGCAACTGGTGTCACTGGTCCGCTTCGCCGGCTCAGAGGAGATTCCGGGCTCGCCCTATCGACCCGCCGGCTTCTGCTTCTTCGGCAGCCCCGACGCCGAAGTAAGCTGATGCCCGCCAGTGTCCCGATTCCGAAGTTTGTGCCATATCGCGGCGCCCTCCTATACGAACTTCGGAATCGAACTTGAGCGCCCATCGCCACGTCATGCGGCGACGATAACAGATAGATTCCACGCAGACGGTAAGTGCTGCTCCAGTCGCGAGCGGCGCCTGTTGCTAACGTTCCCCCGGTCTGAGTGCGTATGGCCGGACGAAACCATGCTCACGATGCGCGCTTGCCTTGCTGCTGTCGTCGCCGTGGCTGATTGAGCGTTACGAGACGCGAACTCGCTTATCAAGAGACAGCGAGTTTAAGAACCGCGACGCGTTAGGGACGATCGCCGTCAATACCACCGCCTGCGGCGCCAATAGCGCCTGCGCCAGTATCGCCTGCGGCGCCAGTATGGTCTACGCGAGTACCGCCAATAACGCCGTCGGCGCCGCCGCCAGTAGCGCCTGCGCCAGCGGGAGCGCCGCCAGTAATGGCGGCCCCACTGCACCGGCTCGGGCTTGGCGGCATCAAGATCGTCTTGCGAGGCAATCGCGGGCTCGGGCGCCGAATCCGGTTCCGGGCTCGGCTGCGGGATCTGCGCCGCGGGCATCGCGAGGGCGGGAACTGTAGCGCAGGAAGCGGCGAAGCCGAGCGCGAGCTTCAAAACATCCCGTCGTGCGATGGTCTCCACGGCACCCTCCTTCCACGGTCATACAGGCTCTACAACGAGGGCGGCGTAAAACGGTTCCTTCAGGGCGGGGCGGGTTTGCCGTGGCGTTTCCTACACGCGCGAACTACTCATATACTCGCCTGACATTGATGAGGTTTTGCATGTCGGTTTCCACCTCTGTGTCCGCCTCCGTCTCCGCCCTGGGCTATGTCGTCGCACGCACCAAGGACCTGAGCGACTGGGGGTCGTTCGGGCCCGGCCTGCTCGGTCTGCAACGCGTCGATAAGTCTCGTACGTCGCTGGCGTTCCGCATGGATGACCGCAAGCAGCGCATCATCGTCGATGCCGATGGCGGCGAGGGAATTTCCGTGTTCGGCTGGGAGACTGCCGATGCGGCCGCGCTCGAAGCGCTGGCGGCACGGCTCGATGCCCATGGCGTGAAGGTTGCGCGCGGATCGCGTGCGCTCGCCGACGAACGGTTCGTGCGCGACCTCATTGTGTTCAGCGATCCGCTCGGCAACCGCCTCGAAGCGTTCCACGGTGCTGAGACTGCATCCGATCCGTTCGTCCCGGGCCGGTCCATGTCCGGTTTCCGCACCGGTCCGCTTGGCCTCGGACACGTCGTGCTGAACGTCGAAACCTCCGAGACGATCCAGACGCTGCTGCCGTTCTATCGCGACCTGCTCGGTTTCCGGCTCACCGACTACTATTCGCATCCATTCGAGGCGTTCTTCCTGCACGTCAACCCGCGCCACCACAGCCTCGCCATGATCCGCACCGGCAAGAACGCCGTGCATCACATCATGATGGAGGTGTTCTCGCTCGACGACATGGGGCAGGGCTACGACATCGCGCAGCGCGACGGTCGTGTCGCGACCACGATGGGGCGCCACACGTCCGACTTCATCACCTCGTTCTACACCTTCACCCCGTCCGGCTTCATGGTCGAGTATGGCTGGGGCGCGCGCTCGATCGATCCCGACACCTGGCAGGCCTATGAGCGCAAGGAAGGGCCGAGCATGTGGGGGCACGATCGTGCCTGGCTGCCCGCAGAACAACAGGAAGCCGCGCGCAAGCTCAGGCTCGACAATGCCGCCAAGGGCCTGCGCCGTCCGGTGCAGGTGATGGACGGCAATTACAATCGCATGACCGGCGTCTGTCCCTGGTGGGACGGAATGAAAGACCGCCGGCAGTTCGGCTGAAAGGCCTATTCTCGGTCATTCCGGGGCCGGAGCTCGGAATCCATAAACCTCGGTTTCTCCACATCTCAACCAGCGTGGTTACGGATTCCGGACAGCCGCTTTCGCGGCTTCCGGAATAACCAAGGGAGAGCTTTTCAACGGCAACTAGCCGCCCGGCTTCTGTCCGCCGTCTGCCGATCGCGCCAAATCGGCGACGGTGAGGCGCGCGAGCGCTTCGGAGAACTGCTCCTCGGCGCGTTCGAGCGCGGGAACCACGACGTTCGACAGGAGTGCCGAGCCAGCGAGCGGCGTGTCCTCGCCGTTTTCAACGGTCCCAGCCGCCCGCAGGATGTCGTTGGCTGCGATGTCGCTCTCCTCGCGTGCGAGCTCATAGCCGCCGCGTGGTCCGCGCACGCCGCGCAGAATTCCCTCGCGCACCAGCGCCTGCAAGACGGGCTCGAGATGGCGAGGCGGCAGGCGGTGCCGGGTCGCCAGCGACTTGGCCGCGACGGGCCGGCCACGCGCGTTGATCGCGATGTCGAGGACAGCGGCAATGGCAAGGACGCCCTTGCGAGGCAATAGCAGCATCACGGGACTTACGGTTCTTTGGTCAGGCTACGGGCCGGACAGGCGACGGTAGTATATTACTGCTACCGACTGGGTCGAGCGGGCACTAATTCCTTTCCCCCGGAATAATGCCCGTAGACCCAAAACCCCGAACCCCGCGTGTGGTTTCATTAAGAGTGACGACGACGTCGATCGAAGCTTGCATTGTAGCGGCGATGACCAACTGCGCAACGCGTGCGCCGCGTTCGACTGTGTATGGATTGCGCCCAAGGTTCACAAGGATGATTTGTATTTCGCCGCGGTAGTCCGCGTCGATAGTCCCCGGCGAATTCAACACCGTGACACCATGCTTGAGCGCGAGGCCGGAGCGCGGACGCACTTGTCCTTCGAAACCCGGCGGTAGTGCGATTGCGATTCCAGTCGGAATCAGCGCCCGCTCTCCCGGCGCGATCACAACCGGCACATCGCTCGCGACCGCGGCAATCAGGTCGAGACCCGCCGCGAGGGAGCTTTGATAATGCGGCAGCGGCAATCCGTCGCTGTGCGGCAGTCGTTGGAGTTGAATCTCGACTCCATTCATTTCAGTTCTCCTGCGAGCGACGCGGCGATACGGCCAACCAGCGCGCGTGCAACATCGTCCTTTGATTGCGGCGGCCATGATTCGACGCCGCGCGTTGTGACGATATGCACTTTGTTCGTGTCGCCGCCCATCACGCCTCCTTCTGGCGAAACATCGTTCGCTATGATCCAGTCGCAGCCCTTGCGCTTGAGCTTGTCCTGGGCGTTGGGCACGAGATTCTCGGTTTCGGCGGCAAAGCCGATAACGAGCCGCGGCCGTCCTGACTTGCGCTGCGCGATGGTGGCGAGAATGTCGGGGTTCTCGACCAGCGAGAGGGCCGGCGTCCCGCCTTTCGTCTTCTTGATCTTTTCCCGCTTGGCATCGGCGACGCGCCAGTCCGCAACCGCCGCGGCGAACACCGCGCAGTCGGCCGGGAGCGCCTGTTCGACCGCTTCGAGCATCTGCCGCGCCGATTCCACCTTGATGACCCGCACGCCGACCGGGTCGGGAACATTGACCGGGCCGGACACCAGGACCACCTCCGCGCCGGCTGCCGCTGCGGCCGCCGCAATCGCATGGCCCTGCTTTCCGGACGAACGGTTGGCGATGTAGCGCACAGGGTCGATCGGCTCGTGCGTCGGTCCTGACGTGATGACAATGCGCTGACCCGAAAGCGGATGCTCGCCGGCCGCATTATCGAGAAGCGTCATCGCGGCGGCCGCAATCTCCGTTGGCTCGGCCATGCGGCCGGTACCGGCCTCGCCGCGTTCGGCCATCTCGCCGGCATTCGGCCCGACCATGACGACACCGTCGTCGATCAGTTGCGCGAGATTGCGCTGTGTCGCCCTGTGCGACCACATCATCGGGTTCATTGCTGGCGCGATCAGGATCGGCTTGTCGGTGGCGAGCAGGACCGCGCTCGCGAGATCGTCGGCGTGGCCGCCCGCCATCTTCGCCATCAGGTCGGCGGTCGCGGGCGCGACGATGACGAGATCGGTATCGCGCGCGAGCCTGATATGGCCGACATCAAATTCGGATTTTGGATCGAACAGGTTGGTGAAGGCCTCTCCGCCTGCCAGCGCGCCCGCGGCAAGCGGCGTGACGAACTCCTGGGCCGCCCGGGTCAGCACACAGCGCACCGTCGCGCCACGGTCCTGCAGGCGTCGGATCAGGTCGAGCGACTTGTAGGCGGCGATGCCGCCGCCGACGATGAGCAGCACGCGCCTGCGTCCGTCATGCCGATCGATGGTGCGCGGGGCCGGCTGCTGGTCCGCGGCCGGTGCCGGCGGATTGATGGTCTCGAGCGCGGCGCGCCCGGTGGCCTGGGCGGCTTGGCCGAGGATGATGCGGATTTCGTCCTCCATCGAGCGGCCGTGCCGAGCCGCGCGCAGGCGCAAGAGCCGCTTCACTTTGTCGTCGAGCTGGCGGACGGTGAGGCTGGCCATGCCAGGGCTCCTTTCGGCCCCGACCATAGCTGATGATTGCACTGCAATCAATGCAATCATCCGAGCTGATCGTGGCGTCATGCCGGGCTGAACATTGGTCCCGAACTCGCGGCACCGCCCTATCGGTCCATCGTTCAGCCGGTGCGCCGCCGCCCGGCTCGCAGCAGCGTCGTGGCGAACAAGAAGATGATGCCGGCGAGCGCCGGAATGACGGTCAGCCCGGTGATGCGCAGGCGGTGAATGTCGTGCGGGGTGAGGCTCAGGCGGCCGGCGCTGATCCAGGCGAGGATGTCGGCCGCCATGGTGGCCTGCGGATCGCCGGTCACGATCGCCGGCAGCGGTGCGAGCCGGGCCTCGGTGGCGCGCAGCTCGGTGTCGAGCGCGTCGCGTCGCTGCGCCACGCCGAGCGCCTGGCGCAGCTTGAGCACCTCGGCGCAGGCTGCTCCCGAGGTCGCCAATGTGACGTTGCTGCAACCGGCCGTCTGCTTCCACACCGCGGCGGCGGCCGGTTGCGCGCGTTGAATCTCGGCCTCGATGGTCGCCACCGAACGGCCCTCGGCGATGGCGCTGCGCTCGCTGCGCAACCATGTCACGTCGGCGGCGAGTGCGCTCGCCTCGGCCGCGAGCTTGCCGCGGCCGGCAACGCCGTCGCCGATATTGGTCGCGGCAAATCCGATGGCCGCGAGCAGCGCCATGCCGAGTGCGATCAGCCAGATCGCCCAAGCGGACGACGCCGATAGGATGTGGCGATCGCGCCAGAGCTGGGCGGCGGCGCTCGGCAGCACGATGGCGAGGAGATCGATGGCGAGCCCGATGGCGGCGAGCAGGACGGCGGCTTCTGCGGTCTGCCCGAACGAAGCCGCAAACCGCGTGTTGACGGCCAGCCCAACGACGGCGAGGCCAATGGCGGAGAGCCCCAGCACCAGTGCCAGAATGATGCGGCCGGCGCCGCGCCGGTTGGGGGTTACAGCGGCCATGGTGCCGGCGGCCATGGAATCGGCGATCGTGCCGCGGCGTTGCTGCGGCGGTATGACCGGCGGTTCCTCGCCAGCGACGTGCGGTCCCCGGCCCGCGACGTGGCCACACGTGCAGGCAACGTCGCGGCCGCGGACATGGTCGGTGGCTTGGCATGCGGGCCAAGCTCATGCTCGTCGTCGAGGTGCCACCAGACCTCAATCTCTGGGCAAGCCTTCAAGGGGACAATTTCGCTCACGGATCCCTCGTCCGTAACGCCGGTCGCATCCCGGATTTGCTAGATTCTTTGAGTGGCGCAATTCTTTGAGTGGCGCATGTCCTTTTCGGAAAACCGGTTCCCACTTTTCCGGGACATACGCCTTGTAGAACAAATCAAGAACGCTATCAAGGGAATTACAGTTGGGGACCAGTGTCGGCGCGACTCACCACACGACGAAAATCAGCATGACCAGCAGCGCCGCGATCGCCCACAGCGCGGTGACGGTCCAGCGGTTGCGGCGCGCTTGTGCACGCCCGATCGCTGCGACGGTCTCCGGCGCCAGCACCAGCCCGTCACGGGTGATGGTGTCGATCTGCTCGACCAGCGATGCGCCGCGCGTGAGCAGCGACGGCACCCCGCCGAAAAACTTCCCGACCTCGCGCACGCCGTCGGTCGCGCCCTCGATCATGCCGGGCGGGCCGAGATTGCGTTCGATCCATTCCCGCACCACGGGCTCCGCGACCTTCCACATGTCGAGCTGCGGGTCGAGTGAGCGCGCGACGCCTTCGACGACGACCATGGTCTTCTGCAGCAGAATCAGCTCCGGCCGCGTGCGCATGTCGAACAGGCCGGTGACCTCGAACAGCAGCGTCAACAAATTTGCCATCGAGATTTCGTTGGCGGGACGGTTGTGGATCGGCTCGCCGATCGCGCGAATCGCCTGCGCGAAGCTTTCGACCGAGTGGTGCCGCGGCACATAGCCGGCCTCGAAATGCACCTCCGCGGTGCGCTGGTAGTCGCGGGTGATGAAGCCGTAGAGGATCTCCGCCAGGAAGCGGCGCTCCTTCACGCCGAGCCGGCCCATGATGCCGAAGTCGACCGCGACCAGCTTGCCGGATGGGTCGACGAACAAATTGCCGGGATGCATGTCGGCGTGGAAGAAGCCGTCGCGCAACGCATGACGCAGGAAGGTCTGGATCACTGCGTGCGCGAGTGCCTTGAGGTCGAGGCCGGCGGCATCGAGGCGCGCACGATCCGAGAGCGGGACGCCGTCGATCCAGTCGAGCGTGAGCACCGTGCGGGCGGTGCGGTCCCAGTCCACCGCCGGCACGCGGAAGTCGGGATCGTTGTGCGTGTTCTCCGCCATCTCGGAGAGCGCCGCCGCTTCGAGCCGCAGATCCATCTCCATGACGCAGGTGCGGCGTAGATTGTCGGCGACGTCGATCAGCCGCAGCCGGCGCGCTTCCACTGAGACGTGCTCGGCATTGCGGGCGGCGAATGCGATCGCTTCAAGATCGACTGCAAAGCGTCGTTCGATGCCGGGCCGCAGGACCTTCACCGCCACCGGCTTTGGCCCGTCCGGTGCGACGATCGTGGCGTGATGCACCTGCGCGATCGATGCGGCGGCGACTGCCGTCCCGAATGAAATGAACAGCTTTTCCAGCGGGCCGCCGAGCGCCTCCTCGACCATCGCCTCGGCCTCCGTCTGCGAGAACGGCGGCATCTTGTCCTGCAGCGATTCGAGATCGCGCGCGAGCACGACGCCGACCACGTCCGGGCGCGTCGCCAGGAATTGGCCGAGTTTCACGTAAGTCGGTCCGAGCCGTGTCAGCGCCGACGACAGCCTTGTCGTCGCGGCGCCGGTCGAACGCCGCTCGAATAAGCGCGCGATGCGCAGCGCCATGCGCGCCGGCATCGGCAAGGGCTTCGGATCGATGAGACCCAGCACGCCCTCGCGCGCGAACACGAATCCGGCACGGCCGAGGCGGGCGAAATGGGGGAGGGCGGAGATCAAGTTTTATCTCGCTTTGCGCTTTTCGCTGCGCTGAAGGTCATCGATGCGCACGAGGCGTACTGGGTTTGCTCCCTCCCCCGTTTACGGTGGAGGGGTGGGGAGGGGGTAACCGGAGGAATCAGCGCAAGCATGCCCCCTCCCTAGCCTCCCCCGTAAACGGGGGAGGGGACGCTGTGGCGCGGTCCATCGCTAATCGCCAGACCAGTACGCGCTGCACGACAGTCACAGCCGCCAGCCCGAATGGAGTGCGACGATCCCGCCGCTCAGTCGCCGGAACGACACCCGGCCAAAACCCGCGGTCCGCATCATGCCGGAAAATGCCTCCGGGCGCGGAAAGCGGCGGATCGATTCGACGAGATAGCGGTAGGCCTCGGCATCGCCGGTCACCGCGCGGCCGATCGCGGGAATCACATTGAACGAGTAGGCATCGTAGAACGCATCGAGCCCGGGCACGTCGACCGCGGAAAATTCAAGGCAGAGGAAGTGCCCGCCGAGCTTGAGCACGCGATGCGCTTCCGCGAGCGCCCGATCGATGCGCGGCACATTGCGGATGCCGAACGCGATGGTGACCGCATCGAACGCGCGGTCGGGCAACGGCAATGCTTCGGCGTTGCCTTCGACAAAGGTCACGACGTGGTCAAGCCCGCGCTCGGCGGCGCGCGTGCGGCCGACATCGAGCATGGCGTGGTTGATGTCGGCGACGGTGACGCGCGTCGCGGCGTTGCCTGCATCCGCCACCCGGAACGCGATGTCGCCGGTGCCGCCGGCAACGTCGAGCAGGTGGAACGGCCGCTCGGGTTTTTCGTCAAGATGGCCGGAGCGGCCTTTGGTTTCGTCAAGACGGCCGGGGCGGCCTTTCGCTCTCGGTGGATTCACTGCGGTGACCAGCACGTCCTTCCAGGCGCGATGCAGCCCGGCCGACATCAGGTCGTTCATCAGATCGTAGCGGCTGGCAACCGAATGGAACACGTCATCGACCAGCGCCTGCTTGTCGCCAAGCGGCACCTGCCGGTCACCGAAATGGGTATCGTCGGACATGTGGTTCATTCGCGAAAGCGGCTTGTCGGCTAGTGTCCCGATTCCGAAGTTCGTACCATTTCGCGGCGCCCTCCTATATACGAACTTCGGAATCGAAGGACACTAGCAACTCTTTGAATCGAGTGTGGCTTTGGTTCAGAAGTCCGCATGTCGGACTCGCCGCAAGAATGATGCGGACTTCTGAACCGCCACACTAGCGTCCCGAAATCCGAAGTTCGCTCGATCTTGCGGCGCGTTCGGGCGCGAACTTCGGATTTGAAAGAGACACCAATACTTAGTGTGGCTCTGGTTCAGAAGTTCGCTCGCAAACCCAGCCGCAAAGTATGACGAACTTCTGAACCGCCACACTAGACCATAGCGCGGGGATGGCGGGGAGGCTACGGCAGGACGTCCGAGCGGTGAATCAAACCAAACCGGGTGGTTTTGGACATCGCGCGCCCCACATAACCGGCATCATGCAGGCATCAGCCCACCACCACATCTTCGACACGGCGATCGGGCCGTGTGGCGTGGCGTGGAACGCGCGTGGCTTGGTTGGCGTGCAACTGCCGGAAGCGAACCGCGCTGCGACCGAGCGGCGCCTCGCGGCAAAGTCCGCGAGCGCCGGCGCGGCCGAGCCGCCGCCGTGGGTGGCGACGCTGGTTGCCGATATCAGGCGCTCCCTCGCGGGCGAGCCGGTCGACTTCACCGCCATCGCGGTCGATTTTGCCAGCCTCGACCCCTTCCGCCGGAAGCTCTACGAAACAATGCGCTCGCTGGCCTGGGGCCACACCACGACGTATGGCGAGCTGGCGCGTCAGCTCGGATCGTCCGATTGGGAAGCGGCGCGCGAGGTGGGGGACGCCATGGGGCGCAATCCGGTGCCGGTCGTCATCCCATGCCACCGCGTGCTGGCGGCGGGCGGCAAGCTCGGCGGTTTCTCGGCCCATGGCGGCGCCGCAACCAAGGCCAAGCTCCTGGCGCTCGAAGGCGTC
>WHTP01000137.1 GCA_009377695.1 Hyphomicrobiales bacterium | reverse complement strand
GACCGGGGGTTTCAGCGTCCAAATGGCCAATCTGCAGCTTACGTTTGCGTCCGCGTTGTATGACCGCATGCAGCCGATCTATACCGGCGAGGTGAAGCCGGAAGGCATCGATCTCAACTTCATCCGCATCGAGCAGCCGCGTCCCATCTTCGACCGCATGTCGGGCGGCGAGGAGTTCGACGTCGCGGAATATTCGAGCTCCGAATACGTCCAGCGCTACGCCAACAAGAAGTGCAACTTCGTCGCGATCCCGGTCTTCCCCTCGCGCTGCTTCCGGCATTCATTCATCGGCATCAACAAGAAGGCCGGCATCACCAAGCCGAAGGACCTTGAAGGCAAGCGCATCGGCGTCGCGCTCTACACCATGACCGCCGCGATCTTCATCCGCGGCATCCTGCAGCACGATCACGGCGTCGACTTCTCGAAGTGCACCTGGGTTCAGGGCGCGATCAATGCCGCCGGCGCGCACGGCTCGCCGACGGTACTGCCGCTGCTCAAGCCGGTGAAGATCGAGCAGGGCCCGCCCAACAAATCGCTTGACGACCTGATCCAGGAAGGCGTGGTCGACGCCACCATCGGCACCAGCATGCCGGAGTCGTTCCGCACCAATCCGGATATCGCACGCCTGTTCCCCGATTTCGTCGAACGCGAGCGCGATCATTACAAGCGCACCAAGATCTACCCGATCATGCATCTCGTCGCGATCAAGAAGTCGGTCTACGAGAAGTACCCGTTCGTCGCGACCAGCCTCTATAACGCGTTCCAGCGCGCCAAGGAGATCGCGCTCGATCGCATGTATAACCAGCGCGCGCTGCGTTACATGATGCCGTGGCTGCCGCGCGACATCGACGAGATCCACGAGTACTTCGGCGGCGATCCGTGGCCCTACGGCGTCGAGGAGAACCGCCCGACGCTCGAAGCGCTGGTGCAGTATCTCCAGGACCAGCATCTGACCGACTGGAAGCCGACGCTTGAAGAGCTGTTCTGCCCGATCTGGGGCGAGCACTAGGCCGCGCGCGCATCACGCTTTCAATATTCCTGAATGGAAACGCCATGAGCAATCTCGACGCACTCATCAAGGATCTCGTCATTGCGAACCGCATCCTCGCCAAGGAGGATGTGGTCGACGCCTACGGTCACGTCAGCGTCCGCAATCCTGACAATCCCAAGCATTTCTTCCTCTCGCGTTCGCTCGCGCCCGAGCTGATCGAGAAGGATGACATCGTCGAGCTCGGCATGGACGGCCAGCCGGTAAACAAGGACGAGAAGCGCCCGCTCTATCTCGAGCGCTTCATCCATGCGGCGATCATGGAGGCCAATCCGGACGTGAACGCGGTGGTGCACGCCCACGCCGAGGACATCCTGCCGTTCGGCATTGCCTCGGGCACGCCGCTCAAGCCGGTGATCCATTCCGGCAGCTTCATCGGCCCGAACGTGCCGGTGTGGGATATCGCCGACAAGTTCGGCGACACCAACCTGCTCGTCACCAACATGGATCATGGTCGCGACCTCGCCAAAAAGATGGACGGCAATCCGGTGGCGCTGATGCGCGGGCACGGCTTCGCCTCGGCGGCGCGCTCGCTGATCGAGGTGGTGCGCGTGTCGGTCTACCTGCCGCGCAATGCGCGCGCGCTGATGCGCGCCAAGCAGCTCGGCGGCGATATCAAGTATCTGCGGCAGGGCGAGATCGACGCCCGCAACCGCGGCTACAGCCCCTATTCGAACGAGACCTGGCGCGCCTGGGAATACTGGGCCAACAAGGCTGGCTGCGGCCACATGCTCTCGCGTCCCGACGGCGGACCGGTGCATATCCACGATCACAAGCACGAGCATAAGAAGTAGAGGAGCGCATCTTTCTCGGCCCCATCCTTCGAGACGCGGGCGTCGCCCGCTCCTCAGGATGAGGGCGGAGACAGGCAGAGGATTTGAGTATGAAACTCGCAAGCTATATCGCGGACGGCAAGGATTCTTACGGCGTTGTCACTGGCGACGGCGTCATCACGATGAAAGACCGCTTCGGCGGGCACGCCGCATCACTGCGTGAAGCGATCGCCGGCGGCCTGCTGCCGCAGATCAAGGAAGCCGCGGCGAACGGCCGCGCCGATCACAAGCTTTCCGAGATCAAATTCCTGCCGGTCATTCCCAATCCGGAAAAGATCCTCTGCGTCGGCATCAACTACAAATCCCACGCCGCCGAGCATGGCACCGAAGCGCCGAAGCTCCCCAACATCTTCACCCGCTTCGTCAACACGCTGGTTGCCCATGAAGGCGAGATGCTTCGGCCGAAGGTGTCGACCAGCTTCGACTTCGAAGGCGAGCTTGCGCTCGTGATCGGCAAGGGCGGCCGCCACATCAAGGCCGCGGACGCCCTCAAGCACGTCGCCGGCTACACCTGCTTCTGCGACGGCTCGGTGCGCGATTTCACAAAATACTCGCTGGTCGCCAGCAAGAATTTTTTGGGTACCGGACCACTGGGACCCTGGATGGTCACCGCGGACGAGATTCCCGATCCAACCAAGCTCACGCTGATGACGCGGCTGAACGGCAAGGAGATGCAGCGCTCCGGCACCGACATGCTGATCCATTCGATCCCGGCGATCATCGAGTTCTGCTCGATATTCACACCGCTCGCGCCCGGTGACATCATCGCAACCGGCACGCCCGACGGCATCGGCGCCAAGCAGAACCCGCCGGTATGGATGAAAGCGGGTGACGTGCTGGAGATCGAGATCTCGAATATCGGCACGCTGCGCAACAAGATCGTGGACGAGAAGTAGGTCAGTGAGCGCAGATTTCTGATCCGTCATCCTGAGGCGGCCGCGAAGCGGCCCTCGAAGGATGCACGGCCGGAGTTGGTGCCGCTTACTTGCCTTCACGTCACAGCCGGGCCGTCGTCCTTCGAGGCTCGGCCTTTCGGCCTCGCACCTCAGGATGACGGGTCGAGAGCGAGGCTTGGAAAAAAGCGCCGCCCACCGGGCGGCGCTGATGGTTCGAGCGTGACTGATCCGGCCTACTGCACCAACTGGATCACCTTGCCGCTCTTGTCCTTGCCCTGCGCGCGGTACTGGCCGATCGAGCGCAGCAGCGCCGAGTCCGATACCGTGTAGAGGATCGCGTCGCCAGTGCCGGTGTTGGTGTGCTTGCGCCAGACGAAGTTGGGAACGACCATGATGTCGTTCTGCTCCCAATCGAAGGTCTGGCCGCCGATCTCGGTCTTGCCCTTGCCGTCGATCACCACGATGAAGGTGCCGCAGGTCTCGCGCTTCGGCAGTGTCTCTTCGCCGGGGCGGATGAGCTGGGTCTGGTAGTTGAGCGTCGGGAACACCGGCTTGCCGGTGACCGGGTTCACGAGCTGCATCTGGATGCCCTCATGCGGATCGCCGGCTTCCTTGCGCAGCCGCTCCAGAGCCGAGCGGATTTCCTCGCCTCGGAAATGGATGTAAGGCGCGGGCTCGTAGCCCCAGCCGCGCTGGTGCGAGACGAAGGTTGGGACCAGGCCACCATGGCCGTAAAGCGCTTCCGAGTAGCCGTCGCCGTGGAGCGTTGCCTGGCTCTTCTGATTGCTGCCGATACCGGGCTTGAACTCCTGATCGACCCAGGCGCAATCCAGGTACTCCATCAGCGGCCAGTCCAGCATGTCGATCCAGATCACCGGCTCCTTGTCCTCGTTGCCGTGATCGTGCCAGGTGCCGTTCGGGGTCAGGATGATGTCGCCGCGGTGCGCCTCGCAGCGCTCGCCTTCCACGTTGGTGTAGCCGCCCTTGGCGGACAGGATGGTGCGGCTGGCGTTCGGCGAGTGCACATGTGCGGGGGCGATGTCGCCGGGGTTGTAGATCGAGATCGCGCAGCGGATGGTGCTGGTCACCTGCAGGCGGCCATTGAGCCCGGGATTGGTGAGCAGGATCGACTGGCGGTCGGCGAATTCGATCGGCGGGACGTCGGCCTCGGACGCGATGCGGGAAAGCCGGTCGAGATAGGCTTTGTAATCCTTCCAGCGCCAGCGATAGGGGGCGCTCTTCATCTGGTTCGCGGCAACGCGTCCCTTCGCCATCGAGCCGGTGCCGGTGGCGCCGCCGGGGTCGGTGAACCACGGACGCTGAGCCGGCGAGTTCATCTGGGTGCGCACCCAGATGTTGTCTTTGCCGGCGTCGGTGTTGATGCTCTCCATCAACTCGAGCGCCTTGCTCGACAGCCCCGGGCGTGCGGTTGGTTCCTGCAGGGTCATGATGTTGTCCTCCTGGTCGGCCGGCGCGAGGCCGCCGAAACTGGCCGTTTTCGCCCCAATACGGGCTGGGCCGCTCCCTTATTGACGTATATCGCCGCTGGAACGATTGCAACGCTGCCCAAGCAGCGCAGATTTGCACGCTGCGCGGGATCAGCCTCTTGTCATTCCAGGGCGGCCCGAAAAGCGCCGCGCGCGGAATCCAAAATCCCGGTTGCGAATATGGATTCCGGGCTCCTCGCTGCGCTCTGCCCCGGAATGACCGACCTTTAACTCAGCCCTTGATGAAGTCGCGGACCGCCCGCGTGAAATTCTCCGGCTGCTCGACGCTGGAGATGTGCCCGGCGCCTTCGAGGTTAACGAGCTTCGAGCCCGGCACGGCGGCGTTGATCGCCTGGATCCCTGGGTAGGTCGCGTCCTTGGTGCCGCAGATCAGCAGCACCGGGTTCTTGATCCCGGCGAGGCCGGGCTTGAGGTCGAAGTCCGACAGCGCATAGGCGCAGCCGGCGAAGCCATTGTAGGGCGTGGTGCGGATCATCCCGCGGACCTTGTCCAGCACCGGCGCCTTGGTGGCGAGGACGTCCGGTGGGAACCAGCGCCCCATGGTCGGCTCGACCAGAGCTTCCATGCCTTTCTCGGCGCCGAGATCGATGCGTTCCTTCCACTGCGCCGCGGATTGCGGCGTCGAGGCTGGCCCGCAGTCGCAGGGGATGATGCGGTCGAAACGGTCCGCGTGGCGCTGCGCCAGAAACAGCGCGGTCATGCCGCCCATCGAGATGCCGCAGAAATGCGCGCGCTTGATCGACAGCGCATCCATCAGCGCGATCACGTCCTGCGTCAGGACGTCGAACGAATATTTGCCCGCGGGCGCCTCGGTGCCGCCATGGCCGCGCTGGTCGTAGCGCAGGATGCGGAAGGAATCCTTCAACGCGGCGACCTGATCGTTCCACATCGTGAGGTTGGTGATCAGTGAATTCGAGAAGATGATCCACGGCGCGCCTTCCGGCCCGTCGATCTGGTAGTTGATGCTGATGCCATTGGCGTTGATTTTCATGGGATTACCTTTGGTCCTTGGATCGCATTGCGGTTTAGCGTTTAGCGTGTCCCGGACGCGGTGCAGCACCCAGTGATGCACCGCTGATCCGGGACCCCGGTTGCTTTTGCATCCAAGAAACCGGGATCCCGGGTCTGCAGCGCATCATTTCGCTGCGCTCATGCTGCGCTGCGCCCGGGACACGAGAGCTCATCACTTCGGCAAAAAATCCTTGAGCAGCTTCACCAGTGTCTTCGGCCCGGTGGTCGGCAGGAAATGCCCCGCTTCCTCGATCAGAGCGAACTTTGCATTGGGGATTTTCTTCGACAGCTCCTCGGTGCCCGCCGGCGGCCGCACGGTGTCGTGCTTGCCGGCGACCACCATGGTCGGCACCGAGATCTTCGGCAACATGTACAGCATGTTGGTCATCGCCAGCATGCGGTGCGCGAGCCCGAAGCCGACCGGATCGTTGGCGAGATAGCGCCCGCGATAGGCCTCATAAGCGGCCGGCTCGCCGAGCGTCGGCGGATAGGACTTGTCCAGCGTGATACCCATCACGCCGGCCATGCCCTCCTTCTCGGCAAGATCGGCGCGCTCGTTGAGCGCCCCCGCACGGCTCGGATCGACACCGGGCGCGGGATTGCAGAGGACGATCGACGTCACTTGCTCGGGATGTTTCTCGAGGAAGCGCAGCACCTGCGTGCTCGCGGCGGCGACGCACACGAAATTGTAGGGCGGCTTAAGGCCGAGACTGTTCAACACGCCTTCGAGATCGCCGACGGCATCGTCGTTGGTAAATTGCTTGCGTACCTTCTCGGTTAGCCCCTGGCCGCGCTGGTCGTAGCGCACGACGCGGTAGCCCTTCGCCAGCTCCGGCGCGACCGCGTCCCAGCTCTCGAGCGTGCCGCCCATCTCATGCAGCAGCACGACCACAGGGCCGTCCTTGCCTTCGAGTTCGTAGTGAATGCTGATGCCGTTCGCGCTCATCCAGGGCAAGGCGATCTCCTTCTGATGGGTGGCTTCGCTTAGCGAATCCCGGCAAAGGGTGCAATGGAGGGCGCTAGCTTCTTGCGCTGACGCATGTCCTTTTCGGAAAACCGGTGCCCACTTTTCCGGGACATGCGTTAGCGCCGCACATAACCCGGCACGCGTGACAGCAGCACCTTGAGCGGGTCGGCGGACCAGGCCAGGGTCACGAAATCGTTGTGCTTTACCTCGGCGCCGACATCGAGGAAGGCGTTGATCCCAGGGACCAGGTGCGGGGGGAAGCTGGTGGTGAAGCCGATGCCGCGGTCGGTGAGCTGCTTGCGGAATTCCTCGTTCTGCAGCTTCACCAGCGGCCCGTAGGTGCTGACGAAGAAGGCCTCCGGCTTGCGCGCGAGCCAGTCGAGATATTTGTCGTGGTCGCCGTAGAGTGCGTCGAGGAGCAGCACGCCGCGAATCCGCTCGGTGGCGCCGCCGACTGACAGAACGAAGGCCAGTGGATGGTAGCCGCCGCTATAGGCCGCGATCACGATCGGTGCGCGCTCGAATACCGCCCGTGCGCGGGCATGGCCGTGCAGACGCGTCAGGCGGTCCGCCGCCTCGGCAAGAAATTGCGCGAACGCGCCCGGCTCCCAGAACCGCCCCGCGCTCGAATCGGCGGCATCGACCGCGAACTGCGGCGCCACCAGCACGGCATTGAGACCGGACGCGACGATCTGCCGTGGCACCTGCTGGCGGTTGCGCACGTCGCGGCTCAGGGTCGCGCCGTTGCCGTGGAAGAACACGACGATCAAGGCAGGCTTGCGGATATCGAATCCGCGCGGGATCACTATCAGCACGCGGCGGTCGCTGTAGGTCGTGTCCTCCCAGAGCACGCCGCCGCGCGGCGCGTTGCGGCCGCGCCGCTCGCCTTCCGCGACGTCGAGGAACGGCTTGCCGGTCTTCGGCACGACGCCGCGATAAGGAAACGGCGAGGCATCGAACGGCACCAGCGTGCTGCGCGTCACCGGCAGCGGCGACTGCGCGAGTGCGGCCGCTGGTGGCATCGAGGTGATGGCAGCCAGCGTCAACACAAGCGTCAGGTGGGCAAGCGAGCACCGCATTCGCAAATCACCCGAACAACGCGCTTCTAACTCCGCAGCACGACAAGCGCATCAAGCGCGACGGCGCCTTGGCCGTCCGGCAATGCCACCACCGGATTGATGTCGATGCTTTCAACCTGATCGCCGAGATCGTGTGCGAGTTTGCCGAGCGCAGTCAATGCGGCGAGCACGCTGCCTTCGTCGCAGGCGTCCGCGCCGCGATAGCCCCTCAGCAGCGTGCCGGCGGCGGTGCGCTCGATCATCGCCTTGGCCTGCCACAGCGGCAGCGGCACCGCGCCGAAGGCGACGTCCTTGTGCAGCTCGAGATTGACCCCACCGGAGCCGAACATCACCACCGGCCCGACTTCAGGATCGCGCTGCACGCCCAGTACCAGCTCGACGCCGCCGGACACCAGCTCGGCCACGATCACCTGTTCGACCTTGGCGCCTGGTCTCGCTTTGGCGAGGTTCTGCGCCAGCTTCGTGTAGGCGGAGCGTAGCTCGTTCTCGCTCCTGATGTTGAGCATGACGCCGCCGATGTCGGACTTGTGCTGGACCTCGGCGGCGAGGAGCTTCAGTACGACCGGATAGCCGATGTCCTTCGCGGCCATAATCGCGGTGTCGGCACTGCCGGCGATCACCTCGCGCGGCGTGCGGATGCCGTAGGCGCGCAGCAGCTCCTTTGAATCTGCTTCGTTGAGCACGGACAGGCCGTCCGCTGCCTTGCTGCGGCGGCGCAGAACCGGCGCGATGTTCGGCTTGCTGCTCCGCGGGCCGTCCGACGTTGCGGGTACCGTCTGCGCGCGCAGTTCGCCGTAGCGTCCGGCTGCACCGGCGGCCTTCAGCGCCTTGTCGGTCTCCTGCAGCACCGGCAGGTGTGCGAGCCTGGCGCGGAACTCGCGCGTGTACTCGGTGAACATGTAGGAGATCATCGACGCGACGGCGACCGGCGGAAACGGCCGCTCGGCCACCATGCGGTCGACCTGCAGCAGGTTGTCGATCTTGTTGTTGGTACGCGCGACCGGCGGCAGCTCCTCCTGCAACAGCAGCACATCGATATTGGGGTCGGCGCGCAGGATCTCCACGCACTTGAAATACGCCTCCGCGCTGCTCAGCGCGGCAAAGCCGGCGTCGAGCGGATTGCCGAGCGAGGTGCCGACACCAAGCACCTCGCCGACCTTGGCGAGTGTCTCAGGTGCCAGCGCTGGGAACGAGAGGCCGTGGCGCTCGGCGGCCTCAAGCATCAGTCCCTTCATGCCGCCGGAGAATGTCATGCCGCCGAGTCGCGATCCCCGCGGGATCGGCGCATGCGAGAAATATTCGGCGGCCTCGATAGCCTCGTCGAGCGTATCGACCCGGATGACCCCGATGGTCTCGGCGACGGCGTCGAAGCATTGCAGCGAACCCGCAAGCGATCCGGTGTGCGCCAGCGCCGCGCGGCGGCTTTCCTCGGAACCGCCGATCTTGACCGCGACGACGGGCTTGCCGACATCGCGCGCGTGTTCGCAGGCGCGCCGGAATTCGGCAGCATTCCGGATCGACTCGATGAAGCAGACGATCACCCGTACATGCGGATCGTCGGTGAGATAACGGATGTAGTCCGAGGTATAGAGCCCGATTTCGTTTCCAGAGGTGATTGCGTAGCTGGTCCTGACGCCGCGCGCATGCAGTGCGCGCTGGATCGCCATCACGATACCGCCGCTCTGGCCGACGATAGCGACCGGGCCAGGCTCAAGGTCGGCGATGCGGTCGTCCGGGATGGTCATGAAGCGATGCGGAGCGGCGAGATTGCCGAGGCAGTTGGGACCGGACACCGCCAGGCCACTGTCCTCGATCGCTTGGCGGAGCTGCACCGCAAGCTCGCGGCCCTTGGGATCGCCGCCTTCGCCGAAGCCGCCGGTGAACACGGTGGCGCTGCGCGCCTTCACCTTGCCGGCTTGTGCGACCGCATCGATCGCGGCCGCGCCCGGCACAATCACAACGACATGGTCGGGCGCTTTCGGCAGGTCGACGAGCGATGGGTAGCAGGTCTCTCCGTTCCACACCGTCTTGTTGCGCGGATTGACCGGATAGATCGGACCAGGGAAGCCGAAGCGGCGCAGCGTCTGGAACACGCGCAGCGACCAGTTGCCGGGACGGTCGCTAGCGCCCACGATGGCGACGCTGCGCGGATTCAGCAGCGCCCGCACCCCTTCGAGCTTCTGGTCCTGCGTCAGCGCCATGCCCCACCCGACGTCATTCCGGGGCGCCGCGATAGCGGCGAGCCCGGAATCCATAACCCCTGGACTTCCAAGAGGGCAAGGTTACGCCAAATCGGTATGATCAGGTTATGGATTCCGGGCTCGCGCGCCGTGCGCGCGTCCCGGAATGACTGGAACTGTTTCTTGAGCATTGTTCAACATGCGCTGCGATTGCCACATGCACATCGTCGGCCCTGCCGACACCTATCCGCAACTGCCGTCGCGCACCTATCTTGCCGATGTCGCGACGCTTGAGACGGTGCGGCGGCTGGGCGCGCCGCGCGGCGTCACGCGTTTCGTCGTCGTGCAGGCGAGCTTTTACGGAAGCGACAATACGCTGCTGCTGGAAAGTCTCGATACGCTTCGCGGCGATGGGCGCGGCGTCGTAGTCATCGATGCCTCGATGTCGCAGGCGACGTTCGACGATTTTGCCCGTCGGGGGGTGCGCGGCGTGCGGCTCAATCTCTACAGCACGGCGGGTCGCGCTGACGCCAAGCCGCTCGACAAGACCTTCGCGGAGCTCGCGGCGGTGGCACAGCGGATGCGCTGGCACGTCGAGGTGATCGCGTCGCTCGATGTTTTGGCGCGGCATCATGATTTGCTCGCGCGTTCGCCGGCGCCGGTGGTCGTTGACCATTACGGCGTCTACGGCAACGCGACGCCGGAGGACGCCAACGCGCGCCGCTTGCTGGATTTACTGCGCCAGCCGCATGTCTGGATGAAATTGTCGGCGCCTTATCGCGTCTCGTCCGATCCGCTCGCGACTCGGCCCGACAAGCGCTGGCTTGACGCGATCCTGGCGTGTGCCGAGGATCGCTGCGTCTGGGGCAGCGACTGGCGGCATACGCCGCCGCACGACCTGCACAAGGGTCCTGACGTCGTGGGGCCGTACCGCACCCTTTCATACGAGCGCCTGCTCGACGATTTCGTCGCAGCGCTTGGCTCGGACGCGCGCGCCGACCGCATCCTGCGCGACAACGCGGCCCGGCTCTATGAGTTTTGATTTTGCGAGGCAAATGTTCGTTCATGGCTCATAGCTGACGCACGGCATGATCTCTCCGTTCCTCTCCCCCCGCGAAGCGGCGGGGAGGGGTCAGGGGTGGGGGGACCAGGAAACAGGGACCAGCAGTCAGTAATCAGTCGTCGTTGAAGCGGCACTTCTGACTACCGATGCCTGATTACTGAGCCCCCACCCCCGACCCTTCCCCGCCATTCGCCAAGCGAATGGGGGGAGGGGAGCGGAGAGACCGTGCATGCGTCCCTAAAGACCTGCCTTGGCCAGTTCGAAGCAGTTATGATGGCGGCAAGAATCCAGCGGGGAACCGCCGACAAACCAGGGGGAGGGTACGATGCGGGCACTTGCGCGTTTCTCCATTGTTGTTGCAATGCTGGTCATGGCGTCGGCCGCGTCCGCGCAGCAATTTCCGAGCCGCACCATCCGTCTCGTCGTGCCCTATGCGGCGGGCGGCACCGGCGATATCGTCGCGCGCGTGCTCGCCGACCGGCTCGCGATCTCACTCGGGCAATCGGTGGTGGTGGAGAACCGTCCGGGCGCGAGCGGCGCCATCGGATCGAAGGCAGTCGCGTCGGCGCCGCCGGACGGGCACACCCTCCTGGTCGGGCAGACCGGCGAGATGGCGATCAACCAGCATTGGAACAAAGCGCTCGGCTACGACCCGGCGATTGACCTTACGCCGGTCGCACTCGCGACCATCGTACCGCTCGCGCTGGTCGTGCCCGGCAAGGCGGCCTATTCCAGCGTTGCCGAGATGATCGCAGCGTCGAAGTCGCGTGGCCTTGCCTTTGCGTCGGCGGGCACAGCGACGCCGGGTCACTTCGCCGGCGAGGTGCTCAAGCTTCGCACCAAGAGCAACATGAACCACGTGCCGTACAACGGCGCGGGGCCAGCGCTGAACGACATTCTCGGCGGGCACGTCGGTCTGTTCTTCTCCGGTTTCCCGGCCGCAGTGCCGCATGTGAAGGCCGGCAGCATCAAGCTGCTCGCGGTTTCCTCCGCCAAACGCTCGAGCGCTGCGCCGGATGTGCCGACGGTCGCGCAAGCAAGCGGCATCAAGGATTTCGACATCACCCTCTGGCAGGGATTTTTCGCGCCACATGGGACACCCCAGGAGGTCGTCGCCAAGCTCAACGCTGAGATCAACAAGACGCTGCAGCTGCCGGAGGTGAAATCGAAGCTGCGCGAAGCGGGCGCCGACGTGGCGACGATCTCGATCGACGAATTCGCGGAGTTCACGAAATCGGAGAGCACGAAATTTCTCAAAATCATCAAGGACGCCAACCTGAAACCGGGAGGATGAGCGGCGGCGTGCCAACAAAGGGGGAAGGCAATGCCGATTCAGCGCCGCCGCTTCCTGCGCCCTCGCCGATCCCAAGGTCAGGGCTCGGCTCGATCAATTGAATGGAATCGTGATGATCGGCTCGCCCGCTGACTTTGGCAGGATTCCTGCCGAACAAACCGAGAAGTGGGCCAGGGTGGTGAGGTTTTCTGGCGCCAAGCCGGACTGAGCCGCTTTGCCCGTGAAATCAAACGCGCGGCTCGTATGCGTTGCCCGCCCGTCGCCTTTGCCCGTCCCACGCCTATGTGGTTAGGTGGCCGCAGCAATCCCCACGCGCGCAGGTCCTGAATGAGCAACATCAACCCCAATCCCTTCACCACGCGGCCCGAGATCGACGGCACCTTCGGCGTCTGCACCTCCACGCACTGGATCGCGACCGCGGTCGGCATGAGCATCCTCGAGCGTGGCGGCAACGCTTTCGACGCGGCGGTGGCGACCGCGTTCACGTTGCAGGTCGTCGAGCCGCATCTCAACGGACCCGGCGGCGACGTACCCGTGATCGTGCACGACACCCGCAAGGGCCGGGACAAGATCGAGGTGATCTGCGGTCAGGGTCCGGCGCCGATGGGCGCGACCATTGCGCACTACAAGGGCCTTGGGCTCGATCTCGTCCCCGGTACTGGGCTGCTGGCCTGCTGCGTGCCCGGCACGTTCGAGACCTGGATGCTGCTGCTGCGCGACTACGGCACCATGCAGCTCGCCGATGTGCTCAAGCCCGCGATCTACTATGCCGGCGAAGGCCATCCGCTGGTCGAGCGTGCGAGCTTCACCATCGGCACGGTCGAGCAATTGTTCCGCGAGCATTGGCCGACCTCGGCGGCGGTCTATCTCCCCGGCGGCAAGATTCCCGCACCCGGCACTCTCTTCGCCAACAGGCAGCTCGCCGAAACCTATGCGCGTATCCTGCGCGAGGCCGAAAGCGTCGGCGGCAATCGCGACAAGCAGATCGAGCACGCTCGCAAGATGTGGTCGCAGGGCTTCGTCGCCGAGGCGATCGACCGCTTCTGCCGCACCCAAGAGCTGATGGATTCGAGCGGCCAGCGTCACCGCGGCGTGCTCACCGCGGACGACATGGCGCGGTTCACGCCGCGCGTCGAAGCGCCGATGACTTACCAATATGGCCGCTACACGGTCTGCAAGAGCGGATTTTGGAGCCAGGGTCCGGCGATGCTGCAGCAGCTCGCGCTGCTCAAGGGTTTTGATCTCGATGGCGCCGATCCGACCAGCGCCGATTTCATCCACACCGTGGTCGAGTGCTCGAAGCTCGCTTACGCCGACCGCGAGACTTTCTACGGCGATCCCGATTTCGTGACGGTGCCCGGCGACGTGCTTTTCTCGGATGCCTATAACGATGCGCGACGCAAGCTCGTCAGTAACGAGGCGTCACTCGACCAGCGTCCCGGCAACATCCCGGGCTTCGGCATGCGGCTCGAGATCCGCGTGCCGGGTGGCCAGCGGCTTGCGGCGCCGGGCGTCGGCGAGCCGACGGTCGGACGTCAGGTCTGGACCCATGACGACACCAACGATCCAAGCCTAGCCATTGTCGACGGCGGCAAGCTGGAGCGCACCGGCGTGATGCGCGGCGACACCGTGCATTTCGACATCATCGACCGCGCCGGCAATATCGTCTCGTCGACGCCGTCCGGCGGCTGGCTGCAATCCTCCCCGACCATTCCCGAACTCGGCTTCTGTCTCGGCAGCCGCGCCCAGCAGTTCTGGCTCGACGAAGGGCACCCGAATGCGCTCGCGCCCGGCAAGCGTCCGCGCATCACGCTGTCGCCCACGATGGCGCTGCGCGACGGCGAGCCCTATCTCGCCTGGGGCTCGCCCGGCGGCGATCAGCAGGACCAGTGGGTCACGCAGTTCTTCCTGCGCCACGTGCATTGCGGGATGAATCTGCAGGAGGCGATCGACGCGCCGGCGTGGCACTCGGAGCATTTCCCGTCGTCGTTCTGGCCTCGCGAGGCACGGCCGGGTGTGCTCGTGGTCGAAAGCCGCCTCCCGCAGGAGACGATCAAGGAGCTTCGCCGCCGCGGCCATAACGTGGAGGTGGCAGACGGCTGGTCGGAAGGTCGGCTCACCGCCGCCTCGCGTGAGGGCAAGCGCCGCAAGGCCGCCGCCAATCCGCGCGGCATGCAGGGCTACGCCGCGGGGCGGTAGGGCCAAATCGCGCGACGCCAGCGTTCGGGGGCGAAGCGGATCAGAAATGCTCGCCGCGAGCCCTTCCGCTTCTGACCCTGGCCGTGCGAAAACATTTGGTGGGGGGCAATGGTCGAGGATCCGCTCAACACTGCGCAGCTTATTACGCCGCCCCAACCGCTGTGAGTGATCTGGCGATGTCGGGAGTTTATCGGGGCGATGCTGCCCT
>WHTP01000049.1 GCA_009377695.1 Hyphomicrobiales bacterium | reverse complement strand
GGGATGCCACCAGTAGAGATCCTTGCCCTCGGCGACGAGCCGGTAGGCGCAGGACGGCGGCAGCCAGACGATGCGGCGGATGTTGCGCGGCGTGAGCTTCACGCAATCCTTCACCTTGGCGGCGCGATGCTTGTAGTCGGTGCAGCGGCAGCTCTCGCCGTCGAGCAGCTTGCAGCCGACATCGGTGAAATAGGTCTTGGATGAATCGTCCGCGTCCTCGAGCTTGACCAGGCAGCACTTGCCGCAGCCGTCGCACAGCGATTCCCATTCCCGGTCGGTCATCTCCGAGAGGGATTTGCGCTTCCAGAACGGAAGGTCGTGATCGCTGTCGTTTCGCGGCATCAGAATCGATTCGTTACGGCGCGTCCGGCGCGGAAGCGGGCCGGGTATATCGCCAAATCGACCGACAAGTCGACCACTAAGCCACGGCACGAACGCGCGGCTCTCGGCGCATCGCGGTTGGACTGGGTCAGGCCCTAGATCAAATCAGGCATCAAATCAGGCCATGGATAAAAGACGCACCGATAGCGTGTTCGTTCGCGGGAACAATCGGCGGGTCGCCGCCTGGACCATCGCCCTTTTGCAGCCGGGCCGCGATATTAGATTGAGATATCGACCATCGCGACGCCGCGGAGACACCCTCATGCATGCGCATTCCATCGACCGGTGGCAGCATCATCACGCGTTCCTGGGAGCGCGGCACGATCGTCATGCCCGCCGCACCTGGTTTGTCGTCGTCCTCACGGCGGTCATGATGGTCGTCGAGATTGTCGGCGGCACACTCTTCGGATCGATGGCGCTCGTCGCGGACGGCTGGCACATGTCCACCCATGCCGCCGCGCTTTCGATTGCCGGCTTCGCCTATTGGTTCGCTCGCAGGCATGCCCATGACCCGCGTTTTTCATTCGGCACCGGCAAGCTCGGCGAACTGGCCGGCTTTGCCAGTGCGATCATTCTCGGCCTGGTCGCGCTCTTTATCGGATACGAGTCGGTGCAACGCCTTCTCGCGCCGGTCGCGATCAGCTTCAATGAAGCCATTGCGATCGCCGTGGTCGGCCTTGCCGTCAATCTTCTGAGCGCATTCCTCCTGCGCGAGGATGATCATCACGAGCATCACGGCCATCATCATGACCATCACGATACGAACCTGCGCGCCGCCTATCTGCACGTGCTGGCCGACGCGCTGACGTCGATCCTGGCCATCGTCGGGTTATTGTCGGCGCGCTTTTACGGCTGGGTCTGGATGGACCCAATCGTCGGACTTGTCGGCGCGATCGTGATCGCGTGGTGGTCGGTTGGCCTCATTCGCACGGCGGGCGCGACGCTGCTCGACATGGCGCCCGACCCTGCCCTGTCGTCGCACGTCAGGGAAAAGCTTGAGATCGATCACGACCGGGTCAGCGACCTGCACATCTGGCGCGTGGGGCCGGGACACTTCTCACTCCTGGCTTCGATCGTCTCCGACGCGCCGCAAGACCCATCGATCTACAAGGCGAGACTCAAGGAAGTCGCCGGTCTGTCGCATGTGACGGTGGAGGTTCATACCTGCCCGGAGCATTAATGCTGACCCGGCGAAAGGATTTTCGCCGGCGTGCTTGACCGCTGACGTAACCTATGTTCCTCCCGGAGCGGGCCATCCCGATCGGCACGCTCCGAAGCATTGGGAAGCAATCCGGCCACAAACCTGAGGTAGCTACCGTGCGCCAGTATATTGGTCTCATCCGCAAGGAAGCCGCCAGCGATTACGGCGTGTCATTTCCCGACTTTCCAGGCGTTGTGACGGCCGGAAAGAACTTGGACGACGCGCGCACCATGGCCGAGGAGGCACTGGCTTTGCATGTGGACGGCCTAGTCGCCGATGGCGAGGCTATTCCCGAGGCGTCCAGCCTCGCGGGTGTGATGGCCGACCCAGAGAACCGCGATGTGGTCGCGATCCTGCTCGGCTCAAGACAGATCCGCACATAACCGTGCGCGTACGTCACGCGTCCTGACGCTGAGCGGCTATGGCAACAGCTTCGCCATGTAGACCCGCCGAAGACCCTTCTCTCGGCCCTGTGCGTCTCCGAGTAACCGATGCCACGATACAGGCCGATATTCTCGGTCATGGCTTCGTTCGTATACAGCCTGATTTGCCAGAAGCCTGCTTCGATCGCCGCACGCTCGGCGAACTGCAACAACCCAAATTGCAATAACTGCCACCGATCCAAATGGATCGAATCAGTCTCCAGCGGTAATATTAAACCGAATCGGCGATTAGCGGGGACTCCTTTGACCGATACGACCCAAGCGCAACGTCCGCCAGACAGGCAGGAAGATGTTCGCGCGAAAATTCGCGATGACTTAATTAGGCGACTTTTCGCGGTAGCAATCAGCGTCGGTGCAGCGACGACGATTGCTCAGATGAATTGGGTTCAATCTGGCCGCTGGCCCTGCATGGCGGAGTGGCAACAGCAACTCATTCTTGTCGCAGCGATGACAGCGACTGTGCTTAGTTGGGACGGTTACCTATTTTCCATCGCTGACAGGCCGCTCAGAATCTTTTGGCGTTTTGCGATCGACATATTGCTGGTGTTTATCTACATGGTTTTGTTAATGACCTCCAAGCTTTTGGTTTGGTGGTTGTTTATTCACGCGCTGATTTTCACCCTCTATGCAATATGGGATTTTCTAACAGTTTATGATTGGCTACCAAAGTACTATTACCGTACGCCAGAGGGCACCTCGCAAACCATTAGAGGGGTTTATATTGGTGGCCTCAGAAACAGCCCCGATGTTAGCCGCGGCCCAATAATTACGATTGTATGGGGCCTCTACTTCTGGGCTTTGTATTTTTTGAATGATTGGATGCCGTATTGGTTCAACGTGTCCGGACTTAGAGATCGAATAATCGGCACGACCTTATTCGTTGTCCTCGGTCTGTATTTCTATCGCAGCGACAAAATTAAGCGTTACAGTATGTGCAGGAGGCTTGGTTGGGTCGCGGTCTTGCTTGGTGCGTATGCTGCCTCGTTCCTGAAATGGATTCCTACTGACCAGACGTTATGGAACTTGGTGGGTTCACATATCGGATCGGCTTCTTGCGGTCCGTGAAGTAGGCAATCTCTCGACGAATGCCGGTGCTTCGCTGCCATCCGTCAAGCCGGATCACGACTATTTCCGAGCACATTTCCATGAAGGCTTCGTCGAAAGCCACCCAATAGTCTGAACCCAGAGTGTTTGACGCGCCAGCCAACACCATGTCAATCGGATGGGTCATCGTAATTGGGCTGTAGACGATATGACCGGCCCGGATAAGGTCGGCTGCGACCGCGGTTGCTACCTCAAATCTTGCTTTCCGAACTGCTGGGTCCGGATCGGTATACGGGCACGCGAGATAAATCACGTTGTGAGCCGGCCTGCGATTGCCACCCTGTGACTGGATGAGTTTGCGTCCTTTTTTTACCACGCGCTCTTCCCGCTTCATCTCGTTTGGAAGCGATTACTTGCCCGCGCTAGGACCGCGCCGTAGTCGAGGCTGGTCTTACGCGGGTCAACCCAATTAAACGGAATGGGGAACTGTTTGTCGCCGTGAATCGCAGGATCAGAAATTCGTCGAAGTGTGGGGCCGCCAGCGATAAGAGGCGCGCTTCGGTTTCATCCGCCTCCTGATAAGGATGCTTGTGCCGTCCGGCGCCCGTCGTAGGCCATTCTTTGTCGGCTTCATAGGAGATGTACTGACTCGCTCGATTCACGCCGACGATTCCGATAGTGATCGGCTGCCCGTGCTTTGATTTGAATTGCTCAACTTGGCCCCGAAGGTCGTTTATCACCCTGTCGATTTGTCGGATCATCGCCTTTTGGATGATCTTCACTTCGATTCCAATTTCGATTGTCGCAATTGGGCCCCGCTTCACATGATAGCCGGGGTCCATGATTGGCTCCACATGCGGGACGATTTCGCCGAAGCTGCCATCGCCTCGGCGCGCTTTGACACCATGTCGGCGATTCTGCACGTTGAGAACGGAAACGCCCTGGTCCACGCGCGCGACGTATTTCGCGGATGGATTGGGAAGGCTGTAAAGGTCCTCGAAAAATTGAAACGCTACGAAGTCGCCCTGATTAGATGCGCGGTGGCGAAAGACGTTTCCTTGGAAAAGATCACGAAATTCGTCGAGCAGTCTGTATGGCAAGTCCGGCCCCGTTCCGTTTCTTGCGTGGTTTGTGAACAAGCAATTCGGCCTTAGTGGCTCCCTCCGAACGGCGTTGATTTGCAGCCGCCTGAATGTTGCCTTCGGCCAGTTCAATGTACCTTGGCTCAATCTCGACCGAGATTGAATTTCGACCCGCCCCTATGGCTGCGATGGCAGTGCTCCCGGTCCCGCCAAATGGATCGAGAATCGTATCACCCGCGAAAGAAAAGAGTTTAATGAGGCGCTCTGCCACGGCAGGCGGATAGGGAGCAGGATGGCCGTTGCGAAGCGACGCGCCACGAACGTCGGTCCAGATCGAGCGAAGCCAATCCTGCATTTCCTGCTTGGTAAGCATCGAGAGGACTTTTTGCAGCGGCTTGATCGTGCGGTACTGACCGCCTTTCCGCAGAAACAAAATGTATTCAATGTCGTTCTTAACTATTGATCCCGGCTGATATGGCTTCCCATAGAATCCAGCACCGTTTCCTTCGGCCTCAGTGACACCGTTCGCGACTTTGTGCCACATGATCGGTGTGAGAACGTCCAAATTCAACGCGCGGGCACGAACCTGAATGTCCGCGTGCAAGGGCATAACAAGGTGCCGACCCAATTTGCGTCGGGGCAAGCACACGTCACCCACGACACAGCAAACCCGCCCGCCGGGTACAAGCACGCGCTGACACTCGCGCCAGACCTTATCCAATTCGGTCAAAAAGCTTTCGTAGTCCTCTGTCGCGCCAAGCTGTCCTGTGGTGCGGGGATATTCTTTGAGCGTCCAATACGGGGGCGACGTAACGACAATGCACCGATTCATCGGGAATTGCGCTCAGGTCGCGAGCGTCCCCCAGCCTCAGTGAGTGAGAGGTTTTTCCGAACGGCGCGGGCCAAGGGATTTGTCTAAAACGCTCGTTGGCGGCGCGATAGATTTGAAGCGCCTCGGCCGTGTTATCGGCGGCCGGAAGCTCGATTTCCCCGCCGAACACCCTGACAACGTTATCCTTGCGAATCATTTTTGCTCACCCGAGACTAGAGCTATCCGGTGTTGTCCAGAATTGGAAGCAATCGCGCAGGCCTAAATGTACAATCAAGGCTCGCCGCAAGGGCCGGGCACTCACGCCTCGGGGAGCATGGCCCGTGAGGCAATGCACCAATAGGTCATAAAACCCAAGGTCTGCGGCTAGCTACGCCACGCATGGCAAAGGGCGTTGCCGTAAGCAGGCAATCCATCCCGTGTCGGGTTGTGGCGCGAAGCCAGAAACACAAGCTCGGGATCGGCGCGCCGAGCCGCGAGCCGGCCGCTGACGATCCTCGCGGCCTTGCGCGCTTGTGCAACCGTCTAGGTGAGGGTAGAGCGCCGAGAGGCGAACGTCCCTCGTGGACACTTGCGCAGACTGCGCGGGCTTGTCCGCCGCGCAAGGGATGTGAGGGCATCGCGAAGGCGCCTGCGGACCTACGTCATTGGTCCGCTCAACGGGTGCCGCTGCACCCGTGCGCCTGTCGGCGTTCCGCCCCCTAACCTTCCCTTGGCAAGGGGAAGGCTGGCAAAACCTCGGAGGACCTGATGCCTCGCGAGAAGGATGAGCGGTTGACCCGAGTAGCGCGTTTGGCGCGTTCAGTCCGCCTGCGTTTTGCTGTGGATACAAGTTGCGGCGCCAAGGATCGAATTTCGCTGCGCAACTTCATCCGAAACATCGCGCCCATCAACAGCTTGCCCCCAATTCGCCTGCAAAAATCGCCGCCCGCATTTGGACAGTTGCTTGCTTGCGACTATCGTCCTGTCGTCCCGCTCACCGAGGGCGTCTCCGGAGACGAGCCAGAGTCGGAGCGGGATGCGGCGCCTGCGCACTTGGCTCGTAACCGGTGCCCGGGGGCCTCGGGTCACTGTCCCGCCTCTACTACGAGAGGCCGCCCTTCACGGGGCAGTACGCCCAGGACCAGCGGGTGCAAACCGCCCGGTCAAAATCCCGAAAGGGATTTGTCCTGGTGTCCGAAGCGCAGTCCGAGGTCAAAAATCGGTCCGTGGCGGAGCGCCGAGAGGCGAACGTCTCTCGTGGACACTTGCGCAGATTGCGCAGGCTTGTCTGCGGCGCAAGGGGCGTGAGGCGCAGCGCTATGCGCCTGCGGGCCGGCGTCATCGGCCCGCCCAACGGGTGCCGCTTGCACCCGCGCGCCTGTCGGCGCTCCGCCCCCTCCCCTTCTGGGCGAGGGGAATTCTGGCAAACCTCGGAGGAGCTTATGCCTCGCGAGAAGGATGAAGCTTGCGTAGCGCCGGTAGCCCGGATTGAGCGAAGCGAAATCCGGGAACACGCCAAGCCCATCCCGGGTTTCGCTGCGCTCAACCCGGGCTACAGGCCCAGGTACTGCCTCACCCGCCCCACATGCCGTTACCCCCATACCTACCGATCGTATCGTTTTCGTTCACCCTGTATCCCGCCTGCAATAGTGAAAACGCCTCGGATCGGCTAAGAATCGCCCCCGAACCACGGTAAATTTGCACGGTCCAGGCCGTAATTGTGCCGGTAATGCAGAGCAAACAAGACTGAACGAACGTTCATTCGGACCTGAAGCCGGACCTGAATCCAATTGGGCGATACCTTCAACCACGATCCGCGACCCGAAGGCTGGCACGCGAAGCTCAAGCGCTTCCTGCTCGACCTCGACGCGCGCATCGATTCCGGTCTGTTCCAGACGCGGCGCTGGGCGCGTGAGCTTTATGAGCGCTTCACCGTTTTTATGGACCGCTTCCACACCTCGGGCTGGAAGCGGTGGATGATGGTCGAGCCGCTGTCGGAAGGCCTGACCACCGGCGCCGCCGGGCTGGTGCTGATGCTCGCGCTCGCGATCCCCGCCTTCCGCGAGACCAGCGACGATGACTGGCTCAAGGCCTCCTCGCTCGCCGTCACCTTCCTCGATCGCTACGGCAACGAAATCGGCTCGCGCGGCATCCGCCACAACGACGCGATCCCGCTCGACGAATTCCCCGATCACCTGGTCAAGGCGACGCTCGCCACCGAAGACCGGCGCTTCTACGAGCATTTCGGCATCGACATACCGGGCACGTTTCGCGCGATCCTGATCAGTGCGCGCGCCGGCGGCGTGGTGCAGGGCGGCTCCTCGATCACGCAGCAGCTCGCCAAGAACCTGTTCCTCAACAACGAGCGCACCATCGAGCGCAAGGTGAAGGAAGCCTTCCTCGCGCTGTGGCTCGAGGTGCGGCTCTCGAAGAAGGACATCCTCAAGCTCTATCTCGACCGCGCCTATCTCGGCGGCGGCACCTTCGGCGTCGACGCCGCGGCGCAGTACTATTTCAACAAGTCGGCGCGCGACGTGAACCTCGCCGAGTCCGCGATGCTCGCCGGCCTGTTCAAGGCGCCGTCGAAATTCGCGCCGCACATCAACCTGCCGGCCGCGCGCGCCCGCGCCAATGTCGTGCTCGACAACCTGGTCGAGGCCGGGTTCATGACCGAAGGCCAGGTGTTCGGCGCCCGCCGCAATCCCGCAACGGTCGTCGACCGCCGCGACGAGCGCGCGCCCAACTACTATCTCGACTGGGCGTTCGACGAGATGAAGAAGCTCGCGACCAAGCTGCCGCGCAATGTGCTGGACCGCGTGTTCATCGCGCGGCTGGCGATCGACCTGAACCTGCAGCGCGAGGCCGACCAGGCGGTCGAGAACATGCTGCGCCAGCACGGCCGCGAGTATAAGACCACGCAGGCCGCCGCCGTGCTGATGGAGCACGACGGCGCGGTGCGCGCGATGGTCGGCGGGCGCGACTACGGCGACAGCCAGTTCAACCGCGCGACCGATGCGCTGCGCCAGCCCGGCTCCTCGTTCAAGCCTTATGTCTATGCGGCCGCGCTGCAGAGCGGCGGCTTCAAGCCGACCTCGATCGTCGTCGACTCGCCGGTCTGCATCGGAAACTGGTGCCCGAAGAATTACTCCGGCGGCTATTCCGGTCGGATGCCGCTGATCATGGCGCTGACGCGCTCGATCAACGTCATTCCGGTGAAGCTCTCGATCGCGCTCGGCGGCGGCAGTCCCAAGGCCGGCCGCGTCAAGATCCGCGACATCGCCCGCAAGGCCGGGCTGCGCACACCGCTGATCGACACGCCGTCGATGCCGATCGGCGCCAATGAGGTCACGGTGCTCGATCACACCGGCGGCTACGGCATCTTCGTCAATGGCGGCAAGTCGATCACGCCGCACGCCATCCTCGAGTTGCGCACCGGCAACGGCGATCTGGTCTGGCGCTTCGACCGCGACGGCAAGAAACCGGTGCAGGTGATCGATCCGCAGGTCGCGCTCGACATGAGTATGATGCTGAACTCGGCGGCGGAACGGGGCACCGGCCGGCGCGCCATCCTTCCCGGCATTCCGATCGCCGGCAAGACCGGCACCACCAATGCCTATCGCGACGCGTGGTTTGTCGGTTTCACCGGCAATTACATCGCCGGCGTCTGGTACGGGAATGACGACTATCGGCCGAGCAACCGCATGACCGGCGGCTCGCTGCCGGCGATGACTTGGCAGCAGATCATGCTGCATGCCCATGAGGGCATCGAGCTGGCTCCCCTGCCCGGCCTGAACCAGAAAGCGCCGAGTTCGTCGCGGCCGGCGGTCGCCGATGTCCGCCCGCCGGTCGATTCGCGCGGGCGCCAATACGTGCTGACCCGCCGCGGCGCGGAAATCCTCGCCCGCCTCGAACAGACCATGGACGACATGACGCGCGCGCTCGCCGCCCGCGATACCCCCGAGAGCCGCGCCGACCTGCCGCCACCGGCCGCAGCGCCAAAGGGCGCGTTCGCCTCCGCCTCCGACCGGCAGGGTCCCGGCGCCATCCGCGGCAATTGACGCGCTCGCATTGCAAGCGTAGCCGCATGCGCGAGCGCCTGTTACTGTGCTCTCGCCCCGCTTGCGGGGAGAGGGCAAGACGCTATCTCCACGATTGAGGATTGGGTGAGGGGCTTCGTAAATTACAATCCGACGAGGCTCCTCACCCGATCCTGATTCGTTGAATCAACTTTCGTGCCCTCTCCCCGCAAGCGCGGGGAGAGGGTGCAAGAAACAACCGCCTCCAAACGTGAGACTGCTGCTCGGAACATTGTTTGCACTTGGCGTCGCGGCTCTGGTCGGCCTCGGCGCGACTTGGCTTGCGCTGACGCAAGGGCAGGCCGTTGGCGGCCTGACGGTCGGCGCCTGGAACGCATGGCCGCAGCACGGCACGCGGAGCATCGACCCTTACGCGCGCGCCATGGTCGCCCGCAGCGGCGAGCTTCCGATCGGCTCGGGTGACGGCATCGCATTCCGGGCGCGCCGCGACGACAAGGGCGAGCCGCTCGATGGGCGCTGCGACGTCGTGGTCAGCGGAATGACGCCGCAGGCGCGCTACTGGACCATCACGCTCTACGATCCGAACGGCGGCCTCGTGGGCAACTCCGTGCAACGGCACGGCTTCACCAGCCACGAGGTGATGCGCCGCGCCAACGGCGCGTTCGAGATCACGGTGAGCCCGCGCGCGCGGCCCGGCAATTGGCTGCCGAGCGGCGGCGCCGAGCGCTACACGCTGGTGCTGCGGCTCTACGACACGCCGCTCGGCGTCACCACGCGCGGCAGTGAAGTGACGATGCCGTCGATCACGCGGAGGGCGTGCCCATGATCCGGATCGCGCTCTGGCTCCTCGGCGGTGTGCTGCTCGGCGGCATCGTGCATTTGACCACGGTGCTCTGGCTGCCCGAGCTCGCGACCCAGGACGCCTATGCGCGGCTCTCGCCATTGGCTCAGGTCAACGCGGTGACCGCGATCGCAGCGCCGACACCAGATGATTCGACGGTGCCGTTCCTCGACCCGGCCTTTGCGATGGCCATCTGCCGCTACGACCTCGGCAAGGGGCCGCTGAAGTTTTCCGTGCCGGTCAGCCCGGCCTACACGTCGGTGTCGTTCTACACCAACAGCGACGTCGCCTATTACGCCATCAACGATCGCGCCGCCGGCCGCCGCGTGATCGAGCTCGAACTGATGACGACCGAGCAACGCAGCGATCTGCCGGGCGACGACGAGGTCACCGCCGCCGACCGGCTGATCGTAGAATCGCCGACGCTGGCGGGCCTGATCGTGATCAAGGCGCTGGCGCCCGAGCCGGGCCTGATGTCCGCGGCCAAGACCGCCCTCACCGCCGCGAAATGCGTGCAGTGATGTGCGAAATGATGTGTTTGGCTCTTTTTTCCGAATTAGCCACGCACGGCGACGGTCGCGCCGCCGATGCCGTTGCAATATTGCCCGAGCCGCGTAACCAAAAGGCCGATGGCGCGGTCCGCTTCTGCCGCGCCCGGCGACGGCACCGCAATCACCAGTCGCTCGAGCGCATAACGATAGGACGCGACGCGCTCCTTCAGCGCCACGCACACCCAGGCGATGATCGCGGCGTTCTCCCGGTTGCGGGCGACGGCGTTGCCGCTCTCGCGCGGGTTGAGGTCGGACACATGGACGAGGCTCTGCGCGCGACGCTTGTCCATGTCGGTGACGCGCTGGGCGGTGGTGAAGAACGGGCCCAGCCGTTCGACATCGTTGCGCGCATCGGTCACGATCTGCGCATAGGCGGATGCTTCCGAGCGGCGATAGACCTTGTGCAGCTTGTAGAGATACTCGGTGCGATCAAACGGCTTCGGATTCTCGGGATCGTTCTTGAAGCCGTATTCGCGGAGCACGCTGTTCCAGCGGCCGCGATTGTAGGGCGGTTCGATCAGCGCGTAGGCGCGGTCGCGCAGTTCACGCTCCTGATCGGTGGTGCGGAATTCGGAGATCGGGCCGCCGACCGCGGCGACGGCGTCGCGGCCGACCCAGTCATGCATGTTCTCGGAGACGAGCTCGGGGCGGATGCGGTTGAAGTCGCCGTTCAAGACGCAGCCGCCAGACAGGCCGGCCGCGGTCAGGAGCAAGACGAACGCCGTGGCCCGCCGAGATCCGCGCAGCACGTTAAGCGAGCGCGGACGGCGCATCATTGGATCAACCTTCAGGCGCTGGCCTTGCTGCGTGAGATGCGGCGGCGTCTGCGGCGCCGCGGGCCGCGGCTTGCGCTCTTCGCCGGCTCATCGGTGTAGCGCTCGATCCGGATGACAGGGAGAATAATGACGGTTGCCGTTTCGGCGCTCGTTCCGATCACCCTGCCCTCGCGCGAGCCGCGCCCGTGCTCGGGAAATCCAATCACAGTCCCCATTCCGAAACCCCCACCAGGCCCTCCTGGCCCGCCTATACCGTTCGACCTTCGAAATAGAAACCTGCAAGGTTAACGGTCCGCTAACGCAGCCGCTCTAGTTTTCGAGAAAACGAGAAGCAGTGTCGCGCGATGGTAAACATTTCAACACCACCGGGACTCGAGGGACTCTTCGATCTCGACCGCAAAGGCGTCGACATCAGACCGACGCTGCTGCGGGTGCTGACCGATCAATATCTGCGCAGCCCGGTGCATTCGCCGGACGACGAACGGCACTACACCGAGCTTGCGATGCGGTTGATCGACGAGACCGACATCGCCACGCGCGCGGCGGTATCGATGCGGCTCGCACCGCATGCCTGCGCGCCGCGTCCGATCGTGCTGCAGCTCGCACGCGACGTGCTCGAGGTCGCCGCGCCGGTGCTGTTGCATTCGCCCTGCCTGACGCCGGCGGATTGCGAGGCGATCATCCAGGAGCGCGGCGCGATCTATGCGGGCATTCTCGAGAAGCGCGGGAAGCCGCAAGCGCCAATCGACAATGCGCCCGGGACGGGGACAGCCGCAGCAAACCCGCCGACCGAGCAGACACCGCCAACGGAGCAGACGGCATCATCACCGATCGCGAGCGCCGACGAGAGCGGGACTGGCAGCGCCGGAAGCGATCACGAGGCTGCGCCGCCCGTCGACGATCCCGGAGCGCGCGAGCTGTGCGAATCGTTCTTCGCGGCGGACCGTCTGGAGCGCAGGCTCATCCTGCTCAGTCTCGACTACGCCGATTGGCCGCCGGATGAACCGCCTGCCCCGCTGCAACGGGCCGACATCTGGCGGATCGAAACGGCCGCGCTCAGGCATCACACCTCGACCGTGATGCGCGAGCTCGAGCGCGCGCTCGGCATCTCCTGTCCGCAGTCGCGTCGCATCGTGGAAGACGAACTGGGCGAGCCGATGATCGCCGCCGCCAAGGCATTGAGCATCCCGGCCGATGTCCTGCAACGCATCGTGCTGTTCATGAATCCCAGCGTCGGCCAATCGGTCGACCGGGTCTACGAACTGTCCGCGCTCTATCGCGAGATCAGCGTAGAGGCCGCGCGCCGCCTGATCGCGATCCTGCGTGCGGCCGAGCCAGCCGGCCACCAGACCCGCGATTCTCACACGATCCATGCGGCCGCGGAAACCGGGCGGCGGGCGCCGTCTGCCCTCGCGGGCACCATTGCGCGGAAGGCCGACGCGGTGCTGCGCCGGGCTGCGGCCGACAATTAAGCCGGCAAAATCCGCCTGCGCCGGCGCAGTTGGCGTGACCTTTTGCAAAAATCGGCTTTCACTTTGGGACCACGCATTACGTGACGACGTTGTCGATGAAGTGACGTCCGCCACGGTCTTCGACCTCGACGATCCAAACATCAGGGTCGAAACTCGTCTCCTTCGCGAGCTTGTCCTCGACCTTCTGCTCGGGCACCGGTTCCTTGCCGAAGGACCGGCTGAATGCCCGGTCGGCCGGCCGCGCATCGTCGAACGCGCTCTGCGGCGCGGGAGCGAACAGTTCCGCCGTGCCGTCGAGGCGATTGACCTTGATGAAGATCGCGCCGGCATCCTCGGCGCCACGCCGGCGCACCGCCGCAAAGGCACCCTCGATATTGCAACGGCGGACATAAGCCGCCACCCAGATCGCAGATTTCAGGCGCATCGGTCGCTCCATCGCGCCCGACCAGGGATACAGGTTCGGCGCATTCTGGACCATGACCTTGTCGTGCCATGACCTTGTCGTGCCACGGTACAAGGCAGCCCCTCATAGAAGGTTCAGACGTCATGGTCTCTGTGGCTGGTCTAGTTCGCCCCCAAGGTGCGCCGGGCCCGGGACACGACTAGCGGGACGATTGCCAACCTGATGCGGCTGTCTAACGCGCGGTGAGCCAAAGCGCCGCGGACAAATTTCGGGTCTCGCTGATATAAATTTTAGCTGACTTTTCGCCGTGACCACTCAAGTGCGCCTGCGAGGGCATTACCGATGCCGATCCGTCCATTTCTTCCGCAAGGTGTTGTCTTCGATCTCCCAGCACAGAATGCCATGAGCGAAGCTTTGGATAGCGCCTGGCGCATCATCCAAAATGCTGGATTAAGCACTGGAAGGGAGGCGTTGGCGGCCAAAATTATAGCGAGAGCGTTGAAAGGAGAGCGCGACCCGGAAGCGTTGCGCGACGCGGCTCTTAGCGAACTTGGAGTACATCGGTAGCGGCCTGGAGGATCTGCCCGCTGGGCGGCGACTAACAACTAAGCTGATCCGTGTTACGGGCGAGCCCAGATCAAATCGCATGCCGTTGAATGATGCAGGCGCCCCTGGCTCAACGGCTCGCGCGAAATCGACATATTCTCTTCGCTCCTGGCGGCAGCAGCAGCGGCTATCCATGTGTTCGCTAGGTCGTGAAAGTGCTTTCTAATTTCATCTGACGTGGCGTTGCATGCCGCTTCGATAGCTTCATCCGCATATCGTCGATAATCCGTCGCTGAGAGCATCGACGTGTCCTTCGGCTTATGACCTAAGGCGATCGTGTGACGGGCGCGGAGCTAGACAAGAAGCACGCTACACTGAGATGACGTTTGTGCACATGCGACCATTTCGCGTGTCGCCGTTGATTGTAGATGCCGGGCCCAGGTGTCAGGCTTGTGCTGGCGAGAAAAAGGCCCCACAAACCAGAGAGAGAACAATGCTCACGATCATTCTATTGACTGCGGCAGCAGTCCTTTACGCATACGCGCAAGGCTTCAGGACAGACCGAATCATCGGGCTTGGCGTCACAGGCGCTGTAGCGGGCGTAGCCCTGTTCGGCGCACAAGCAGCGTTTGCCGGCGCGCCAAAAGTACCGTGCTGGAGTGAGGTACACGGAATGGCGCAATTGTTCCGCGCGATGCCCTACGTATGCCAAGACGCAGCGCCGCCTCGCCAATGAGACCCATTGGGTTTGCCGTTACTGCCACCCACTTTATTCGTCCGTCATGTTGGTAAAGAAATGATCAATCGATTCGGTATGCACAAAGCGGTAGCCAAGATCGGCAAAGAGCCGCTTTAGCTCATCAAGCCGGTCTGAATATAGCTCAACCTGAACGTAGCAGGCGTTTCGGCGAAGGGTTTGCTGCATCCCGGCGAGTGTGTGAAACTCGTAGCCTTCGACATCCATCTTGATGATGATCTTCTCATGGCTCAGCGCGAATTTCTCGTCAAAGCGCGCCTGCCGGACCACATGAGTCATCTCCCTTGGTGTCTGTTCCGGTACGGCAATTGTAGACTCGCCCCTGTTCCACTTGGCGCCCTCGTAAAGCGTCACCTCGCCGTCGGTATCGCCAAGTGCGAGACGATGCGCATCGACTCGGCTGTCTAGTCCGTTGAGCGTGAGGTTGCCGATCAGTCGTGCGTAGTTGCCCGGATCAGGCTCGAACGCGACGACTCGCCGAGCAAGGTTTCGAAGCGCAAACATAACGCTGTAGAACCCGGAGTTGGCCCCAACGTCGATAAAGTAGTCAATGGGTTGTGCGGTGAAACTTACGGCCGCGAGCCGATCGAGTTGCGGGCCATCCCATATGCCGTCCCAGGCGATGCACTGGTCGATGTAATCGGTGGTATCCACGAGAAAGCGCGCGCCCTGCGCGTGCACGACACGCGGCGCTTGGCCGAGACGGCGTCCAAGCCGATCGGCGAACTTGCGGCGCCACTGCGCGAATCTGCCAATCGGGTGGTGGAAGGTTTTTGGAGGCATCCGACTAGCTCACAGCTGCGTGCATCAGAACGCCACACCTACCACATGTGATCGAACTTGGTTTGTCGATGTATGCGGGCACCCGCTTACACAGTTCTTCTACTCAGTCCTGGATTCCCGGCTCATAGCAGCGTGTCCCCTTCTCTGGATATGAGGGGCGCACGGTTTGGTCCTTGGATTTGAGTCCATGGGTTTCACGTTCGCGGCCTTGCGCAAGTGAAAGAAAAGCCCAATCTAGTGTGGTGGTTCAGAAGTCCGCATCATTTTCGCGGCGAATCCGACATGCGGACTTCTGAACCAAAGCCACACTAGATTCAATGAGTTGCTAGTGTCCTTCGATTCCGAAGTTCGTATGCGAGGTCGCTGCGAAATGGAACGAACTTTGGAATCGGGACACTAGCGAGCATGAGCCACCCGCTCTCACGACTGACGACGCGCCTTGCCTATGCGTCGAGGCAACTCCCGCGCATGGCCTGGTATGCTGGGCATCTTTACCTCGTGCGCCGGCTCGCGGAACAGGCACGGCAACAGGACGGCGAGAGCCCGCCGCCGAAGCGGCGATCCGATCCACGCATCGAGCGGCGCCTGAACGCCGATATGACGGCGCTGTTCGAGCAGGATCTCGCCAATGTCGAAGCCGGCATCTATCCCCTGCCCGCGGATCACGACGGCTCGCTCCTCACGTTGCTCGATCATTCCCGGTTATTCTTCCGCGATCTTCCCGAAGTCGCAGAGCGTCGCAAGCGTAACGCGACGCACGAAGTGCTCAACGTCAAGACGCGCGGCCGGCGCCCGGACTACTACCTGCAGAATTTTCATTTCCAATCGGGCGGCTGGCTGACTGACGAATCCGCCGACCGTTACGATACGCAGGTCGAGGTGCTGTTCAAGGGAACAGCCAATGCGATGCGGCGGCAGGCGCTGCCACAACTCGCGGAAGCTTTCGCTGGACGCGACCAGCGCAAATTGCGGCTGATCGACATCGGCTGCGGCACCGGGCGCTTCCTTGATTTTGTCAAGCAGGCATGGCCGCGACTGCCGGTAATCGGCGTCGACCTGTCGGAGGCCTATATCGGGCACGCGCGGCGTCACCTCAAGCGCTGGTCACGCACCCATTTCGTGGTCGCCAATGCGGAAGCGATCCCGGCGCCGGACAACAGCTGCGACGCGGTAACGAGCATCTTCATGCTGCACGAATTGCCGCCAGAGGTGCGCCAAGCCGTGATTGCCGAAGCGGCGCGCGTGCTCAAGCCCGGCGGGAGGCTGATCCTGATGGATTCGCTTCAGCGGGGCGACGAGCCCGATTACGACGGCGTGCTGGAGCGCTTCCCGCAGCACTACCATGAGCCGTACTATAAGAGCTATTTGAGCGAAGATTTTGGCGCGATCGCCGCCCGCTGCGGACTCTCACACCGGCGTGACGCCAGGGCGTACGTGTCCAAGGTGATGGTGTTCGACAAGAACGCTGGCTAGTGTCCCGATTCCGAAGTTCGTACCATTTCGCGGCGCCCTCTTATACGAACTTCGGAATCGAAGGACACTAGCCAACTCTTTGAATCTAGTGTGGCTTGGTTCAGAAGTCCGCATGTCGGACTCGCCGCGAGAATGATGCGGACTTCTGCACCACCACACTAGATCGTGTTCCGTTAGGATGAATCCATCGGTTGTCGTCACCGGGTGTGACCCGGCGAGATCATCGCCCTATTGCAGCGGCCGACCGGTGATCGAGGCAAGCTCGCGCACGACGCGGTGGGACAACTGCCCGGTGACCGGAAGCTTGCGTTCGCGCTCGAATTTCTGGATCGCCGACTGGGTCTCCGGATCGAGGACACCGGTCGGCTTGATCTGCCCGTAGCCGAATTCCGAGAGCGCTCGCTGCACCGCAACCACCTGTTTTGAGGGAGCAATCATCTCGGCGATCGGATCGGGCTTGGGATTCGGGATCGGCGTCGGCGGACGCAGAGCCGCTTTCGATCGGACCAGCGAATTCCGGATCGATCGAAGCAGCGTCTCGTTCACCTCGGTGCCTGACCGCAGGCCAGCAGCCTGCTCGAAGTCGCGGATCGCCGCGTCGGTCCTCGGCCCGTAGCGGCCGTCAACGACCCCGTCGTAGAAGCCGCGGCGTGACAGTTCGCGCTGGATGTCGGCAACCATCGCCGCACTCGGGCGAGCGGGTGTGGCCGGTGCGGCCGGAGTCACCGACGCCGTCGTGGTCTTGCCGTGATCGGCCTTGGGTGCGGCTCTCTCGTCGGACTTCGCGCGCGGCGGGTTGGCACCGTTCGCGCTCGCAAGCGCAGGTCCCTGCCCGGCCCCTGATAGCGGGTTCGATGCCGGACTTGGCGGCGTGATCGCGGCGACGCTGCTCTGGACCATCGGCGCCGGATGCGGCGCTGCCTGCAGGAACAAGGTATTGATCAAGATCAAGATTGCGGCGGCGACCGCGACGATGAACGCTACGGCATCGCGGCTGCTCCAGCCGAGCGCCTCCAGGATCGTTGGTCGTTCGACGACGACGGCAGGGTCACGACGTTTGCTAGGCACTGATCCTCACGCGATTGTCTGACGCATTATCGGTGGTTTGGGTAGGCTGCCGCGCGGATGCGGTCTCGCTGCGTTTGCGCGCCATCTCACAATCCAGCGGCAGGCGAATGGTAACGCGGGTGCCCTCACCCAGCTTACTCTCGACCTCCATCCGGCCGCCGTGCAGTCCCAAAAGGCCCTTCACGATCGACAGGCCGAGCCCGGTGCCATCGTGCCGCCGGTCGTACGACGAGCGGGCTTGAAAGAACGGGTCGCCGATGCGGGGCAAATCTTCGGTCCCGATGCCGACGCCGGTATCCTCGACCACGACCGTGACGTCGGCGGCACCGGACCGCGCGCTCACCGTGACCTTGCCGCCGCGCTTGGTGAACTTGATCGCGTTCGACACCAGATTGAGCATGATCTGATGCAACGAGCGCTTGTCCCCGACCATGTTCGGCAGGCTTTCGGGAAGATCGACGACCAGATCAATCCCCATCTCGCGCGCCTTGTAGCCGAGCAGCGCGCAGCATTCCTCGATCACCTGCCACGGCGCGAACGGCTCCGGCGTGATCTCGAAGTTGCCGGACTCGATCTTCGACATGTCGAGGATGCCGTTGACCACCGCCAACAGATGATGACCGGAATCGTTGATCAGGTGCGCATAGTCCTGACGCCGCTTGGCGTCGATCATCATCGATCCTTCATTGATCAGCATTTCGGAGAAACCGATGATGGCGTTGAGTGGCGTGCGCAATTCGTGGCTCATGGTCGCGAGGAATCGGCTCTTGGCCTCGTTGGCACGATCGGCCTCGGCCCGGGCCTCCTGGAGCGCGGTCTCCTGCTTCTTGCGCTTGGTGATGTCGCGCATCACCGCCACCACCTCGCGCTCGCCGGTTCCGTCGAAGCCGGCCTGATCGACGGCGCGGCAGCGCATCTCTATCCAGACGAATGTCTCGGTGGGGGCGTCCGGCGCTGCCTTGCGTACGCGGAATTCGACCGAACGGCCGTCGCCATGCGAGGCGGAATCAGCCAATGCGGTGAGATAAGCTGGACGGTCCGCGACATGCACGCGGTCGAACAGACCGTGTCCGAGCAAATCCGTCACCCTGGCGCCGAACAGCGGCTCAGCGGCCGGCGACACGAACTGCACCGTGCCGTTCCGGGCGTGACGCGTGATCACGTCGGTCATGTTGCGAGCGAGCAGGCGGTAGCGATCCTCCTCGGCGTAGAGCAGCCAGAAGCTCGTGCGTGCCAGCGATTCGGCGCCAAGCGCGAGACCGGTTGCGTAGAGCGATGCGGACACAATGCCGAGTGCGGCCAGCGCTGCCCGCTCCTGCTCGACCGACACGGCGGCTGGCAGATGCCCGAGATGGCCCATCAGCAGCAGGAACCCGGCGGCGCAGAGCGCGAAGGTCGATGCCAATGCGACCACCCGGCGCGACGATGACAGCGCCGCCTCAAGCGGCACGATGACAAGCCAGATGGCTGCGAACGATCCGATGCCGCCGGTCTCGAGCGCGACGGCGGTCACCAAACTCGTGAGGGCGAGCGAGGAGAGCACATGCGCGCTCTCGTATCGACCGGTGCGGGAGAGAAAGTAGGCGATCAGGATCGGCGCAATGAGCCACGCGAACACGATCACTTCGAGCAGGCTCGGAACGCCGCGCAGGCTCACATAGACCGGGAACGCAGCCAGCGCCGCCAGACTGCCGAGCAGCCTCGGCGCAATGAACGCGCGATGACGCGACGTCGCCAGGGCGTCCTGCTGCGCCGACGGATGTATCAGCGAGTCAATGTATTCGCGTACCGGTGCGAAGGAACCCACGAACCCAGGCACGTCCGACATTGCAGACGCGCTCCCCTTGCTTGAGCGCCGGATCGTGTCAGAACCCGCTTAAGCGAACGCTAAGGCTATCGCCCAGCTGCTTTATCGGTCGCTCCGGGGTGGTCGTTAATGACAGTTCGTACGTCGATTTTGCTCAGATGGTGAACGATCGGTTTCCATCGGAGGATGGGGCAGCGCTGGGCCCGGGAAACAGACAGCCCGCGATTCCCAAACTGTGGCGCATTGAACTCAAATGCCGCGGTCTGAATTCATTCAAATTGTCCGAAAATTTGATGATCATTCGCGTCAAATTTGGACAAAATCCGCTGCTGGCGACCAACCGCGCTTTCAAGCCTGCCTGTTAGGGTCCCATTCGAGGCGGCACCAATGCCGCGGGGAAGCAGGGCTCAATCAAATGCGGTTCCTGTTGCGGATGACGTTCTGGCTAGGCGTCGTGCTGATTTTGCTGCCGAGCGGCGGTTCGCAGCCCGTGCCGCAATCACAAGTCGGCGTCGGTGATGCGTTCTCGGCGGCGAAGGCGGCCATGTCCGATATGCAGCAATTCTGTGATCGGCAGCCCAATGTCTGCGAGGTCGGCTCGCAAACGGCAGTGACACTCGGCCACCGCGCGCAGGCCGGAGCAAAGATCCTCTATGAATTCCTGCAGGAGCGGTTCGGCCACGACGAGAGCGCGTCCGTGCAGACGACCGGCTCCGTGCGACCGCCGTCTGCAAGGTCGTCGCAGCATACGTTGCGTCCGGACGATCTTTCTCCGCCGTGGCGTGGTCCGCAACGGCGCGACAGCGCCCGCGGATAAAACCCAGGATTGATCCCGGATTTGCTTGTCAGCGCCGTGGCTTCGGCGGCCCATCTCGCCTATATATTGGATATGACTGACATATATGCAGCCAATGCCACGATCCCTATCGACGCCATCGTCGACGACTTTTCGTTGCTCGACGATTGGGACGACCGCTATCGCTATGTGATCGAACTCGGCCGCAAGCTTCCGCCGCTCGACGAGCGCGACCGCAACGAGCGCAACAAGGTCCAGGGCTGCGCAAGCCAGGTCTGGCTCGCGACCACGGTGCGGGCGGCCGGTTCCGACGGCCCCGTCCTGTCCTTTGTCGGCGACAGCGACGCACACATCGTGAAGGGTCTGATCGCCATCCTGCTGGCGACTTACTCGGGCCAGCACGCCAAAGAAATCCTCGCGACCGATGCGGTGGAACTGTTCAACCGCCTGGGCTTGCGCGAGCATCTGACGCCGCAACGCTCGAACGGCTTCCGGTCGATGGTCGAGCGCATCAAGACCGACGCGCGCGCCGCGATGACGCAGTAGCGCCCGCATTACCACAAGCGCCCGCGTGCAACCCAAGATGGTCGGCTTATTTGCGCCGGCGGCGCTGCTGGCCGAGGCCCATCTGCTTGGCGAGTTGCGAGCGCGCCTCGGCGTAATTGGGGGCAACCATCGGATAATCTGCCGGCAGGCCCCACTTCTCGCGGTACTGCTCCGGCGTCATGCCGTACTGAGTGCGCAAGTGGCGCTTCAGCGATTTGAACTTCTTGCCGTCTTCCAAGCACACAATGTGCTCCGGCGTGATCGACTTCTTGACCGAGACCGCCGGCCGCAACGGCTCGCTCGGCAAATCGCCCTGCCCAGTCGATACCCGCGTCAGCGCCGAGTGGACCTGGTTGATCAGGTTCGACAGTTCCTGAGCCGGCACCGAATTGTTGCTCACATAGGCCGAGACGATGGTCGCCGTCAGCCCGATGTATGATCCGCCTGAACCGTTGTCGCTCATTGAATACTGATCCTATTGCCCGATTGATCTACGACGCCTGCCGATTGCTATCGCGCTTATAAGGTATTTCGACCTATATAGGTCGATAAAAGCCTCTCAACGTCTTAAAAGCGCAAGAATCGGGGGGGCCAGATATGCTTTGATATTCTTAGTGACTTCTTTATTGAGCGCAAGATCATAATTGGCACAAGATCATAATATGCGCTACGGCAAAGCAAGCCTCGGGAATTGTTAGATTGTTCTCGCTCTTGCAGGATCAATTCTCCGCGACCCGGCGTACCGAGCGACTTCACCGCGCACGATTTCTGCAAAACAGTGACCATAGGCCCCTGAGCCATCATAAATGGCCTATTCGGGACGAATGCCAACCAATACTGGCGGGATTAATACTTGGCGGCGTGTCGGGCGCTATCCGTTATTCTCGATATGCGCGCGCAATTCGGCGATCGATCCAAAGCGCACTGTTCCCTGCGGCAGTTGCGCCTCGATCGAGCCGTCGGCGTAGAGCGTATACGCCATGCCATCGACCACGCCGGATTTGAGGATTGCGACCGTCCGCTCTTGCGGCGCCGGCGCCGGCTGAACTTCAGCAGCCTGATTGGTAGCGGTCGGGGCTGCTGCAGGTACACGTGCTATTTCAAGCCGCGGGTCAGGCTGTCCATCGCGCGCCAGACGTTGCGGCCAGAGTGAGTTGAAGGGCTCCGCCTGCGGAGCGTGTTGCACCGGATCGACTTGCGTTTGGCGCGCATGGCGCGGTCGGAACAGGAAATCGAGCCGCGGTTCACGGGTTGCGACCGCGGCCGCGCCCGCTGACAGTGGTGGCGCCGGCACCGGCGCCGGTTTGCCCGGCAGCGACGGTTCGAGGCGATGCCCGGCGTGCTTGCCATTGGGCGACAGCGGAACGGCCTCTGCCGCCTCCGGCACGACCTTGTCCGGACGTGGGATGCTCGAGCGCAGGCGCTCGATGGCCGAGGCCGACACCTCGGCGGCGGCAGTTTGCACGGGCCTTGGTGCAGCTTGTGCCGGACTTGGTGCAGCGCCGGGAGCGAGAGCGGCGACCGCCGGCGGCTCGCTGTCCTTGATCGCTCCCTGGGCTGTTTCACTGACGTGTTCGCGGGCGACGGCCTCGGTCGGCCGCGCCGCCAATTCGGCGCCTGTAGCGCCCGGCGCAACGGCTCGAGCTTGGGGTAGTTTCAGCGCTGCGGTGACCCGCGCCAATTCGCTGACGACAGCCGACAGCCCGACCAGCAACAGGCCGCCCACCACGGCAAAAGCGCCGGCCAGGATCAACGTCGTGCCATGGCTTAAGTCTTTGATCGGAATTCCAAACCCGATCAAGGCGCCGCCTGCCGCGCTCAGCAGGATGCCCAGCAAAAGCAGGATCACCGACATGCTAAACGCCCCGCCCCTGCCCCCATAACTCGCAGCCCCCGCTGCTATGGTTAGCGAGCAATTTTGATCCTCTTCTTGAAAACGCGCAATGCTTATTGTGCGTCAAGTCACAACTCTCAAAACTTTTAACGCGGGTGCGGCGGTTCCAGACATCGCCAGCGTTCATTGCGCGCAGTACCCATCGCATGGCAACAAACGACCAGCCGGCAATGGAACAACCGCGCTGACAGGCCGTTAACTTTTATCCCCCGCTTGTCGACGAAGCGCGTTCGCGAAGCGCGCCTGACCGGAACGTCCTCATGAGCGTACGAGTCTCTGGCACGGAAGCCCGTCTCGCGCGATCAGAGGCCCGCGTTGTTCTGCGCCGCCATGCAATAGAGCATCGGCATCGGCAGCATGGTGATGGCGCGCGACGTCATGCCCGCGAGACGCGCAGCAGCACCCTTCTCATCCGCCGACGCTTCGATGAGGCCCAGGATCTTCTTCTGGTTCGGCCAGATGATGAACCAGACATTGAACGCCATGATCAACGCGAGCCACGTGCCAATGCCGATTGTGTCGTACGGCCGCTGGAACGTCAGCGCAGCCAGCGCCAGAAGAACAGCCACCACGTCGAAATCGAACTTGATGAATTGACCGCCGATCAAACCAACGAGGATAATTAGCAGGACGACGAGACCGAAGCCCGCGGCGAGCGTCTTGTGAAGCGATTGAAAGAATGCAGCCATACAACCCCATGGATCGAACTGGTCTAACTCGAAACTGACGGTACGATGGCACGGGTACCTGCCCGCTCAACTTATGGACAGCGTGAATCCGGGGGAATGGCATAAATGACGCTCGCCGCTGTCGCCACCGCCGGGTGCCCATAGTAGATACGGAACCTGCAATCACTGAGGAGACACTGATGTCGTTCAAGTTACCTGACCTGCCCTATTCCCACGACGCGCTCGCCCCGTACATGTCGCGCGAGACGCTCGAGTACCACCACGACAAACACCACCTCGCTTACGTCAACAACGGCAACAACCTGCTCAAGGGCACGGAGTGGGAGGGCAAATCGCTCGAGGACATCGTCAAAGGGTCCTTCGGCAAGAATGCCGGGCTGTTCAATAATGCCGGGCAGCACTACAACCACCTGCACTTCTGGCAATGGATGAAGCCGAACGGTGGCGGCGACAAGCTGCCCGGCAATCTCGAGAAGAAGATCACCGCCGACCTCGGCTCTGTGGCGAAGATGAAAGAGGACTTGATCGCAGCCGGCGTCGGCCAGTTCGGCTCAGGCTGGTGCTGGCTCGCCGTCGTCGATGGCAAGATCCAGGTGACCAAGACCCCGAACGGCGAGAGCCCGTTGGTGCACGGCGGCAAACCGATCCTCGGCTGCGACGTCTGGGAGCACTCCTACTACATCGATTACCGCAACCGCCGGCCAGACTACCTCAAGGCGTTCCTCGACCACTTGGTCAATTGGGAATACGTCGCGAAGATGTACGACGCCGCGATGAAGTAAGATCAAGCGCGGGCCGGGGCTCGCACGTCGTGAAAGGCAAAGCGGGGCAAGATGCCCCCCGAGCGGGGCAAGGTGCCCCGCTTTTGTTTTCGCCACCGCCGCGGGCATACTCCGTCGATGGCCTCCCAACAGCAGCAAGCCGGACATGTCGCCGACCGCCTGGCGCTCGCGGTGTTGGCAATAGGGACGGTCGTGGCACTCGCGACCTTCCGCGACTTTGGGCTCGGCTGGGACGACTACGCCCACGCCGAGTATGGCGATCTGCTGGTGTCACTCTACACCTCGGGCCTTGCCGACCGGCGCGCGCTGTCATGGGTCAATCTCTATGAATACGGCGGCGGCTTCGATCTCGCCGCCGCGTTGCTCGCGAAGGGGTTGCCGTTTGGCGTGTTCGAGACGCGTCGGCTCACAGGAGCGATCGTCGGCTTGATCGGCCTTGCGATCGTCTGGCGGACGGGACGGCGCATCGGCGGACCGCTCGCCGGACTGATCGCGCTCGTGCTGCTTGCGACCTGCCCGCTGTTCGTCGGCCACGCCTTCATCAATGCCAAGGACGCGCCGTTTGCGGTGGCAATGGCATTGCTGCTGCTCGGGCTCGTACGCGCGTTCGAGGAATATCCGCGGCCGGGTGCAGCGACCGTCGCGCTTCTGGGCGTCGGCGCAGGGCTCGCGTTCGGCACGCGCATCCTGGGCGGATTTGGCGCGCTATATGCCCTCTGCGCACTCACGCTGATCGTCGCGATCGAGGCGCGGCGCGACGGCCTGCGCATAGCTGCAGCCGCATGCGGGACGTTCGTGCTGCGGCTGTTGCCCGGGCTCGTGCTCGGTTACGCGGTGATGGCGCTGGTCTGGCCCTGGGGCGCGGCAGAGCCGCTCAATCCATTTCGCGCGCTGCAATATTTCTCGCGCTTTTTCGAAGAGCCCTGGAACGAAATGTTCGATGGCGTGCGCACCAAGGTTACCGAAATGCCGCGCAGCTACCTGCCGACGCTGCTCGCGCTCAAGCTGCCGGAGCTATTCGGCGTGCTCGCGGCAGGCGGGGTCGTCGCCGCGCTGGTCGGCGCGTGCCGCAGCAGCAACACGCCGAACCGCCGCGCAATGCTGCTTCTCGTTGCGCTTGCGGCTGCTCTGCCGGTCGCGATCGCCGTGGCGATGAAGCCTGCGATGTACAACGGCATCCGCCATTTCCTGTTCGTGGTCCCGCCGCTCGCGGTCGCCGGCGGGCTCGCCGGCGCGTGGCTGTTCGAGGCGCTGCGCCGCCGCGGCCCTCTGCCGGCGACGATCGCGGCCGCCGTCTTCGTCGTCGGCGTCGCGCTGCCAGTCGCCGACATGATGCGCGTGCACCCTTACGAATACACGTCGTTCAACCGGCTTGCCGGCGGCGTGCGCGGGGCGCGAGACCACTACATGCTCGACTATTGGGGGCTCTCCCTGAAGCAGGCGTCGCAGGGCCTCGCGGCCAAGATTGCCGAACTCGGATTGCAAAAGCCGACCGGTCGCCGCTGGAAACTCGCGGTCTGCGGTCATCACCGCTCGCCGCAAGTCGAGCTCGGTCCGGATTTCGAGACCACTTGGAACCCGAAAGGCGCCGACTTCGCGATGATGTTGGGCGAGCACTATTGCAGGACCCTCGACGCCCCGCTGCTGGTCGAGGTCCGGCGTGACGGGGTCGTCTATGCCCGCGTCTATGACATCGGCGGCCGTTCCTACGACACGCTGCTCACGCAACGCGGACTCACGCCGGTCAAGTGAGTGATCGGTATGGCGAAGAAATGGCCCACCGCCCTCAATGCATGAGCGCATTCACTCGCGCGTTCGTGATGCCGGACAAGAAACGACCCCGCCGCTGCATTCCGGGCGGGGTCGGACAGAAACGATGGCCTGTTGCTTAGTGTGTTTTCCAGCGCGCCTTGGCCTCAGCGCCTGACTGTTTGAGGTGCACCTTCTTGTCGACATGGTCCACCCAGGCAAGCGGAATGAAGTGATGCTCCTCGCCCGCTTCTTCATCGCTCTTGGTCAGCTTGACCTCATTGGTTCCTTCCATGTGGTCAACGGTTCCGACGTGAACGCCATCGGAACCGACGACTTCCATGTGTTCCTTGATGGTATGCGGTGCGACCATTGCAAGTACCTCCATACGTTTGGAGGGGATAACGTGCAGCGGACGAGAGTGGTTCCAAACCCGACGCGATCGGCAACGACACCCTGTGTTACTGCCCGCTCGCATCGCTCGGACGAAAGTCGGATGCTGGAATCGGACAGTGGAGAGACGGACATGCGCACCAAGTCGAAATCGTCGACTACCACTAGTTTCCTCCGCAACCCTCACCCCGGCGAAATCTTGCTGGAGGAATTCCTGTCACCGATGCGGCTGTCGCAGACGGCCCTTGCGCGCGCGATCGGCGTCCCGCCGCGCCGCATCAACGAGATCGTGCTGGGCAAGCGCGCCATCACCGCCGACACCGACCTCCGCCTCGCGCGCTATTTCCGCATGTCGGAGGGATTTTTTCTCGGGCTGCAGACGGATTACGAACTGATGCAGCGCCGACGAGAGATCGGCGGGCAACTCAAGGCGATCAGACCGCGCGCGGCGGCATGATCTCCGCTCATATTTGTTACCCCGCCAGCGCCGCCAAAATGCGCGCCCAGCTTCGCGTTCCCTTGTGGAACGACGTGAGGTCGTATTTCTCGTTCGGCGAATGCACGCGGTCGTCGTCGAGCGCAAAACCGACCATGATGGTGTCCATGCCGAGCACGCGCTTGAAGTCGCCGACGATCGGGATCGAGCCGCCCTCGCCTACCGTCACTGCGGTCTTGCCCCACTCCGCTTTCAACGCCGCGCGCGCCTTCGCCAGCACCGGGTTGTCGAACGGAAGCTGGATCGCCGGCGCGAGACCGAAATTCGTGAACTCGACCTTGGCGTCCTTCGGCAGCCGCGCGCGCACGAACTTGCGGAAGGCGTCCTGGATCTTTTTCGGATTCTGGTCGCCGACCAGCCGGAACGATACCTTCGCGATCGCCTGCCCTGGCAGCACGGTCTTCGCGCCCTCGCCAGTGTAGCCGCCGATCATGCCGTTGATCTCTGCGGTCGGACGCGTCGAGATCTGCTCCAGCAGCATGCGGTTCTTCTCGCCGGCCGGGACCTTCAGTCCGACGCTGCCGAGGAATTCCTTAGGCGTGAGCTTGAGCTTCTTCAGCTCCGCCTTGATGGCCCGCGGCAGTTCCTTCACGCCATCGTAGAAGCCAGGGATCGTGACCTTGCCGTTCTTGTCGTGCATGGCACCGAGGATTTGCGAGAGCACGCGCAGCGGATTCTGCGCGGCGCCGCCGAAGATGCCGGAGTGCAGGTCGCGGTCGGCGCAGGTGACCTTGACCTCCTCATAGACGAGACCACGCAGCGAGGTGGTGATCGCCGGAGTCTTGCCGTCCCACATGCCGGTATCGCAGACGAGTGCAAAGTCCTGCTTCAGCTCGGCGGCGTTGTTCTTCACGAAATCGAAAAGATGCGCCGAACCGCACTCCTCCTCGCCCTCGATCAGCATGGTCACAGGCAGCGGCAGGCTTCCGGTGACCGCCTTGAAGGCACGCAGCGCCTCCACGAAAGTCATCACCTGGCCTTTGTCATCGCAGGCGCCGCGCGCCACGATGATCTTGCGGCCGTCGGGTGTTACGGCGATCCGTGGTTCAAACGGCGGCGTCTCCCAGAGCGACAGCGGGTCGACTGGCTGCACGTCGTAATGGCCATAGAAGAGGACGTACGGCGCCTTGCCGTTACCCGTGCCGTTGCCGGCCTCATTACCGCTCTTGCCGACCACCGCCGGATGCCCGCCGGTCGGTCGCAACGAGGCATCGAAACCGAGGCTCGCCAGGTCGCTCGCCACATATTCCGCCGCCGCCTTGCACTGCGCCGCATAGGTCGGGTCGGTCGAGACTGACTGGATCCTCAGGAAATCGAACAGCCGGCCGACGCTGTTGTCGAGTTCGGCGTCGATGCGGTCGAGGACGGCAGGCAGAGCGGCGGATGGTGATGACATGGCGGCGTTCCTTCTACAGCTTCAGCAGCTTCTTCACATTCCCCGAGGCGATCTGCGCCCGCTGCTGCTCGGTCACCGGCAAGGCGTCCAGCCATGTCCGCCCCGGCTCGTTCATGACGTAGGGATAGTCGACCGAGAAGATGACCTTGTCGACGCCGAGCTCGGCGATAGAGCAGAGCAGCGCGGCGTCGGAAAAATTGCCGCTGGTCGTGATCCAGAAGTGCTGTTTCACGTAATCGGTAAAGCCTCGCGGCAGTTTGGCGTCGCGTGCGAGGGAGCGATCCATGCGCCATTGCAGGAACGGCAGACCTTCGCCGAGATGGCCGATGATCACCTTGAGATTCGGATAAGCGTCAAGCACCCCGCCCACCACCAGCCGCGCCGCCATCGTCAGGACCTCGTTGCCGAAGCCGAGCGACGGCCCGATCAGGCTCGGATGGTCCTTGAAATAGGCGTCGATCACCGCCTGGTGCGGTTTCGAAGGATGCAGATAGACCGGCACGTCGAGCTTCTCGGCGCGCTCGAAGATCGGCCAGAAGAACTTCTCGTCGAGGAAGCGGCCCTTGCACAGGCCCATGAACATCGCGCCCTTGAAGCCGAGCTTGGTGACCGCGCGCTCAAGCTCGTCGGCCGCGGCTTTCGGATCCGCCACCGGCAACGCCGCAAAGCCGGCAAAACGGGTCGGGTTTTTGCTGATCTGTTCATGGAGGTAGTCGTTGGAGCGGCGCGCCAGCGGGATCGCCTTGTCGGGATCAAGCTCGTGCACCGCCGGCGCCGTCTCGGAGAGGACCTGCATGTCGATGCCATGGGCATCCATCTCGCTGATGCGAAGCGCGCCGATGTCATCGAGCCGCTTGGCGTGCTCGGGATCGCGGACCAGCGCCGCCGGGCGCAGGCCCTTCAGCTCAGGCGTCCAGAAATGCTCTTCGATCGCAATGACATTCAGCGGCATGATGGGATTCCGTTTACAAACAGGTTGAAGCTATCGATGAATACGCCATGCGGACTTACGGCATGGCCACGTGTATGCATAAGGCCCTGAAATCTACCGGCGCAAGATCCCGCCGAGCACCCCGCGCACGATGGCCCGTCCGATCGTGTTGCCCATGGAGCCGCCGACGGACTTGCCGATGCTGCCGGCTACCCCGCCGACCACGCGTCCGGTGACCGATCGCGTCACCTCGCGCGCGACCCGCTGGCTTGGCGTCAGGACTTGGCCGCGCGGGCGGCTGGTGCCGAACACGTCCCCAAGCATCCCGCCGATCGTCCCAAGGATGCCGCCACCGCCCGCCGGCGGCGCGTTCGCCTCCGCCGTCTGCTGCTCGACGCGCTTCTGCAGCATCTCGTACGCAGAATCCGAATCGACCGTCTCGTCGTACTTGCCTTTGACTGGCGACTGGCCGATCACCGCCTGCCGCTCTTCCGGCGTGATCACCCCGAGCCGCGCCGTGGGCGGCGCGATCATGGTGCGCTCGACTATTGAGGGCGTGCCCTTGCCTTCGAGGAACGAGCACAGCGCCTCGCCCTTGCCTAGCTCGGTGATGACCTGCGCGGTATCGAGGTCGGGATTGGGCCGGAATGTATCGGCCGCCGCCCGCACCGCCTTCTGGTCGCGTGGTGTGAAGGCGCGCAGCGCGTGCTGCACGCGGTTGCCAAGCTGCGCCAACACTCTGTCCGGCACGTCGAGCGGATTCTGAGTCACGAAATAGACGCCAACGCCCTTCGATCGGATCAGCCGCACCACCTGCTCGATCTTGTCGAGCAACGCCTTCGGCGCATCAGTAAACAGGAGATGCGCCTCGTCGAAGAAGAACACGAGCTTGGGCTTGTCCGGGTCGCCAACCTCCGGCAGTTCCTCGAACAATTCCGACAGCAGCCACAGCAGGAAGGTCGCGTAGAGCCGCGGATTTTCCATCAGCTTGTCGGCGGCAAGAATGTTGACGTACCCACGACCGCTGCTGTCGGTGCGCATGAAATCCTTCAGCACCAAAGCGGGCTCGCCGAAAAATTTTTCCGCGCCCTGGTTCTCGAGGATCAGGAGCTGGCGCTGGATCGCCCCGACGGAGCTCTTTGACACGTTGCCATAGGTGGTCGTGAGCTGTGCCGCGCCGTCAGCGACGAAGCCGATCATCGCGCGCAGGTCCTTGAGGTCGAGCAACGGCAGGCCTTGGTCGTCCGCCACGCGAAACGCGATGTTGAGCACGCCCTCCTGGGTGTCGTTGAGGTCGAGCAACCGCGACAGCAGCACGGGCCCCATTTCCGAAATGGTGGCGCGGATCGGCGTGCCCTGCTCTCCGAACAGGTCCCAGAACATGACCGGGAACTCGTCGGGTTGATACTGAATGCCCATATCGGCCGCGCGCTTGACGAAAGCTTCCTTGGCCTCGCCGATTTCAGCAATTCCCGACAGGTCGCCCTTGATATCGGCCGCGAACACGGGAACGCCGGCGCGCGAGAAACCTTCCGCCATCACCTGTAAGGTGACGGTCTTGCCGGTGCCGGTCGCGCCCGTCACCAAGCCGTGCCGGTTGGCGAGCGCCAGGGTCACGACTTCTGCCTTGTTCCCGCTCTTGCCGACGAAGATCGTAGTCCCGTCATCGGGGATCGGCGTCAGTGTCGGTGCTGGTTTCGGGCTCGCCTTTGCAGTCGATTTCGCCATGGATTGTTCCCTTGGGCCGGTTGAACGCGGCAGAACTATTGTCGCAGGCCCCATGTCAAGGTCAATCGGCGCGGTCATCGCGCCGACGCTCGCATGCACTGTCGAAAACCTGCCACGAGCCAATGGCGGTCGCAAAATTTCTTCATCCCGCCGCCGACACCCACTCCGGTTCGGTTTGAACCCGGATTGGCTACTGGAGCTTGGATTTTCCGAAGTTGACGGCGTCGCCGCCAAAGGCGCGCCGGCCGCCAAGCCCGCGCGTCCGGGCGCGCGGCCGTCGACCGGGCCCGGCCGTCGCCGCGCCGCTCTGCCGCCGGCCGGCCTGCAACAAGGCGCCGATGCAGCGGTAGAGCATGCGGGACGAGAGCGCGCTCGGTATCACCGCATGGTAGCCGGCATCGGCCGCGGCTCGTAGGACATAGGGCGTTACCGCCTCCGCGATCAGCAGCGACGGGATGTATCCCTTCCCTGGCGCATCCGTCCTGGCATCCCAGCCCGGATTGTCATCGGGCACCGCGCGCTGCAACACCACAAGACACGCATCGATATCGCCAGCCTCACAGCGTGCCCGTGCTGCCGCCATCTCGCGGACGCAGCAAACGTCCGTCATGCCCATGCGAGACAGCAAGTCGGCCAATGGACGATGCTCGCCCGCGACGAGCACGACGCGTGCAGACTTGAAACGCACTGGCAAGCCGCGACTCAACGCAACCACCATACATCGATGCGAGCTGATGGATCATATGCATGAATTTGTATGCGCGTGTTGGTAGGCGCGTAGTGAGCGCGCGCGTTCGCGTTTCGTCTTCAAATTGGTTAGCGCTGATGACCAATGACGAACGCTAAGACGTTGTCGCATCGGCGAAGTTCATGGGTGATGCAAAGATGCAACGCCTTCGCGACTTCGAACATGGACTGCGTTGTTTTACCAGTCGCCGCGGGACAATATATGGTTAACCTGCCACGGGCGTGGGGCTGGTGAGGGGCAGATGGACGAACTGATAGGGCGCCTTGTCACCAAGGTCGGCATCGATAAAGCAACGGCGGCAACGGCCGTCGGCATCATCTTGCAATTCCTCGCCAAGGAAGGTCCTGCGGACAAAGTCCAGCAGTTGATCGACCAGTTGCCCGGCGCTGCAGCAGCCATTCAAAGCGCATCGGAGGATTCCAGTTCAGGCGGGATGTTCGGCGGCGGCGTCATGGCCGCAGGAACCCGCATGATGGCGGCCGGACTGAGCATGGCGCAGGTCCAGGCTGTTACCCGCGAGACCATCAACTACGCGAGAGAAAAGCTTGGGGAGGACGCAGTCGGCGAAATCGTCGGCGCGATCCCCGGACTCGGCCAGTTCGTCTGACGCGGGGGCGTCAGGCGGACGGTTGGGGGGAGTCGAGGAGAAATCTATGTCGTACCCGCTCACCCACATCGAGGGGCTCGATGTGGACGAGATCCAGTCGCTCAAAGCGGTTGGCATCCGCACCACGGAGCGGCTGCTCGAGGACGCCAAGAACCCGAAAGGCCGCAAGCTCCTGGCCGCCAGGACGGCGATCGACGAAAAGCGGTTGTTGATGTTCGCCAATGCCTGCGACCACCTGCGCATCAAGGGCATGGGCCCGGGCTATGTCGTGCTGTTGCGCGAGGTCGGCGTCGATACCGTGCGGGAGCTGCGCTATCGCAAGCCCGCGAACCTGGTCAGCGCCATGGCCGAGGCCAACCGGAAGAAGAAACTGGTCCGGCTGCTGCCGTCGTCGAAGCTCGTCGTGCGCTGGATCGACGAGGCGAAGAAGCTCCCACTCAAGATCACTTACAAGAAATAAGCGCCTGACATCGCTGATGTTGTAGAATCCGGCCCAAAGCGCGGACCACGCCTGCACGGGCGTGCCTTGACACCCCTCACTGCCACAGCGCAAAGCCACCGCGTGAAGGAGATCGATCCGCCCACGTCCAAGGCTACACGCGCCGCCGATGCTGCGCCGCATCCGCTTGCGCGGCTGCTTGCGCTCGGCCGGCCGGCGGTCATGGGCGTGCTCAATGTGACGCCGGATTCTTTCTCCGATGGCGGCCGGTTCTTCGATCCCGAACGCGCCGTCGACCATGCCCGGGCTCTGGTGGCGGATGGCGCCGATATCCTCGACATCGGCGCTGAATCGACCCGCCCCTATGGCGGCGCCGTCGCGGTATCGGCCGAGGAAGAAATGCGGCGTCTCGAGCCCATCCTGCCGGCGGTCGTCGCCCTCGGCGTCCCGGTTTCGATCGATACGATGAAGGCGGAGGTCGCCGCCTGGGCGCTCGACGCCGGCGCCGCCATCGCCAACGACGTCTGGGGCCTGCAACACGACCGCGACATGGCGCGGGTGGTCGCGGAGCGCAGCGTGCCGGTCATCGTCATGCACAATCGCGAGGCGGCCGATCCGGCGATCGACATCATGGCCGAGATCGCAGCGTTCTTCTCCCGTTCACTTGCGATCGCCAAGCGCGCCGGCATCGCGCGCAGCAACATCGTCCTCGATCCAGGCATCGGGTTCGGCAAGACGCCGGAGCAAAGCATCCTCGCGCTCTCCCAACTGGAAGCGTTGAAGTCGTTCGATCTGCCGATCCTGGTCGGCGCCTCGCGCAAGCGCTTTATCGATTCCGTGTCCCCCGCCCCGCCGGACCGCCGGATCGGCGGATCGATCGCCAGTCACCTGATCGCGGTCGCGAAAGGCGCGGCCATCGTCCGCGTCCACGACGTCGCTGAGACCGTGCAGGCGCTGCGGGTCGCCGCCGCGATCGAGAACGCGACATGACGGATTCGATCTACGTCACCGGGTTGGCGCTGCATGCATTTCACGGCGTGATGGACCATGAGGCCACGGTCGGCCAGACGTTCTATATCGACCTGATGCTGGACATCGATCTCACCCAGGCATCGCGGTCGGACAAGATCGCCGACACGGTCGGCTACGATCAGGTCGTCGACGTCGCCAGCCGGACGTTCTGCGCCCAGCGCTACCGGCTGGTCGAGGCCGCAGCGGGCGCGATCGCCGAGGCCATCCTCACGGAATTTCCGGCAGTCACGTCGTTACGCGTGACGGTGCACAAGCCGCATGCCCCGGTCGCCGCCACCTTCTCCGATGTCGGGGTGACGATCAGACGCGCACGGCAAAGCGCAAGTGACAGTTCGAGCCATGGCTGAAGCACTCATCGCCCTCGGCGGCAATATCGGCGACGTGCGCGACACGTTCCGGAACGCGTTAGCGATGCTCGGCGACAGTGCCGAGGTCCGCCTGATCGCCCGCTCCCGTTCCTATTTGACTCCGCCCTGGCGCGTCGAGGATCAACCGCCATTCGTCAATTGTTGCGCGGCGCTCGAAACCACTTTGAGCCCGCATGCGTTGCTGGCGCGCGTGCAGGAGGTCGAACGCGCCTTCGGCCGCGACCGCGCCAACGAGCGCCGTTGGGGGCCGCGGACGCTCGACATCGACCTCATCGCCTATGACGACGTTGCCATGAACGATCCGGGTCTCACGCTGCCGCACCCGCGGCTGTTCGAACGCGCCTTCGTGCTGGTGCCGCTCGCCGACATCGCGGCAGATCGCATGATCGCCGGCGTGCGCGTCAAGGACGCGCTGGCCAGGATCGACGCGACGGGAATTGAACGGCTGCCGCCGCGCTAATTTCCGAGCAACCGCAGCCTGCCCTTGGCTTCGCCATGCCCGAGTTCGTCGGCGCGCGCATACCAATGCTTCGCCCGTTCCTTGCTGCCGACCATCCCGAGCGCGCCCAAAGACCACAGCCGGTTCGGATCATAGGTCGATCCGAGTGCCAGCGCCGCGTCCCCGTTGCCCATTTCCGCCGCGCGCTGGTACACCGAGCGCGCCGCAACGATTTCGCCTCGCTCGATCAGCCGATGGCCCTGCGCCAGGAGGTCCTTGGCGGCACCTTGATCGCCCGCCGTTCCCGTCGCCTGCGCTCCTCCCGGCGGTGGCACGGCAAGCCAAGCCTTGGTTTGCCCGGCGACCTGACCATTCGTGCGCCGCAACTCGATCGCCACCTCGAACGGCGTGCTCGACCATTCCGGCAGCGTGATTTCCAGGTTACTCGCCGAACCGGGCGGCAAGAACCACGTATCGGCTCCGATCCGCGTTGCCCCGGACAGTGCCGTCCCGGCCGGCGCGCCGTTCAGCACGGCGATGAACGGCTCGAGGGCCGCATGCTCCGGCTGGATCTGCAAAGGCAAACGCGAGGGCCTGCGGGCCTCGAGCCGCAACGGCTGGCTTGGCGAACCGATTGGCCGCAGTGACAGAGGTTGCGTCCCCATGGCCGCGTCGCCTGCATGACCCGACGGCGGTCCAGTGTAGGCCGCTGCAGCGATCGGATTCTCTCGCGCCTGGGCTTCAGGCCGATCCTGTCTGACGACGCCGAGCGTAATGATGACGGCCAGAACCGCCGCAACCATCGTGTTGAGTGCGGTGGCCATCACAAACAGCCAGGGATTGATGCCCGGATTGTTGCGACGGGTGCGCAGCAGGGCTGCGCCAGCCGCGGGATCAAAGTGGCTGTCCGCGTAATCGGGTCGCGGTGGTGGCGCCTCTCTCCAAGGAGGGCGCGGCTGCTGCGCGGACGCGAGCGCAAGGTGCTCAAGACGTTCCAGCCGGCTTGCCACCTGCGCGATATGTGCCTGGTCCTGAAATTCGTTTATCGCCGTTTCGCGCGGTTCTGCCGCCGACGACTTGCCAGGGCTTTGCGGCGGAAACGGTCGGGCCGTACGCTCTACTGCTGACATTTCGTGCCCCTCTTTCCATCACCGAAAGCGCGCATCAGTCAGATGACACTCAATGGCGCCCTCAGGGGCGTTGCTGAGGGGTACCGACAGACTTGCGCGTCCACTTCACGAACTCCTCAAACAGCTCTCGTCGCCGCTGGGGTGACAAGGTCGACACGCCAGGACCACCCGTGGTGCTCAGGAACTCCTCGAAGTTCCGTTGCATCACAACCGACTGCTCCTTCTTGATCCTGGCGAGCCATTCCTCGGCCGCGGCGAAGCGCCGCCAGCCGGCGACGTTGACCGCCAAGTTCACCTCGCTCCACTTCGGATGCCACTGCGGGCCAGCGAGCTCCGACAGCGCGGAAAAGAATGCCGGAACGAACTTCGCAACTCTGCGATAGGATTCGCCGGTTTTCGGCGTGTTGTTCGCGACGAGCACCGCGCCCACCGAAACCGTCTCGACGGTCTGCCCGTCGGCGATCAACGACGGATAGTCGACCGAGCGAAATGCGGATGGTGAATAGGCGTTCCCCAAGGCTTCGCCGTGCGGCAGCGGCAGCAGCCGAAGGCTGCCGTCCTTCGGCATTGCGGCGACGAAGCGTAGTGGCTTGCCGCCCATCAGCACGAGCGCCCCCAATGCGCCCGAGCGGACCTCGTCGATGGCATCGGCCGTTGCCGTCGGGACTATTTCGGCGTCGATCTTGAGACGCCGTAGCACGTCGTGGACGCTGAACTCTGTGTTGCCGTCTTGCGGAGGTATCGCGACCTTCTTGCCGCGCAAATCCTCAATCGAGGCGATGCCGCGACCGACCATGATGTGGATCTCTTCGCCATAGAGCTGCGCAATATAAGTCAGCCGCTGTGGAAGGCCGGAGCCGAAAGCCGCCGTGGCGTCGGCATGGGTGAGCACATTGGCGGGGACGAGCGCCATGTCGATCCCACGCAGAAACATAAGATCGCGCAAGCTGTCGGCGCCGCCATCGGCATCGACCGCCAGCACGCGAACATCCTCGGCTTCGCTGACCGACGAAGCGATATCGCGAGCCATGATGGAATAGCTCGTGCCGGGACGGCCTGACAGAAGCATCAACGCACCGTCGTTGACCTTCTTCTGCTGCTTCTGTTGCGCGGTGGGTTCGCGCTGCTTTGTCTGGCCGAATGCCGACTGCTCTGCCGTCCATCCGGTCAGAAGCAAGAACACGGATGCGAAAACCGTACATCGGTACCCGCGCGGATGGCGACAGGATTGCGTGTTGTGTTGTGCTTGTAAGCGTGCCCGCACAACCGATGCTCGATTACGGACCAACGATTGCATCAGCGATTCCCCCTCTCGCCTTACTCCTCTCACTTTTTTGGATTAATAGGGCGCTAACGAGGCGGCAATTAAAACTGCAGCAAGAAAACTGTAACGCGCGAGACTTGAAAGAAGGGCGACGACACATACTGATCGTCGCGGTGTAGGGGCTCGACAACCAGGGGACGCGCACGGATGGTGGTGACTTACCAACCTGATCTGGTGTGGCTGGCATTTTTCGTCGGTATCATCGGATCGCTCACGGCGCTTGCGCTGACCTCCGGGTCGCACGATGCCGATAACGACTCATGGGAGTCGAGCTTCACGCTCGCGAATGGCGGTCTGATCATGGGCACGACCATCTGGTCGTTGCACTTCATTGCGATGATGGCCGTCGGCTTTCCGGTGCTGATCAACTACAACATCATCGAGACGATTCTGTCGATCTGCTTTGCGATCTTCGGGACCGCGACCGGCCTCTACATTGTCAGCAAGAACAAGCTGGGACGTTTCAGCATCGTCGGCGGCGGCGTGGCGATGGGGCTGGCAATCGGCAGCATGCACTATACTGGCATGAGCGCGATCCGCGGTTGCGGCTTGAGCTATGACCCGACCCTGGTGGGCGCTTCGGTGGCGCTCGCGGTCGGCGCATCGATCGCTGCCCTGTGGTTCGCTTTCTACAAACGGACGATCTGGATGACGCTCGCGGGCGGCGTGGTGCAGGGGCTCGCGATCGGGTCCATGCATTTCACCGCGATGGCGGCCACCTACTTTGAACCGCTCACGGCGCCAGCCAATCTCGCTACGCCGCTCTTCAGCCAGGGCTCCCTTGCCTACATGATCGCGACCGCCATGGTCGTGATCTGTGCCGGCAACCTCGCTTTGCTCGGGTTCATGACGGCACAGCAACGGCGCCTGCAGCTCGATGAGGAATATGATCTAGGGCCCGGACGCACCTGATCTATGAGGTGAGCGGAGCCGCCAGGGGCGTCATCGCGCGGGAAATCGGTCGTCCCCTCCTGCTCTTGTCCGTTCCATGGCCGTTGGCACGCGCTGATCGGCGTGCCATTTTCGCGCCATGACCGACGCATCCGACCACCTGTCGCTGGGCACCGAGTTTCCGCCGGCAACCCAAGAGCGATGGCGCAAGCTCGTCGACGACGTGCTGAAGGGCGCGCCCTTCGAGACATTGCAGAGCAAGAGCGCCGATGGTCTCACCATCGAACCGCTCTATTCCCGCGCGCCTGACGCGGCGTCGATCGCCGCACGCGCACCGGGCACGCGTTGGCAGATCACGCAGCGCATCGATCATCCCGACGCGGACGCCTCCAACACCGAGGTCCTGCACGAACTCGATAACGGCGCCGACGCGCTCACGCTGATCCCGGCCGGCGCGATCGGCGCGCATGGCTACGGCCTTGCGCCGACGCCGGACGCGATCGAGCGCGCGCTCGCCGGCGTGCATCTCGATGCCGGAATTGCAATCGCGCTCGAGTACAGTCGGTATGCGCCCGATCTGGCCCTGACGCTGGCGGGCCTGGTCGAGCGGAATGGCTTGCCGCCGGCCGCCGTCGACATCCGCTTTGGCCTCGATCCGCTCGGCGCTTTCGCACGGCACGGCCGGTCGTCGGCACCCTGGCGCGAGCAACCGCCCCGCATCGCATCGGTCGTCGCCGACCTGTTCGGGCGCGGCTTCAACGGTCCGTTTGCTGTCGCCGACGGACGTGTCATTCACGATGCCGGCGGCACCGAAGCACAGGAGCTTGCGTTCGCGCTCGCTGTCGCCGTCGCTTATCTGCGTGGCCTGGAGGCAGGCGGCATCACGCTCGATGCCGCACGCCGCATGATCACCTTCCGCTTGACGGCCGATGCGGATCAATTCCTCACGATCGCGAAATTCCGTGCGCTCCGACAGTTATGGCGGCGCGTCGAGCAAAGCTGCGGCCTCACGCCTGCATCTGCTTTCGTCGAGGCCGAAACCGCCTGGCGGACGATGACCCGCGACGACACCTACGTGAACATCCTGCGCGCGACCATCGCGGTGTTTGCGGCCGGCGTCGGCGGCGCCGACGCGATCACGGTGCTGCCGTTCACGGCAGCACGCGGCCTCGCCGACCGCTTTGCGCGCCGTCTTGCACGCAACACCCATTTTGTTTTGCTCGAAGAGGCCGGCATCGCGCATGTCGCCGATCCGACCGCCGGCTCCGGCTGGAGCGAGGATTTGACCGGCAAGCTCGGCACCGCCGCTTGGGCTTTGTTTCAGGAGATCGAAGCCGCGGGCGGGGTTCCCGCCGCGCTCGAACAGGGACTGCTCCAGGACAAGGTGGCGAAGGCGCGCGCGGCGCGCGAGCGCGCGCTCGCCGACAAGAAAGACGCGCTGATCGGCGCCACCGACTATCACCATGTCATCGACGTGCCGGTGCTCGACGTGCCGCGCGTGATCCTTCCGGATCTTCCGGCTGCAGCGACGTGCGAACCGCTCGGGCCGGTGCGGCTGGCGGCGCCGTTCGAACAAGCCTGACGTCTGTCATTCGGCGCGCGAAAATGCGCTACGGTTTGCGATTGCCGTGGTGTTACCGCGCCGCGAACGCGGGACGCGTTAATGCGCCCTTGTAACTGTGAATTCCGCGACTCGGATAGGCTCCGGGTTGCGGTGACGGGCGGGAGGCCGCAGTGCCCTGGGTCCTTGAAGACCGTGGGAGAGCTTGGCGCCCCGCCTGTCAGTCCATTGAACCCGAACAG
>WHTP01000117.1 GCA_009377695.1 Hyphomicrobiales bacterium | reverse complement strand
GGCCACCTATTTGTGATGCTGGGTGGACGTAGCCTTGCCATTCGTTAAGTGGGCGGGGCAGCGGATTTCGGACATAATCCGTGCGAACGGTGTCCTAACCCGATCGTTTGGAGCATCCATGAAGCTGTCCCGCCGATCCGTCCTCCAGGCCAGTGCTGCTGCGCTTGCTGCCCCTGCGATCGACACGCTCGGTGCCGCGCCGTTTACCACGCCGGCCGCCGCGCAATCGAACGCCGACGAATGGCGTCACGGCCTGTCACTGTTCGGCGAGATCAAGTATCCGGCGGGCTTCAAGCATTTCGACTACGTCAATCCGCAGGCGCCCAAGGCCGGCACGGTGCGGTTGATCGCCATTGGGACCTTCGACAACTTCAACATAGCGGTGTCCGGCGTCCGCGGCTCGCTGGCGGCCGGAATCAACCAGATCTACAGCACTCTGATGGCGAACGCCCTCGATGAGGTGTCGACCGAATACGGACTGCTCGCCGAGTCGGTGAAGCATCCGGCGGACTTTTCGAGCGTGACTTATCGCTTGCGCGCCGACGCGCGCTGGCATGACGGCCGCCCGGTCACCGTTGACGATGTGATCTTCTCGCTCGAATCCTTCAAGAAGCACCATCCGCAATACGCCGCATACTACCGGCACGTCACCAAGGCGGAGAAGACCGGCGATCGCGACGTGACATTCACCTTCGACGGCCCCGGAAATCGCGAGCTGCCGCTGATCGTCGGCCAGCTCTACGTGCTGCCCAAGCATTGGTGGGAAGGCACTGACGAAAACGGCGCCAAACGCGACATCGGCGCAACGCGACTGGAACCCCCGCTTGGTTCCGGGCCCTACCGTGTGAAGAGCTTCGCCGCCGGGCGCAGTGTGGCCTACGAGCGGGTGGCGGACTATTGGGGCAAGGACCTCAACGTCAACGTCGGACAAAACAATTTCGACGAGATCCGTTACGAATATTTTCGCGACGGCACGATCGCGCTTGAAGCGTTCAAGGGCGACAACATCGACTGGCGCACCGAGAACACCGCGCTCAACTGGGCGACGCGCTACGATTTCCCGGCGCGGAATGAAATGCGTGTGCTGCTGGAGGAATTCCCGATCCGCAACATGGGCATCATGCAGGCGTTCGTGTTCAACACGCGCCGCGAGAAGTTCAGCGATCCACGGGTGCGTCGCGCCTTCAATTACGCGTTCGATTTCGAAGAGATGAATAAGCAGCTCTTCTTTGGACAATACACGCGCATCGCGAGCTATTTCGAAGGCACCGAGCTCGCATCGCGGGGATTGCCGGAAGGCGAGGAACTCGCGATCCTCGAGACCGTGCGGGACAAGGTGCCGCCCGAAGTCTTCACCACGGCCTACACCAATCCGGTCGGCGGCAGCCCCGAGAACTTTCGCAACAACCTGCGTGAAGGGATGCGGCTGCTGAAAGCCGCGGGCTGGGAGATCCGCGACCGCCGGCTTGTGTCGGCGAAGACCAAGGAACCCATGACGGTGGAGTTCCTGCTCGACAGCCCGACGTCCGAGCGCATCGTTCTGTTCTACAGGCCGGGACTGGAACGACTCGGCGTCACCGTATCGGTGCGCACCGTCGATGACGCGCAGTACCAGAATCGCCTGCGCTCCTGGGACTATGACGCGGTGATCGGCTTGTGGCCCGAGTCGCTCTCGCCCGGCAATGAGCAGCGCGGCTTCTGGGGCTCGGCCGCGGCCGATCAGCCGGGGTCACGCAATCTCATCGGGATCAAGGATCCGGCGATCGACGCGCTGATCGATCGTGTCATCTTCGCCAAGGGCCGCGCCGAATTGGTCGCCGCCACCAAGGCACTCGACCGGGTGCTGCTTCACCATCACTTCGTCGTGCCGCAATTCACCTATGGGAAGGTCCGCACCGCACGCTGGGATCGCTTCGGCCGTCCCGACAACATGCCACGATACGGAGATGCGGCGTTCCCGACCATCTGGTGGTGGGACGCGCAGCGGGCAGCCAAGATAGGATCGCGCTCGTGACGGCGCGCCGCTCCGGTCTTACGCGCCGCAACGCTTTGACACTCGGCGCCGGAGCGGCAGCAACGCTGGTCGTCCGGCCGCCTCTCACATCAGAGGCCCGCGCGCAGGACGGCGAGCGCCACGGCATGTCCGGCTTCGGCGACCTGAAGTACCCGGCTGATTTCAAGCAGTTCGAATACGTCAACCCGAGCGCCCCCAAGGGCGGCCTGTTCTCCCAGGTCGGCTCCACGCGGCAGTACAATCAGAACTTCCTCACCTTCAATTCGCTCAACAGCTACATCTTCCGCGGTGACGCCGCGCTCGGGATGGAACGGACCTTTGCGACGCTAATGCAGTCGGGCGGCGACGAGCCCGACGCGATGTACGGTCTGGCGGCGCGTGCGGTGCGCATCTCAGGGGATGGCCTGACTTATCGCTTTCTGATGCGGCCGGAGGCGAAGTTCCACGACGGCACGCCGATGACGGCGCACGACGTCGCGTATTCGCTGAACATCTTGAAGGAGAAGGGGCACCCGATCATTAGCCAGCGCATGCGCGATGTCGCGGGCATTGAGGCTCCCGACGACGCGACTGTGATCGTGCGCTTCGTGGCCGGTCGCGGCCGCGACGTGCCGCTGTTCGTGGCGGCGCTGCCGATCTTCTCGCGCGCGTACTATTCGAAGCGCCCATTCGACGAGAGCACGCTGAATATCCCGCTCGGCTCGGGCCCTTACAAAGTTGGCAGGTTCGAGACCGGTCGCTTCATCGAATACGATCGGGTCAAGGACTGGTGGGGCGCCGCACTGCCGGTGTCGGTCGGGCATAACAATTTCGATGTCGTCCGCTACGAGTTCTATCGCGATCGCGACATCGCGTTCGAGGGATTCACTGGCCGCAGCTATCTCTTCCGCGAGGAATTCACCTCGCGCATCTGGGCGACGCGCTACAATTTCTCGGCGATCAAGGACGGCCGCGTGAAGCAGGACGTGCTGCCCGACGATACGCCGTCGGGCGCGCAGGGCTGGTTCTTCAACACCCGTCGCGAAAAGTTCAAGAACCGGATGCTACGCGAAGCGTTCATCCTGGCGTTCGATTTCGAATGGACCAATAAATCGATCATGTACGGGGCGTATCACCGCACGCACTCGGTGTTCCAGAATTCGAACATGATGGCGGGCGGACCGCCGGGCGCCGACGAGCTTGCATTGCTCGAGCCGTTCCGCGGCAAGGTGCCGGACGAAGTATTCGGCGAGCCGTTCGTTCCGCCGATCACCGACGGATCGGGCCAGGACCGGAGCCTCCTACGCCAGGCCAGCGCACTGTTGCAGAAGGCCGGCTTCCCCATCAAGGACGGCCGGCGTGTGTTGCCGAACGGCGAGCGGATCGCGGTCGAGTTTCTGATCGATGATCCGACGTTTCAGCCCCACCACATGCCGTATATCAAGAATCTTGGCACGCTCGGTGTCGACGCCAGCCTGCGCGTCGTCGATCCGGCGCAATACCGCAGGCGCGTGGACGATTTCGACTTCGACATCACCGTTCAACGATTCAGCTTTTCGACCCTCCCTGGCGACTCGCTGCGGACCTATTTCACGTCGCAGGCAGCGGCGGTGAAAGGCTCGCAGAACCTTGCCGGCATCGCCGATCCCGTCGTCGATGCGCTGGTCGACAAGGTCATCGGGGCTGACAGTCGACCCGCGCTGGTGACCGCCTGCAAGGCGCTCGACCGCGTCATTCGGGCCGGCCGCTACTGGGTTCCACATTGGTACAAAGCGTCCCATTGGATCGCCTATTGGGATGTGTTCGGACGGCCGCCGACCAAACCGCGCTTCGCGCGCGGCGTCCCGGAAACCTGGTGGTACGACCGCGAGCGCGCGGCGAAAACCCAGCGAGCAGGATGAAACTATCGTAATGAACCAAGCCGCAGCGATATTTCGCTTGGGCGGCAACCCCTCAGCAAGGTATCTGTGAAGGGTATTGGTGTGGCCTCCGGGAAGCCCGCGCTAACCTTGCCAAGGTTCGAGCCGAAGCCGAGACGATGATCTGTAACAGCCCGGGACCGGTCGAATGACGGCCTATATCATCCGGCGTCTCCTGCTTATCATTCCCACCATTTTCGGGATGATGCTGGTGACGTTCGTCATCGTGCAGTTTGCGCCGGGCGGGCCGGTCGAACGCGTCCTTGCGGTTCTCGCCGGCGCCGACACTGGCGCCGGCTCGCGCGTTCCGGGCGGTTCCCAGGGCGGCGATTTCGGCGCACGAGGACAGCAAGGCGGCGCGCAGTTCGACGGATCCGCGGCCGCGAAATATCGTGGCGCGCAGGGCCTTGATCCGAAATTCATCGAGAGCCTGGAGAAGCAATTCGGGTTCGATCGGCCGGCGCATGAGCGCTTCTTCATCATGCTGTGGAACTATCTTCGGTTCGATTTCGGCCGCAGCTATTTCCGCGACGTGACCGTACTCGAACTGATCAAGGAGAAACTGCCGGTCTCGATCTCGCTCGGCGTCTGGCTGATGCTGCTCAGTTATCTGATCTCGATTCCGCTCGGCATTCGCAAGGCGGTGAGCGACGGGTCCCACTTCGACGTGTGGACCTCGGGCGTGATCATCGTCGCTTACGCGCTGCCGGGCTTCCTGGTGGCGGTGCTGCTGATCGTGCTGTTCGCCGGCGGGTCGTTCTTCGCCTGGTTCCCGCTGCGCGGACTGACCTCGGAGGACTTCGCCTTCATGCCGTGGTGGCAGCAGGTCCTCGACTATCTCTGGCATATGGTGCTGCCGATTATTGCGCTCGGCTTATCCGCCTTCGCTACGATGACCCTTCTCACCAAGAACTCCTTCCTGGACGAGATCCGCAAGCAATACGTGCTCACGGCGCGCGCCAAGGGATGCAACGAGCGACAGGTTCTCTATGGGCACGTATTCCGCAATGCGATGCTGATCGTCATCGCCGGGTTTCCGGGCGCATTCGTGCACGCGTTCTTCGCCGGGGCGTTGCTGATCGAGGTGATCTTTTCGCTTGATGGGCTCGGCCTGCTTGGCTTCGAGAGCATCATCAATCGCGATTATCCGGTGGTGTTCGCGACGCTCTATATCTTCGGCCTGCTCGGCATGATCGTCACGCTGATCTCGGACCTGACCTACACCTGGGTCGATCCCCGCATCGACTTCGAGAGCCGGGAGGTCTGATGGACGATCGCACGGCCATCCAGATTCAGACGCGTACAACGGTGCCGCCGGTCGACGCCCCGCTGCCGAAGCGAGGCTGGCTGTCGCCGATCAACCAGCGGCGCTGGCAGAACTTCAAGGCCAACCGCCGCGGTTACGTCTCGCTGTGGATTTTCGCGATCCTGTTCGTGCTGTCGATGTGTGCGGAATTCATCGCAAACGACAGGCCGCTGATGATCAGGTTGGAGGGCCGGACCTATTTTCCGGTGTTCGTGAGCTATCCGGAAACGGCATTCGGCGGTGAGTTCGAGACTGCGGCCGACTATCGCGACCCTTATCTGCGCAAGCTTATCGCCGAGAAGGGCGGCACCGTAATCTGGCCGCCGATCCGCTATTCCTACAACACGCACAATCTCGACTTGCCAACGCCCGCGCCGTCGCCTCCGACCTGGATGCTGACGGAGGAGCAATGCAAGACCGTGGCGCAGAAAAAGGGCCTGAGCGGTTGCCGGGACCTTGAATACAACTGGCTTGGCACTGACGACCAGGGCTTCGATGTCGTCGCGCGACTCATCTATGGATTCCGAATATCGGTGCTGTTCGGGTTGATCCTGTCGCTGATCTCGTCGGTGATCGGCGTCACCGCCGGGGCGGTGCAGGGCTATTTCGGCGGCTGGACGGACCTGTTATTCCAGCGCTTCATCGAAATCTGGACGTCGGTGCCGTCGCTTTATCTGTTGCTTATCGTCTCGTCGGTGCTGGTGCCGGGATTCTTCGTGCTGATCGGAATATTGCTCTTGTTCTCCTGGGTCTCGCTGGTCGGGCTCGTGCGTGCGGAATTCTTGCGCGGCCGCAACTTCGAATACATCCAGGCGGCGCGTGCGCTCGGCGTGTCGAACGCCAAGATCATGTTCCGCCACCTCTTGCCGAACGCCATGGTGGCGACGTTGACGTTCCTGCCATTCATCCTGTCGTCGTCGGTCATGACTCTGACGGCGCTCGACTTCTTGAGTCTCGGTTTACCACCCGGATCGGCGTCGCTCGGCGAGATGCTCAAGCAGGGTAAGGCCAATATCCAGGCGCCGTGGCTCGGCATCACCGCCTTCATGACGGTGGCGGTGATGCTGTCGCTCCTGATCTTCATCGGCGAGGCGGTGCGCGACGCCTTCGATCCGCGCAAGACGTTCCGGTAAGAACATGGATGCGGCGACCGACAAGCTCCTCGACGTCAGCAATCTCTCGGTCGCCTTCCATCAAGGCGAGCGCCAGCTACTGGCGGTCGACCGCATCTCGTTCAGCGTGAAGAAGGGCGAGACGGTGGCGCTGGTCGGCGAGTCCGGCTCCGGCAAATCGGTGACTGCGCTCTCGGTCATGAAGCTCCTGCCGTATCCATCGGCAAGCCATCCCTCGGGCAGCATTCGGTTCGAGGGTCAGGACTTGCTGCAACTCGCGGAGCGCGATATCCGCCGCATTCGCGGCAATCGGATCTCCATCATCTTCCAGGAGCCGATGACGTCGCTCAATCCGCTTCACACCATCGAGAAGCAGATCGGCGAGGCGCTGTTGTTGCACCAGGGGATCACTGGACAGGCGGCGCGGGCGCGCACCCTTGAGCTCCTCACCCAGGTCGGCATCCCGGAGCCGGAGACGCGGCTCGCGAGCTATCCGCATCAGCTCTCCGGCGGCCAGCGCCAGCGCGTGATGATCGCGATGGCGCTCGCTAACGAGCCCGACCTTTTGATCGCCGACGAGCCGACCACCGCACTCGACGTCACGGTGCAGGCGCAAATCCTGGAGCTGCTCAAGGATCTGCAGAAGCGGCTCGGCATGGCAATGCTGTTCATCACCCATGACCTTGGCATCGTGCGGAAGCTCGCCGAGACTGTCTGCGTGATGAAGGACGGCAAGATCGTCGAGCACGGGCCGGTCGACGGCGTGTTCAAGGCGCCGCAGCATCCCTATACGCGCGCGCTCCTGGCGGCGGAGCCGAAGCCCGATCCGGCCCCGCTGCAGCCCAACGCGCCGCTTGTGGTCGAGGCCAAGGATTTGAAGGTCTGGTTCCCGATCAAGCGCGGCGTGTTGCGCAAGATCGTCGGCCACATCAAGGCGGTCGATGGCGTCAACGTCGCGGTGCGCAAGGGCGAGACCCTCGGCATCGTCGGCGAGTCCGGGTCCGGCAAGACGACGCTCGGGCTCGCGATCCTGCGGCTGATCTCCTCGCAAGGGCCGATCATCTTCCTCGGCAAGACGATCGCGGGCCTGAAATTCAAGGAGATGCTGCCGATCCGGCACGACATGCAGATCGTGTTCCAGGATCCCTACGGCTCGCTCAGCCCACGGATGTCGGTGTCCGACATTGTCGAGGAGGGCCTGTGGGTGCACCACCCGAAGATGAATGAGGACGAGCGGCAGACGCGCGTGGTCCGCGCCCTGCGCGACGTTGGCCTCGATCCGGAGACGCGCTTTCGCTACCCGCACGAGTTCTCCGGCGGGCAGCGTCAGCGCGTCGCGCTCGCCCGCGCCATCGTTCTGGAGCCGACGTTCGTCGTGCTCGACGAGCCGACCAGCGCGCTCGACATGCTGATCCAGGCGCAGATGGTCGATCTCTTGCGCGATCTGCAGAAGCGCCTTGACCTTACTTACCTCTTCATCTCCCACGACCTGCGCGTCGTTGCCGCCCTCGCGAGCCGCTTGATGGTGATGCGGCACGGCAAGGTGGTCGAGGAAGGGCCGGCCGCCGAGCTGTTCGCCAATCCCAAGTCCGACTATACGCGCGCGCTGTTCGCCGCTGCTTTCAATATCGAAGCCGCGCCGTTGGGCGTGGTCGGGGAATAGATTGTCGCGGCGCGGCCGACGCTCTAGACCATTCTGATGTCCGCGATTCTTCTAGCCATCATGGGATGGGATCCCAAGAACTGGGATCAACTTTTCCGAGCGCTGTCGCCGCAGCGCGATATCCGCCTGTGGCCGGAGCAAGCCAGAAATCCGGCCGACATCACGTATGCCTGTGTCTGGAAGCCGCCACACGGCATGTTGGCGGAGCATCGTAACCTCAAGGCGGTGTTTTCGCTTGGCGCCGGCGTCGATGACATCCTTACTGATATCGAATTGCCCAACGTGCCGATCGTGCGCGTCGTCGATGCCGATCTCACCATGCGGATGACCGAATATGTGGTGCTGCATGTCTTGAAGTATCATCGCCAGCAGCGGCTCTACGAGAGCCAGCAGCGCGTGCGCATGTGGCATGAGCACGAGCAGGCCGTAGCGAGCGATGTTTCGGTCGGCGTCATGGGTCTTGGCGAACTCGGCTACGCCTCCGCAATCGCCCTGCAGCGGCTTGGCTTCCGGGTGCATGGCTGGAGCCGCACCCAGAAGATCATCCCCGGCGTAGAGACGTTTTATGGTGCGGTCGGGCTCGAGCCGTTCCTGCGCCGCGCCGAGATCCTGGTCTGCCTCTTGCCGTCGACGCCTGGCACCCGTGGCATCTTGAATCTCGACACGTTCCGGCGCCTCAAGTTCAACGGCGCCATGCATGGCGCCTATCTGATCAACGCCGCACGCGGCGACCTGCAGGTCGATGCCGACATCATCGTCGCGCTCGACGAAGGCACTTTGGCGGGCGCCACGCTCGATGTCTTTCCGGTCGAGCCGCTACCGGTCACGAGCCCGCTCTGGACGCATCCGAAGGTGACGGTCACGCCGCACAATGCAGCGCAGTCGTCGCCGCGATCCATCGTGTCCAACATCCTGCGGCAGATCGACCGGTTCGAGGTCGGCGTGCCGCTCGATCACGTGGTCGATCGTCGGCGTGGCTACTAAGCGAGCTCTTCGATCCGCCGCACGCTGGTGAGTTTGTTGCCGGCCGCGCGGATACGGGCGACGGCGTCGACAATCGGCTCGATCGCGACCGCCATGTGATAGGCATTGGCGTGAACGAGCGTCGCGTTGTCGCGCACGATCGCGACGTGGCCCTTCCAGAACAGAAGGTCGCCGCGCTGGAGATTGGAAAAGTCGTCGGCTGGGGTGATCGGCGAACCGAGGGCTTGCTCTTGCAGGTCGCTGTCGCGCGGACACGATCGTCCTATGGAAGTCAGTCCGACCTGCACCAGTGCGGAGCAGTCGAGGCCGAGGCTGGTCTTGCCGCCCCAGAGATAGGGCGTGCCGACAAAGCGGTCGGCGACCGCAACGAAATCCTTCTCCTGGTACGTGGCGTTGCCGAGATGTTGCAGCGGCACATAGCCGTTGTCGCTTGTGACTGCGAATTCCTGCTGGGTGCGCGCGATACGCAATTTGCACCCAAACGAGAGAGTCTCGATCGGTGTCAGCTTGATGTCGGGGCCCGGAAACACAAAAGTCCGCAACGCCGAGATCGTGTCGGTCTGGGGTGCGCCGGCGGGGCGCAGCGCGTCGGTCGGCAGCCAGCCGACGTAGCCGTCATTGACGAGCTGGCCCCACGACCAGCCTTCCTCGTTGCTCTCGTACACCATGACGCGCTCGCCCTTGAGCGCCTCGGTGTCGAGCTTGGCGTCCGTTCGCGGCGCGCGCCGAAGCGGTGCCTGCGGCGCAACGACCTCGCGCAGCTCGCCTTCGACAAAGCGCGCGGCTTTGACCTTGCCTTCGAGATGCTTCGCGGCGAGGTCCGCCCGCGCCGGTGTCAGGCGCCGGTCGTCGTGAACAGACGTATGATCAGCCATATCGCTTGACCAGAAGCGCATAGAGCGCCCGCGCCGCCTGGCATTCCGCGCCTTCCGGCCGCCCCGGTCGCGTCGACTGATTCCAGGCGTAGATGTCGCAATGCAGCCAGGCCTTGGCCTGGGTGGTGAAGCGACGCAGGAACAGCGCAGCGGTGATTGATCCCGCGAACCCGCCCTGCGACACGTTGTTGGTATCGGCGACCTTGGACTCGAGCATCTGGTCGTAGGAGCGCCAGAGCGGCAGCCGCCATAGCGGATCGTTCTCGGCCTTCGCGCAATCGCTGAGTTCCGACGCGAGCCCTTCGTCGTCGGTGTAGAACGGTACGACTTCAGTCCCAAGTGCAACACGAGCGGCGCCGGTGAGTGTCGCCATGTCGGCGATCAGCTCCGGCGTCTCCTCCTCGGCAAGCGCCATCGCATCTGCGAGGATCAGGCGGCCTTCGGCATCGGTGTTACCGATTTCGACGGTAATGCCCTTGCGCGAGCGGTAGATGTCGCGTGGACGGAACGCCGATCCCCCGATCGCGTTTTCGACCGCCGGGATCAGGACGCGCAGGCGCAGCTTGATGCCGCGCGACATCAGCATGTGGGCGAGTGCCAGCATGGTGGCCGCGCCGCCCATGTCCTTCTTCATGTTGAGCATGCCGGCGTCGGACTTGATGTCGAGCCCACCGGTATCGAAACAGACGCCCTTGCCGATCAGCGTCACCTTCGGATGCGATGCGTCGCCCCAGGTGATGTCGATCAGGCGCGGAGGGCGGTCGGCGGCGCGGCCGACGGCATGGATCAGCGGGAGGTTCTCCCGCAGCAGGTCCTCGCCCACGGTCACGTTCACCCCGGCGCCGTGCTGATTGGCGAGCGTGCGCGCGGCGTGTTCGAGCTCCGCCGGCCCCATGTCGTTCGCCGGCGTGTTGATGAGGTCGCGCGCGAGGAAGACGCCCTCGACGATGCGGCTGACGTCCTCGCCGTCGACCCCGTCGGGCAGTTCAAGCTTCACGTACTTGTCGTCGGACTTTCGATAGCGGGTGAAGCGATAGTTGCCGAGCCCGATCGCAAGTGCGCTTAGGCGTGGGTCGTGCGGCGCGTTGGCGAACCGGTAGGCGCCCGCCGGCAGCGCCGTGGCGAGCGCGCCCGGGCGGAACGCGTCCTTCATCGGATCGTCGGCATCTTCGAGGCCGAACAGGACGCCAGCCAACCCACCATCCGGCGCCGGCACCAAGAGGTGCCGCCCCGCCTTGGGCTCGAAACCGGCGGCCTCGGCAAAGGCGAGAGCGCGCGCGTCGAGTTGCGAGCGGTGCTGCGACCAACTCGCCGTTGTCACGAACGTGATGGGAACTGTCGGCGCGGCGCCGCGGGCGAGGAAGGCTGGATGCATCGGAAAACCCTGACCAAGTTCAGGTACCACGGCCATCCGGCGCGGTGAAGGCGAGCGCGGGCTGGTCGTCGGTATCCGGTTAACCACTCATTAGGGTTAACACTTTATTGCTCGACGATCGCAGGGGCGGCTCCAACGGCGTGGTGCCATGACATCGAAGGCCTACGGGCGACAAGAATCCAAGCGCCGGCTGGGGTCGGTCGCGGTCGCAATCTTGCTCGCCGCCGGCGGCGCGGGCTGCGGCACGCTGGCGCCGGCAATCACGACCAGCTCGGTCCCGGCGCCTGCGACCCCCAGCGACCCGCGGCAGGCATCGCAGGTCTGGGGCGAGCGCTATCGCGCCAATCCCGGCGACGCGGTGGCCGCGATCAATTATGCCCGGGCGTTGCGCGGCATCGGCCAGCGCGCACAGGCGGTCGCGGTGCTGGAGCAGGCCTCCATCCACAACGCGTCGAACATGGATGTCCTTGGCGCCTATGGACGGGCGCTCGCCGACGTTGGCAATCACACGCAGGCGCTGGAAGTGCTCGCTCGCGCCCACACGCCCGACCGCCCCGACTGGCGCGTCTTGAATGCGCAAGGCGCCGTGCTCGACCAGCTTGGCCGGCACCAGGACGCCCAGCGCTACTATGCGACGGCGCTGCGGATCGCGCCGGAGGAGCCGTCGGTGCTGTCCAATCGCGGGCTGTCCTACGCGCTGTCGAAGAACCTGCCCGAGGCCGAAGCGACGCTCAAGCGCGCCGTCGCCGGACGGAGCGCCGATCCGCGCGTGCGGCAGAATCTCGCGCTCGTCGTCGGGCTGCAGGGCCGCTTCGCGGAAGCTGAGACAATCGCGCGTGCCGACCTGCCGCCCGAGCAGGCGGCCGCCAACGTTGCCTATCTGCGACAGATGCTCTCGCAGCAGAACGCACTGGAGGCGCGGACGCAGCCCAAACGGCCGGCGATGCGGCCGGCGAGTTGAACGGCCGCCGCTCAATTCAACAAATTCATCTGCGCCACCCGGATGCCGGCGGGCCCCAGGATGACGACGAACAGCACCGGCAGGAAGAACAGGATCATCGGCACTGTCAGCTTCGGCGGCAGGCCGGCCGCCTTCTTCTCGGCTTCCGTCATGCGCATGTCGCGGTTTTCCTGCGCCATCACGCGCAGCGTCTGCGCCAGTGGTGTGCCGTAGCGCTCGGCCTGCTGGAGCGCCATGCAGACCGATTTCACGCCCTCGAGGTTCGTGCGCTTGGCGAGGTTCTCGTAAGCCTGCCTGCGGTCTGGAAGGTAGGACAGCTCCGCCATCGTCAGCGTGAATTCTTCGGCGAGCGCGATCGACTGTGCCCGATCTCGGCCGCCACCTTCCTGAACGCGGCTTCGATCGACATGCCGGACTCGACGCAGATCAACAGCAAGTCGAGCGCATCCGGGAATGCTCGCCGGATCGAAAGCTGCCGCTTCGCGATCTGGTTCTTCAGAAACAGGATCGGCACCTTGATGCCGAGATAGGTGGCAGCAATGCAGATGCCGATCTTGAGCGGTAGCGGCTGATTCAGCTTGAGGACGAGGAACACGTAGAAGATCGACAGCGCCAGCAATGTCAGCGGCATCACCAGCCGGAAGAACAGGAACGTCACATAGGGCGCCTGGCCGCGGTATCCCGCCTGCACCAGCAGGGCGCGCGCTTCCTCCTCGCCGAGCCAGCGATTCAGGTTGAACCGCTCGACGATCGTCTGCATGTACTGTTTCGGCGACTTGCGCAACGAGACCTTGTCGCCGCGCGTCAGCCGCTCGCGTTCACGCTGACGCATCTTTTCCCGTTCGATGGCGACCGATTTCATCCGCTTCCCCAGCGAATCGGTCGCGAGCAGGGGCATCGCGAGGGTGAGGACGGTTGCGATCGCCGCGATGGCGGCGAAGGCCATCGCCAGGACGCGAGTATTGGTCAGGTTATCGGCAATCAGGTCGATCATGGCCCTTGCGTCCGCATCAGAAATCGAAGTTGATCATCTTGCGCATCACCAGGACGCCCATCATCATCCAGGCCGCGCACCCGGCCATCATCACGCGGCCCATCGGATGGGTCCACAGAAGCTCGATATAGTTCGGGCTGGTGATGTAGACGAGGAACATCACCGCGATCGGCAGGCAGGCGATGATCGTTGCCGAGGACTTGGCTTCCATCGACATCGCCTGGATCTTGGCTTTCATTTTCTTGCGATCGCGCAGAACGCGCGAGAGGTTGCCGAGCGCCTCCGAGAGATTGCCGCCGGATTTCGACTGGATGGAAATGACGATGCCGAAGAAATTAGCTTCGGCAATCGGCACGCGCTCATAGAGCTTTGCACAGGCTTCGCCGATCGGCACGCCGATCGCCTGGGTTTCCATGATGGTGCGGAATTCGGTGCGCAACGGTTCCGGCGCCTCGGTGGAAATCATCCGCATGCTGTCGAGCAACGGCAGGCCGGCCTTGATGCCGCGGACGATCGTGTCCACCGCATCCGGAAATGCGTCGAGAAACTTCCGCTCGCGCCGCTTCTTGAGATGTCTGAGCAGCCACATCGGCATTCCGAATCCGGCCGCGAAGCCCATGGCAAGCGCGGCCCACAAGCCGGCGTCGATCAACAGGAAGAGAAGGAACGCCGCGAGCCCCAGTGCGACGCTGACGAGGTAGAACTTCCGCTTCGACCAGTTCAGCCCCGCCTGCGAAATCTTCATCTGCAGCGGGACGGACTTGTGCGCGGCCTGGCGCGCCTCCAGCTCCTTCAGCGTCCCCTCGACCTGCTCGCGCCGGCTTTTCTGCTGGTTGCGCGGTATGCGCGTTTGCGCAACCGAGGCGGCCTTGGTGAACGTCTCCTTGCGCTGTTCTGCCTGCCGCTCCCCCGACAGGGCAGGATAGATGAACACCCACGCGATGCCGCCGATAGCGACGGCGGCCAGGAAGAACACAGCGAGCGTCTGCATTATTGTCGCCGCTCCCACTCGCGTCGCTGTATCCATCCGCTCGTCCCCGTAAAGGCGGGGACCCGGAAGCCGTAGCCGGCGATTCGGGATTCCCGCTTGCACGGGAATGAGCGGTGGACGGACCGAACCGAATAGAACATGGCACCTAGCTCCGCGCCGGCTCGGGCGCCTCGGCCGCGTCGAGCGCTGCGGCCAACCGCCGTTCCTCGCCGTAGTACCGCGCTCGCTCCCAGAATTTCGGCCGGCCGATCCCGGTCGAGCGATGTTGTCCGATCAGGTTGCCGTTGGCATCTTCGCCAATGATGTCGAAGACGAACAAATCCTGCGTGATGATGACATCGCCTTCCATTCCCATCACCTCGGTAATGTGGGTGATGCGGCGCGAGCCGTCGCGCAGGCGCGCGGCTTGTACGATAACGTCGATCGATCCGCTGATCATCTCGCGGATGGTGCGCGAGGGCAGCGAATAGCCGCCCATGGTGATCATGGATTCGAGTCGGGACATAGCCTCGCGTGGCGAGTTGGCGTGCAACGTGCCCATCGAGCCGTCGTGACCCGTATTCATGGCCTGCAACAGGTCGAATGCCTCGGGTCCGCGCACCTCGCCGACGATGATGCGCTCAGGCCGCATACGCAGGCAGTTGCGTACGAGATCGCGCATGGTGATCTGGCCTTCGCCCTCAAGGTTGGGCGGGCGGGTCTCCAGCCGGACCGTATGGGGCTGCTGCAGCTGCAATTCCGCCGCGTCCTCGCAGGTGATGATGCGCTCGTCGTTGTCAATGAACTGCGTGAGGCAGTTGAGCAGGGTGGTCTTGCCGGAGCCGGTGCCGCCGGATACCAGAGTGTTCACCCGGCAGCGTCCGATGACCTTGAGGATCTCGGCACCCTCCGGCGTGATGGTGCCGAAACGCACGAGCTGATCGAGCGTCAGCTTGTCCTTCTTGAACTTTCGGATGGTCAGCGCGGGCCCGTCGATGGCGAGCGGCGGCACGATGACGTTGACGCGGGAGCCGTCAGGCAAGCGCGCGTCGCAGATCGGCGACGACTCGTCCACGCGGCGGCCGATCTGGCTGACGATGCGCTGGCAGATGTTGAGGAGCTGTTGATTGTCGCGGAAGCGGATGCCGGTCTTCTGAATCTTGCCTCTGACTTCGATGTAGGTGGTGCCGGAGCCGTTCACCATGATGTCGGCGATGTCATCCCTGGCCAACAACGGTTCAAGCGGCCCGTAACCGAGCACGTCGTTGCAGATGTCGTCGAGCAGTTCCTCCTGCTCCGAGATCGACATTACGACATTCTTGATCGCGATGATCTCGTTGATGATGTCGCGGATTTCCTCGCGCGCGGAATCGGCGTCGAGCTTGGCGAGCTGGGACAGATCGATGGCCTCGATCAGTGCGCCGAAGATCGAGCTCTTAGTTTCATAATAGTGATCGCTATGACGCGAATCCACGGCCGTCGGCGCGAGCGGCGCCTCGTTCGGCATACTGTTGCGCTTGCCGGATGGCGGGGCGGTGACGATCGGTGCACCAAGACCCGCCGACGGGATTGGCGAGCGGCCGCCTTCGACGATCCCCGAAGGAGTCGGCGCCGAGCGGGGGGCTTCGTGCGGCGCCGGCGCCGGCGCGGGCTGCAACGACGGCTGCGGCGTGGCCGGCGACGCAAGGTCGGCTTCGGGCCGGTCGCGGCTTTCAGCTGCGTTACGCTTTCCAAACACGTTACCTTACTCCAGATACTCGTTTGAGCATGATCTTGTCCGAAAGTCGGTTCCCACTTTTCGGGACCATGCCGCAGACAAACTCAGGCCCGTTTCAACAGCTTCTCCAGAAGCGGAGAGAACAGACTCGACTTCGACTTCTTCGTTTCAGAACGGCCCGTCAGCAATTGCGCAAGCTGGCGAAACGATTCGGCGGTGCGATGACTGGCAGACATTTCCGCGATCATCTGGCCGTTGTTCGCGGCGGCGCCGAACACCTGCGGCTCGAACGGGATGATTGCGACCGGCGTGTCGTCGAGCGCCTTCGCGAAGTCGGCGCTGCTGATTTCGGGGCGCTTCGGAACACCGACATTGTTGAGCAGGTAGTAGGGACGCCGGTCGTTCGGACGCGATGCCTTGAACAGATCGAGCATGTTTTTGGCATTGCGCAGATTGGCGAGGTCCGGCACCGCGACGATCAGGATGTCATCGGCCGCGATCAAGGTGCGCTTGGTCCAGCCCGACCATTGATGGGGAACGTCAAGGACGACGAAGGGCATGGTTACGCGCAACGCGTCGACGATCGAATCGGACGACTCGTTCGAAAAGTCATACACCCGGTCGAGCGTCGCCGGCGCCGCCAGCAGGCTCAGGTGATCCGCGCATTTCGAAAGCAGGCGATCGACGAAATTGGTGTCGATACGTTCAGGAGAAAACACCGCATCGGCGATTCCCTGCGGAGGATCCTGATTGAAATCGAGGCCGGCGGTCCCGAAGCCGAGATCGAGATCGGCGACGACCGTGTCGAGTTGCAGGTCTCGGGCGATCGACCAGCCGATGTTATGGGCGACCGTGGAGGCGCCGACCCCGCCTTTAGCTCCAACGACCGCGATCACACGGCCGACCGGCTTGGCGTCCGGCGCTGAGAATAGCCCGCAGATCGAGCGAACGATGTCGAGTGCGCCGACCGGCGCAATCAGGTAGTCGCTAACGCCACGCCGCGTCAGTTCGCGATAGAGCAGCACGTCGTTCTGATGGCCGATGACGATCACACGCGTGCCGCTGTCGCAAACCTCGGCAAGCGAGTCCAGACCGTTGAGGATGTCGCGGTTGCGACTCTCGGTCTCGATCATGATGATGTTCGGTGTGGACGACGTACGATACGCTTCGATCGCCGCCGTGATGCCGCCCATCTGAATTTTCAGATGCGCCTTGTCCAGCCGCCGATCCTCGCCCGCTGCCTGGATGGCCGCGGCGGTCTCGACGCTCTCGCAAAAGGCCTGAACGGAGACGCGCGGCGCCGGCGCGATATGGTCGTCGTCTGCCGCGGACAGCGCCTTGATGGGTGCGTTTGTGATCATTGTCCGACGTCGCTGATCTTGCCCTTGTTGGCATCTGGGTACACGGTCGCGGAGCTCTCGCCCTTCCGATACTTTTCGAGAACGGTGGTGCGGCGTCCGGTATAAGACGGAATCTCGGCGCGCGGCTGCACCAGGTCGGACGGATTGTCGACCATGGCGGCGAGGTTGCGCTGGTTGGCGCAGCCGAGGTTGTAATATTGCCGGTTTTCCCAGTGCTCGAGATCGTAGGTCGCGCCGAGATCGTGCGGCCACAGTCCGCAGGGACCGGCGTCAGCCATCACCTTCGGGTAGTGGAGGCGCATGGTGACAAGCTTGCGCGGATCACTGGCGGTGTTTGGGCGGGTCGCCACGGACTCCGGCGGGACGCCGGCAGCGGCCAGGATCGAGCGGACCTCCTGCAGGGCGGCGTGCGCGCTGCGCGCGTTGGGCGTTCCGGTCGGCACATCAATCAGAACGCCGCCGGTCCCCTCGCGCCGCCACTCCTGGGCGAAGGTGAGAACCTCGGCGCGTTGGGCGCCGGTGAGATTGCCGCGTCGATTGCCAATGAAGAGCTCGACAGTGCGCGGCGCTTCCTTGAGCACGATTGGATGGCGCTGACGAGGATCGTTCGGGACCATCTCCGTTGTGACATCTTGTGCCGTGTAGCAGCCGGCGAGGATCCCCGCCGCGGTCGTGAGCACCAGCGTCCGAAGCGCGGTTGCGACCGCGCTCCTTGCGACGTGAGTCGGACTTGAGTTCATCGCGATTTTCCCACGTTGCATCGCTCAGTCGAGAATGAAGCCGTAATTGCCACGATAGTTGCTGTGTTTGATAAGCTGATCTTTCGGCTTCGGTACGCCGTAGATGCGATTGAGCCGCCCGAGCAGGATGCTTGCCGGATCGCTCGGATCGGCAAAGCCATCGTCCGGGCGCGACAGGTTGCGCCGCGCAACTGCCCGCACCACGAAGGGCGTGACGAGCACGACGAGCTCCGTTTGCCGGTTGACGAAGTCGCGGCTCTTGAACAGCGTTCCAAGCACAGGCACCTGCATCAGGCCGGGCAGCCCGTTCATCTGCTGCTTGGTTTGCTCCTGGATCATCCCCGCCATGGCGAGCGCGCCGCCGGAGGGAATCTCGACGGTCGTATCGGCGCGCCGTACCCGCAG
>WHTP01000157.1 GCA_009377695.1 Hyphomicrobiales bacterium | reverse complement strand
GATGATCACGGATGACATCCTCGGTCCCAGGATGGAGGATGTCCATCCGACCAGGCGTTTCGTTATCCGCTTCAAGCGCACCAAATTCATTCGACATGACGATCTCCTCCGGCGGAAGGATTAGAGAGGCGCGACAACCGCCGTCGCCGCGCCTCTGGTTGCGCAACCATCGGCACGGGCGTGCCGACAGGGTGACCCGCGTGCATGCGGGCCAGAACGTTCAGACCATCTCGGTGTCGATGATCTGGATCGTGGTCGACGGGATTCCGGTTGAGGCCTCCACCGCGGTCGACTTGAGGGCTTGATACGGCAGCGTGATCGCTTGCCCTCCCTCGCCCTGCGTCTGCAGGTCCGCGCCACCGAGCTTCACCCGCGGCAGGTAGAACGTCAGCGCCGGGGCGTTGAGCGCGTTATTCGTCGTGAGATACGCCAGGATCTCGATCTCCGACTCGTTCACGAAATCGTTGATCAGATCGACGTTCTCGAAGAACGCGGTCATCTGTCCGGTCACGTTCGCCCGGCCAAGGAAGATCTCCGGCACCAGGTCGGAGCCGATCACCGGATCAGCGGACGGGTTGAGCTGCATCTGGATGTTGAGGCCGGTGACCACCGCGACGGTTTCTCCCGACACACGCAGCAGTCCATTCACGGACGCCACCAGGCCCGTCGTCGTTTCCGCCGCAGGGCTCGTGAAGAATGGCGCGTCCACTCCGCTGAACGGCTTCATGTTCCGGCCCATGAAGTCAAAATCGACGGTGCCGAGGCCCGTCGGCGGCAGCTGCACATTGAATCCGCCGCAGCGGCATTCGGTGAACACGCGCGCGACATCGACGTCCTGATTCCAGATCTCGATGGCGAACTTGCGGGAGACGAAACCCGAGGACGGGACGATCAGCCGCTTGCCTGCGCTCGTAACCGTGAACGCCGTATCGGCCGCTTGCGTTTCCGGCGCAGGATAGACCGTCACCTCGCGATTGCCGGTGCCGCCGAAGCCAAGAATGACGAAGTTCTCGCCGTCATTCGACGTGGCGTCAGTAAAGCGCACCACATGACCGACGCGCAAACCCAGCGCGATCGGATCGCCGCCGCCGAAGGTGAACTTCGAGGTTGCGTTGTCGGCGGCAACACTGGTGAGAGCGCTCTCAGTCAGAGAAACACCCACCGCCCACGTGCCGCGGCATGCGGCCTGGAAGAAATCGCCGTAGGTCAACGGCGAGAGCTCACCCGAGATGTTGCCCTGCGGGCGCTTCACGCCATGGCGGAAATCAGCGATCTGCCGATCGCTGCGGATCTCGTTCGACTGATAGGTGTCCTTGTTGAGGGTAAGGCTCGAGGACACCCGACGGAGGATCTGACCTCCATCAGCGCCGGGATCTACGGTGATGTCCGGCTCGACGCCAGGGGTGATCTCGCCCGTGGCGTAGGGCTTATACGCGATGCGTGCTGATACGCCTTCCGCGAGGCTCATGATGGGGCTCCATCAGTGGGAATGGCGCGTCATCTCGACGGGCCGAGCGCGCTTGCCCAAGGCGCGTTATCAATGGGCCGCGGCAGCGAGCTGCCGGAAACTCAACCGATCTGGTCGAAATGCCCAGTCACTTCGACGGCGCAATACGCATAATTCCCGACTTCCGACGTGAGCCCCGGCGGCTTCAGGTCGGCACCGTCACCGCCCGGGTAAACCGTCGCGTCGAACAGCGACACAACATCGTCCCGATATGATCGGAACAGCACCGCGATCTGCTCCGCGATCTGCTCGGCCTGATCGAGACCTTCACCCTTCGGCACGAACACGTACACATCGACCAGCAGCGGATTGCGATAGAGATTGTTGCCGCGGCCGCCGCCGAAACCCGCCAGCGCCGCACGCCCCGTGAGCACCTCGGTATAGACGAACGGCGCCGGATCATCGGGCAACGGCTCACCATCCTCATTCTGCCAGCGCAGTGGCACCGGTTGCCCCTGCGCGTCGAGCGGCGCATTTCCCTCAAGCCGGATCCGGACAACGGTGCGCGCCTCATGCGCCGTGGTCATCCGCGCACCTGAAGCTCATAGGCGACGAGCTCGCCGGCGATGCGGCGGCTGGAATCATCGGGCGCATGGATCGCCAATTCTTTGCCGCGCACAACCACCTTGTCCGCCGACGTGATCGGCAGCGCAAAGCCCCCTGCGACCAGATCTTCTGCAAGCAGGATCACCTTGCGATCGCCCTGCTGGATCGCTCCGATCAGCTCGTGCGGCTCGTAGCCCGTCACGCGCGCCCGCACCTCGACATCCGCCTTCGGGCGGTTCGGACCCGTGCCGGTGTAGCGACGGACCAGGATGGGCTCGCCGACCTGATCCAGCATCCGCCGATAGCTGGCCTTGACGCTCGCCGGCGTCATACGGCCGCCCTCCGGAACGGGCTGATGAGCGAAACCACTTGGGGCGGCAGCTCGCCTGCTTCGCCGACCGCCCCGACCCAATATCCGACACGCATGACGCCCGGCACCTCTTCCTCTTTCACCAGCGGATCACGTCCGCGGCTGAGCCAGAATGATTGCACCAGGGCGATTGCCCCGGCCTCGAGCGCGGGCGGGAGGTCGCGATCATCCTGACCGGGCAGCAGGAAGCCGCCGACGTAGGAGACGATCACTGATTTGCACCACCACCAACGGCATGGATATCCGCTCGCATCGAGGCGGTAGAGGAGTCCGGCGTCCCGATCGAGCCGATACTGCGCAGGCGGCACCTCGACATCATCAACGACAACACTGGCAATGCTTGCGACCGGGTAGTGGTCGAGAGCAAAGAATTCCCGCGACTCGCCCCATCCCCAAAAGGTCTCGGCTATCGATTCACGTGGCAGCCTGCGCCGCAAGTGGGCCCCGATGTCGGAACTGGCCTCGTCGATTTTCAGACCGAGCAGCGTGTCGCTCGCCGTGCCTGAGATCGACAATTCCTGCTTCACACGCTCGACCGTCGTGAGCGCGGTCACGGAGGCCGCACTCGTGACTGTCACGATGCTATGCATCGTCATGTCCCGCCGCCGGCCCGCGCCGTCTTTTCCGCCTCCGCCTGCGTAGCAACCCGCTCGTTGCCGATAATCTCCGCGAATGCGTTGCGCACAGCAGCCGCCTCCTCGCGGATGCGCTTCACGCCCTCTTTCCCAGTGGTGATTTCCTCCTGCAGCTCGGTCACCGCTGCAGCGGCATCAAGGCGCAGCGTCTCCAGCGCCTGCTTGATCCCCATCAAGGCCACCCCCACTTCACCCGCCAACGCTTTCCCACCAAGCTCCGGCATCTGACTCTTCCTTCCATCGATGATGGCGCGCGCGATGGCCTGCGCCGATCTGATCCGTTCCGTGTCTGCCTCGAGCCGCCGCTGCAACGGCTTGAGTGGATCGCCGGCCCGCACGGCCGACGCTACGTAGGGTTCGATGTTTGCCCGCCGGCTGCACCGGGCCCCTGCGTCGCATCGCCGCCACCCATCGCCGCGCCGACAGACGTATCCGCGCCCGCGGTGGCAGCACCGGCGCCGGCGGCGTCACTCGACGCCGACGGAGCAGCGCTCGGCGCCGCCGGTGCCCCGTCATCGCGCAACGCCTCTGCTTCGGCCTTGGTCAGCGGCGCGCTATTGATCTTGTGACCCGCAGCATCAACGACGCCGTACTTACCGCGGCGCGCCGGCACGATGCGTAGCGAAACAGTTTCGGGCACGGCCTCGGCCGGCGCATCGACAGCGACGCCGCGCGCCTTCCAGCGCTCGCACGACGCGGCGGGGAGCTCGTACACCTTGCCCGCCTGATAGGTCTCGCCCAGGCCGTCGGCCTGCTGCACAACGCGGGTCTCAGTGAACAAAAGTCTCGGCATCGGATTTCCCCAGTCAAGAGAAGAACAAGAGGAAACCCCCGAGAGAGAACCGCTCGGGGGTGAGGTGCTTTCGTTAGGAAACGATCTCGGCGACGCTCGCGAGATCGTAGTTGCTGGCCGGCGCGTAGCGCGGGTTATGCCCGTAGATAGCGGCCGCCGCATGGGACGCCGCGGTGCCCACAGTCAGCACCAGGCGAACGAAGCCGAAGCCACCGTTAACGTCGAGCTCTTCGGCGCGGCAGTTGATCTCGGCCTGCTTGTTGTCGTCGGTCGCCTTGACCAACTGGGTAATCGCCTTGCCAGTCACATCCTTGGCCCCGGCCCCGGAAGCGTTCGTCGCTTGCTCGAGCTTGGCATCGAGCGTGGCCGCCACTCCGAGCACACCGGCGAATACAGTTGCACGAATCGATTCGAACTTCGACATTTCGACCCAGTTCGAGTTGACGGCGCCATCAGCGTGATTGGCGGGGCCTACGACGCCCACGAGGGCGGCGGCTTCGGTCGGACGCGCATTGATCATGTCCATCTCCTAAGGAGGTTGAGTTGCAGGGAGACGCGGCGGCATCACGCCGCCGCGCAGGGAAAAAGTTGCTCTACGCGCGCTCGTCGAGCGTGACGCACCAAGACCGGGTGTTATTGCCGTTCTCAGGCGTGATCACCGAAGACCAGGCCGGCATGCCGTTGAGCCGGAAGATGAACCGGAACGTGGTCAGCGCCTGGTCGAAGTAGAGGTGGATCGAGGTGTCGGTGCGGATGCCACCGGCCTTGGTGATCGCCCAATACTGGTTCATGTCGACCAGGATGATGTCGCCCTGATCGCCGAGTGTGGAGCAGGCCTCGATCGGAACCACCGGCCGCCCCTTCAGGATGGCATAGGGCGAGTTCGCGACCGTACCTGCCGGCAGATAGACCGGCACCTTCGAGGACGCGTCGGGATCGAACGCCATCCCGTCGAGCTGCGGCTCGATGTCCTGGTTGATCAGCCACACCGCGTTGCGCCGCCATGGCGCGTACATCCGAGCCCACATCTTGTTGATGTTTGCGAAGTAGACCGTGTCGGCCGGCTGCGAGCCTTCCTTCGCCACAGAGATCAGCGACGGGGCCTTGAGCATTCCCAACGGCTGACCGACGCCACCGCCGCGCACGAACCCGGTGTTGATCTTCGCGGCCATCTTGGCCGGCGCCTTGGCGCGCAACCAGGATTCCATGCCGACCGCATCTTCCAGTAGCTCATCCGACACCGGCACCAGAGCAGTGAGCTTGACGAGACGGATGGTTGAGGTCTCGAACACGCCCTTGCTGGCCTGGATCTGCTGGCCCTCACCTTCCCAGAAGACCTGGACGCCGCCGGAGCTCTGCCAAGGCGTGGTCTCGTCTTTCGGAATGGTGATGTTGTTGCTCCCGGTCTGCAGGGGTGCAGCACGATTGAGCAGATTCTCTTCCGCCTGCACCTTGACCATGATCTCGCGCGCGAACTCCGGCGGCACGAGGAACCCGCCGTCGGCACCAGCGCCTTCGTTGCCATAGGTCGTGGCGACATTGAGCAGGCGCTGATCCGGGGCACTTCCCTGGACGGAGCCGGTACGCACAGCAAGGGCAAACTCGCCGAAGCTGCGGAAACCGCCACGACCGTTGTCATTGCGCGGCTGCGCCGGCACGGTGCGCCGGCCCGGACCGTCTGAAGGCTCGTTGCGATTGGTCGGCTCTGGAGCCGTCCGGCGGCCTTGGCCCTTGGGCAGCAGCGCCTGCAGCGCAGCGATCTGCTTGTCGATCTTCTCGATCTCGGCAGCGTTGCCGGTGATCGTCTCCGACTGCTCATCGGAGAGATCGACACCTTCGTCCAGGCTGTCGACGATCGACTGTGATGTGTCGAGCAACTCCTGCCGTCGGGTCTCGAGCGCGGTGATGCGCTCCTGCACTGATGGCGCCATCATGAAGATGGCAGGGTGCGGGTTGGCGGGCGAGATCATCGCCGCCGAGAGAAGCAGGCCACCCAGGGCGGCCCGCGACGTGGCAAGCTTCACCATTGATTGTCCCTTTCAAGGAATGAGGCGTCTCACGACGCCGTGAGTGCGCGTGCCCAGCGCGCGATTGCGGGCCATCCCGGCGAAGCCGGAATCTAGAAATTGGAAGCGATCAGGAACGACGCAGCGCAGCGATGCGCGCCGCAGCGGCCGCGCGCTTCGGCAACAACACCGACGGTGGATGCTTGAACCACTCAGGATGAGTGAGCGCTGCCGCGACCTTCATATTCTCGACAATGCGATCCGCGAAGCGGTGCTTGACGGCATCCTTGCCGTCGAACCAAGTCTCCGCATCCATCCACGTCTTGAGCTGCTGGTCACTGTTGCTGGTCCGCGCTGCATAAGTTTCGCGGATCGTCTTGTTCATGCTGTCAAGCACGTCGGCGATGCGCCGGTGGTCCTCGGCCTCGCCAAAGGTCGCACCGCGCGCATTGTGGATCATCACGAAGCCGCCCTCGGCAATATCGATCTCCTTGCCGGCCATCGCCACGAAAGACGCGGCGGAGGCTGCGATGCCATCGATGTGCACCAGCACATCCGCGGAATGCTCGACCAGCAGGTTGTACATCGCCCGCGCATCGGTGACGACGCCACCATCGGAATTGATCCGCAGGTCGATGGTCTTCACGGCGCCGAGCTTCTTCAGGTCATCGGCAAACTGCTTGGCCGTAACGCCGTCGCCAAACCAATCCATCCCGATGATGCCGTAGAGCCAGATCTCACCACGGTCCTTGCTCTTGTTGAGCATGCGGTATTGGCCATGCGCCTTCTTCGCGTGAAGAAGCGTGACGTTGTTCATGAGGATCAACGGCAAGCGATGCATCGCTCAGCTCCTGCACAAGATCTGATACGTCTCGCCGTTCACGGTGAGATCGCGGAAACGGATTGTTCGGAGATCTTCGGCCCTGAGATCCGCGGGATAGGAATCGCCCATCTCGATCGCCAAGCTCTCGAGCGGTGGCGAGATGCCATCCTTGCCATCGCGGCCAGCAGGACCACGCTCGCCGCGAATACCCGGCTCGCCCCGCACGCCTTGTGGCCCCGGCTGGCCGTCCTTGCCATCGATCCCGTCGCGGCCGTCGTTGCCAGGAGGCCCCACAACGCGGCCAACGATCTGCTCTTGGCCGTCCGTGAACGTGAGCACCAGCCGACCATCATCATCCAGCCGGGTTGAGGTGATCGACCGCCCATCGCGACCGTCCCGACCAGGGTCGCCCCGTTCACCGCGCGGACCGGGCTGACCATCTTTTCCGTCGATGCCGTCGCGACCCGGGGCGCCGTCCTTGCCGTCGATGCCGTCGCCACCGACCGGCCCCTGCGGACCGGGCTGACCATCTTTTCCGTCGATGCCGTCGCGACCCGGGGCGCCGTCCTTGCCGTCGATGCCGTCGCCACCGACCGACCCCTGCGGACCGGGCTGACCATCTTTTCCGTCGATGCCGTCGCGACCCGGGGCGCCGCTGGCGCCGACCGGACCATGCTCGCCGGGCGCGCCATCCTTGCCGTCTCTACCCGACAAGCCGTCACGGCCGTCCCGCGCCAACGGCCGCTGTTCAAGCGCCAGCAGCCGACGCGCGATCAGCTCGACGCTGTCGACGAGCGCCAGGAATGCGTTCGGCTTCTTTGGAGGCCGCTGCCCTGTCGAGCGATTGAAGATCGTTGGCTCATTCGACATGGGCAGACTCTCGCAGCAGAGATGCGATGCGATCGACACGCGCCTGAGCGCCATCGTCATCGGGAAGGTCTGGATCTTCGGGTGGAGCTGGCGGCGTCACAGACTCAGGTTCGTCGCCGATGCGCTCAAGCGTCGTGTACTGCGACTGCATCACATGCTTGTCGCCATCGGGCCCGATCGTGTTCTCGTCCTCGAGCTCGAGGATCCGGTTGGCCGAATACGCGCCGACCTCGCGCATCAGCTTGTAGTATTCGCCGCGCGTCTTTGCATCGCCACGCATCAGCGCCCGCATGTTCATCTTGGTGTAAAGCCCCATGCGGTTCTGGCCGAACAGCTTGTAGTCGGCCTCATCCTCGAACCGCTTGACCCACGGCGAAACAGAGTCGACCACCACCTCGATCGCCTGGTGCTCGATGTTGGAGAACGTCGCCCTGAGCAGGTGCATCACCTTGTGAGGAGGCACACCGAACCAACGACAGATCTCCTCGACCAGGAATTGGTGAACTTCGATGAGCTGCGTCTTTTCCGCATCAAGCCCCAGTGTCTTGATGTCCGCCTCATTGTCGAGGAACGCCGTCTTGCCTGCGTTGCGCGGACCTTTGTAAAGCTGCTCGAACTCTGCCTTCTGCCGGCGCAATCCGTCCGGAGTGAGCGGCTTCTTATTGATCACCACACTCGCCGGCGTGGCGCCATTGCCAAAGAACGTCGCCCCGAACAATTGCGCCGCGCGTGCCCAGCCAATCGATTGCGCGGCGTACTGGATCACATTGGCGCCGACCGGCCCCTCACCGAAACCGCGAACATGAAACATCCGCTTGGCCGCAATCGTCACCTTTGAACCCGTGTCGCTGTCGACCTCATAGAAGAGAGCGCCCGCGGGAATCTCATCCCCAGAACTACTGACTGAGGCCTCAATCGCCCGGCAGACGCTCACGCGCTCCGGGTGGATCGGCCACAACGCGAAAGGTCGATCGAGCTGATCGGGCTCGATCTCCGCATAGCCGTTGCCCCAGCGGAGCGCCCAATGCGTGAGCGTCTCCCGGAATTGAAACGAGGACCATTCCGGATTCGGCCGCTTCCAGATCAGCCAATCGACCGTGTGCGTCTTGACGACCTCCGCACCAGTGTCGCCATCGCGCATCACATGCCACGGCAGCACCGCAACCGTCTGCGAGAGATACCGCAGGCACGCCCACACCGCGGCAACTGTAACGGCCGTGTCCGGCGTAATCGCAACGCCGCCCAACGTGCGCGGCGAATATGGCACGCGCTGCGGGTTCGGATAGCGCGGCTCGCTCGCGATCCGCTGGGCGAGGATGGTGAAGCCTGAGGCCACCGCATTGCGAACGCGCTCAAGCATCACAGGGCGTCCTCGAATTCATCTCGCCTGAGATGCGTGCGTTCCCAGCGATCGCGCATCTCTTGCCACTGCGGATGCCGCGGATCGGCGAGGATCGCCGCCTCTTCGGCGCTCGATAGCGCTGGATCGGCATCTGGTTGCGCCTCATTCTTCTCCGCAAGAAGATCGTAAACCGACCGGCCAGCTTCAGGATTCTTCACCATGACGGTCGCCGCATCCATGAGTGCGCACCAAGGGTCAATCTTCGCATCGCCGGCATTCTGCTTGGTAGCGCGGATCGCGGTCGCCGTCGGCTCGATCCGGACGTTCTGTACGCACCAGTCCATCAGTCCGGACTTCGCATGCCGTAGCGTGCCGTTCGCGAGCTTTCGTTCCGTCGTCTTGATGGCGTTCATCAGCTTGTAGCCCTGCGGAACCCCGACGATCTGGCCACCCTCTTCGGTGATCTCTTCCGACGCCAGCGCGTCTACCAGTTCGCCGTAAGGCCCTTCCGGATCGAGCGCAACACAGGCCAAGAGCCCAGCATCACGCACGCGAACGATGATCTCTACGATCTCGGTCAGATCATCCAGCTTGTCGTCGACGATCGTCAGTTCTTCGGCCTCAGCGAATTGCTCGAGCAGCGACGCGATCGACTTCCGCCGTTCCAGCACGCCGCGATGGCACCAGGCATGCGACCATGAGAGCCAGCATTTCGTTGCACGATCGCGTCCCAGCAGCGTCAAGCCGAACAAATCATCGAGCCCACCACCATCGGCCGCCGGAACGATCACCTCGCAACGCTCGATCATCGACTCGATCGTGATCGTCTCGTCTTCCGACTGGTCCCAGAACTCAGCACCCGGCCAGCCGTCGGTCTTCATGCCGACGCCCATCTCGATATTGAGATGCTGCGAGGCCCAAATGCGGATAGCCTGATCGTTCTTGGCCTTCTCAGTTTCCCAGTCGGCGATCAGTGAATTCAGGTGAACCGAGCGCCCCAGGTTCGGCATGACCAGACCCCAGTTCTCCGGGTCCTGCCACTGTTCCTTGTCCTTCGCGATGTCACCTGGAAACTCGTAGAGCACCGGCAGCATTGCGCGATGTATCTTGCCGCGGAATGCGCCGTCTCGGATCTTGCGGGCGGAGAGAAGCTCATCCCGAAAGGCGCCAGCGGGGATATCGTCCGACTGCGTCGTCGTGATCAGCAGTAACCCTTCAGGTGTCTTTTCCAAACCGCCGCGGACCTGCCGGAGCACCTTCGCTGTATGCTGGTTGCGACCAAGGAGGTGAAGCTCGTCGACCATCGCAGCGATCAGGATCGAGCCGGTCAGGATTTTGACGTCGAAGGTTCGGACCTTGAGCTCCGATTGGTTGTTCGGCCGGCGATCAACGATCGTCTTCAGGTGATCGCGCGTCTGGAACCGCCGCTTCAGATCCTCTGACGACTCGATCATGCCGACCGCTTTCTCGTAAGCGTTGTCGGCGATGGCTTGTGTCGGCGCCACGAACAGCGCCTCAGCCCGTGGGCGCATGTTCATCAGCATGATGATCAACAGCAGGCCGGCGCAGTAAGTTGTCTTGCTCTGCCCCTTCGGCAACATCGCGAAGATGTCGCGGATGTACCGCTGCTGCTGATCGGGGAACCAAGAGCCGAAGGCCGCGCGCACGATGTCGCGGAACCACGGCCCGCAGGCGTTGCGCATCTTCGGCAGGCCCGGCACATCCGGCAGCCGCAGCTCGTCGAACATCGCAAGGCCCATCTCTGCCTCGGCCTGGTTCAACGTTAGATTGGGAATCAGCGACCGCCCCTCCCGAATGCGGTCTTCCCAGTCAGGGCAGCTCAGGTCCCACATTTTCAGTTCGGCAGGCTCTGCTGCCGCCGCGCCATGAGATCACCGAGCGGCGTCTCTGGATCTGGATTCTGGGCTGCAAGCGCAGCCGCTTCTTTCTTGCCGAGCTTCGGTTCCTTCATCGAGCTCTGCCGCTGCGGCTGCTGAGTCTGGCCGTACAGCATCAGGTCATTGCGCTCGACGAACTTCAGGTAGGCCTTAGTCGCCGCGACGTTGCCGGCCTCGCCCTGATCGAGCAGCATCATCCCGATCTTGGCATCATGCCGATCGCGCGCGACGTCCCGATATTTGAGCTCTGAAAAATAATGCTTGCGCAGCGACGGCGGCGTGATGCGGAGCGAAGCGGCGATGCGCTCG
>WHTP01000055.1 GCA_009377695.1 Hyphomicrobiales bacterium | reverse complement strand
CGGCAGCGCACTGGGGATGACTCCGATGGCAAATTCCGATCAGCAGCATCGCGACCTGACCAAGAACTTCCTGGGTAAGAATTTCTACGTGATCGTCACCACGCCGGTGGCGCCGCGGGAGGAGTTGGACAAGCTCCTCGGCGCGCATCTCGCACACCAAATAAGATTAGAAAAGGAAGGGACCATGTTTGCGGCCGGACCGCTCGCGGGCGAGGACGGCGCGCGCGTCGGCGGCATGATCATCATCCGCGCGGACTCGTTTGCAGCCGCGCGCGCGATCGCGGATAGCGACCCCTATCACAAGAACGGCTTGCGGACCTACACGCTGACTCGTTGGACGGTCAATGAAGGCAGCTACGGCATCCGGGTCAACTACTCCGACCAGACCGTGACCATCGAATGATCCTGTAGGCGGCAAACGCCTCCGGCATCTGCATGTCGCGCGGCGGCAACTCGTGACCAATTGCGACGAGTTGCTTCTGCACCGCCGGATCGGCCAGCGCCTCGACCGCACAGCGTTGAGCTTCGGGAATCCGGCCGCGCCGAACCCCGTACCGTCGGCGCGCGCAATTATGAGCAACCACAGCCTGTTCGCTGCCCGTACGCGCATGGTTTCCGACGTTGATCAAGCCACCCGTCCACGCACGGCTAATGAACATTTTTCAATTTTTCGGGAACGAAGCGGCGGCGAGCGCGTTACCAAATCGGTCCCCATGCCTAAGAACACAAAAGATCCCCCGAGTTGTGAAGCCTGCGGGCGCGCGACCTCATTGGTCCGGTCCGAGCGTCATCCGAAATTCGCCAACATGCTGCTGCGCGTTTTTGTCTGCCGGTGCGGAACTTCGACCAGCGATATCGTTGCGGAAACAAGCCGGCGACCGGCGTTGTCGGCGAGCACCACGACAACGGCGATCCAGGGCGCCTGAACGTTTCCAACATCAAGCAACCGGCACGACGCGGACGCAGACTTGCGGGCGCAGACTTGGAGCCGCTGCTCGCCGGATGCAAAGGATGACTCCGTCAATCGCAGCGACGTCGGCGTAGTCCCGCCCGATTGCCAGCACGATATGCTCGTTGCCCGCCAGGATACCATTGGTCGGATCGAGGCCGATCGAGGCCGATTGCAGCTTTCAACGGGTATTCTCGAAATAAAGCGGTTGACCGCAGTTCCGACATTCGAACAATTTCATTGTTCATTCCGGGCCGCCGCTGATGTTGTGCTCCCTGATCGGGAGCATCAAGACAACGAAAACAGTTTCCCATCCAACGGTTTAGCCGGGTTCGCGAACGATTAAGGCCAATGACCGGAGGCGACAGCATACCTCTGCCCGGCATATGTCTTGCAGTAGTACGCTACAAGGGACCTGCGCACGCGCTCGCTGCCCCGCGGCGAGGGCGCGGTCGGAGCGGCGAAAATTGGAAGTTCAAGTCATGCCAGAATCGGGTCTCGCCCGCGACATCTCAGCAGCGTCCCACGAACGTTCATTGGTGAGCGCACCGACGGAGGAAGAACTCACCGAATTCAAAGGCGCTGTCCTCGCCAAACTTGCGCTGGAGGTCGGCAAGGATGCCAGCTCTGCCACCGATCGGGACTGGTTCGTCGCGACTGCCTATGCCATTCGCGACCGGATCATTCATCGCTGGCTGTCGGCGGAACGCGAGAGCAACGCCAAGGGCGAGAAGCGTGTCTACTATTTGTCGCTCGAATTCCTGATCGGCCGCCTGCTTTCCGACGTGCTCTGCAATCTCGGCCTTGCCGACATCGCGCGCGCCGCGCTTGGCGACCTCGGCGTCGATCCCAATCGCCTGCGGTCGGCGGAACCCGACGCCGCGCTCGGCAATGGCGGTCTCGGCCGGCTGGCCGCCTGCTTCATGGAGAGCATGGCGAGCCTCGGCATCCCCGCCTACGGCTACGGCATCCGTTACGATCATGGCCTATTCCGCCAAGTCATCAAGGACGGCTGGCAGCAGGAGTATCCGGAAGACTGGCTGTCGTTCGGCAATCCCTGGGAGTTCGCCCGTCCCGAGGTCATCTACGACATCCATTTCGGCGGCCGAGTCGAAGCCGTCCATGAGCCGGGGCGTGCGACGCGGCATGAATGGCTGCCCGATGAGACCATTGAAGCCGTCGCCTACGATACGCCGATCGTGGGCTGGCGCGGCCGCAACGTGAATCCGTTGCGGCTGTGGACTGCGCGCGCCGTCGACCCGGTCCGGCTCGACGCATTCAACCGCGGCGACCATGTCGGCGCGCTGGTCGAGCAATCCCGCGCGGAAGCGATCTCGAAAGTCCTCTATCCCAGCGACGAGACTCCGGCCGGGCGCGAATTGCGGCTGCGGCAGGAGTATTTCTTGGTCTCCGCGTCGTTGCAGGATCTGGTGAAGCGTCACCTGCGTACCGATGGCAATCTGCATTTCCTGCCGCAACGAGCGGCGATCCAGCTCAACGACACCCATCCGAGCATCGCCATCGCCGAGCTGATGCGGCTGTTGGTCGACGTGCATGGCCTGCCGTGGGCCGATTCCTGGCGCATCACTGTCGGTACATTCTCCTACACCAATCACACGCTGCTGCCGGAGGCGCTCGAAACCTGGTCGGTGCATTTGTTCGAACGCGTGCTGCCGCGGCATCTGCAGATCATCTATCACATCAATGCTGAGCATATCGAGACCGCAAAGCGCAAGGATCCCACGGGCTTCGCCGATCGTCTTGCAGCGATTTCGCTGATCGACGAGCAAGGTGGCCGCAAGCTTCGCATGGGCCACCTCGCCTTCGTCGGCTCGCACCGGGTCAACGGCGTCTCCGCACTTCACACCGGCCTGATGCGCGACACCGTATTCCACGATCTGCATACGATCTATCCCGACCGCATCGTCAATAAGACCAACGGCATCACGTTCCGCCGCTGGCTGTTGCAGGCCAACCCGGCGCTCACGAAAGTGCTGTGTGACGTTTGCGGCGACGCGGTGCCGGACGATCCGTCCTTGATCGCGAAGCTTGCCGACGTGACCGGTGATGCGTCGGTCCGCGAGCGCGTCGCCGCCGCCAAGCGCGCGAACAAGGTGGCGTTCTCACGCTTGGTCAGCGAGCGCGTCGGCCTGCAGCTCAACCCCGACGCGCTGTTCGATGTGCAGATCAAGCGCATTCACGAATACAAGCGCCAGCAGCTCAACATACTGGAAACCGTCGCCACCTATCTCGCCATCCGCGATGACCCGACGCGGAATTGGGTCCCGCGCGTGAAAATCTTCGCGGGCAAGGCGGCGGCGAGCTACGCGAAGGCGAAGCTGATCATCAAGCTGATCAATGACGTAGCGAAAGTGGTCAACAATGACCCGGTCACGCGCGATCTTTTGCGGGTGGTCTTCCTGCCCGACTACAATGTCAGCTTGGCGGAGTCGATCATTCCCGCCGCGGACCTGTCCGAGCAGATATCGACCGCCGGGATGGAGGCTTCCGGCACCGGAAACATGAAGCTCGCGCTGAACGGAGCGCTGACGATCGGCACGCTCGACGGCGCCAATATCGAAATTCGCGAACACGTCGGCGCCGACAACATCTTCATCTTCGGACTGAAAGCGCACGAGGTCGCGGAACGGCGCCGCCAGGGCCTCGATGCAAGCGCGACAATCGCGGCCTCCCCGATGCTGGCGCGGACCATCGATGCCATCGATGCCGGCATCTTCTGGCCCGGCGAAGGGGGACTGTTCGCTCCTCTCATGCACGAGCTACAGCACCACGACTATTACATGGTGACCGCCGACTTCGATGATTACGCGAGAACCCAGCGGCGCCTCGACAAGCTCTGGATGTCGCCCGCCGACTGGAACCGGATGTGCATGATGAACATCGCGCACATGGCCTGGTTTTCCTCCGACCGCGCCATCGGCGAGTACGCAGAGGATATCTGGAACGTGCCGTTCGTAACACCTGCGAAAGCAGCCGGCCGCAACCCGTAATCGTCGGCAACTAGTGTTCCGCTTCGGCGCCCTATCATGGGCTGCATCACGCATTGCGCTCGGGGAGATCGCGGCCTTCGTGCCGGACATCGTCACGGCCATTTCCGGTAACACATGAAGCGCTCGAAACGGCGATCGAGCGGGCGGCCGCCTTCTGGTCCGACCGCGCTGCGTGGCAATTGACTCAATTGAACGGCATGCAGGTCGATGTCTCCTGGGCCGGGCCTGCCGCCGCATTTGCCAAACTCTATACCGGGCTCTTATCGGCCAAAAACTAGTGTGGCAGTTCAGAAGTCCGCATCATTCTCGCGGCGAGCCCGACATGCGGACTTCTGAACCAAAGCCACACTAGATTCAAAGAGTTGCTAGTGTCCTTCGATTCCAAAGTTCGTAGAGGAGGCCGCTGCGAAATGGTACGAACTTCGGAATCGGGACACTAGCCACTGCCGGATTCAGGGGCATCTCAATCACTCCCTGTTAGGCGCGCTTCTTGCAGGTATATATCTCTAGGCTTGGTCCGACGCAGAGCGAATGGGCGCGGCGCACCATGAACATCCTTGAACTTTCCAGTCGCGAACGGGCCCTGCGGGACGACGTCCGGCTTGTCGGACGCGTGCTCGGCGACACGGTCCGACACCAGCAAGGCGAAGCCGTCTTTGCGACGGTCGAGCGCATCCGGCAGATATCGCTTGCCTTCCGCCGTGATGGCAACGCCGCGGCACGCCGCGAGCTTGAGGCCATGCTCAACAGTCTGTCGCATGAACACACCATCGAGGTGGTCCGCGCCTTCAGCTACTTCTCCCATCTCGCCAACATCGCCGAGGATCAGCATCAGATCCGCCGCATGCGCGTGCAACAGGAGGAAGGATCAGCGCTCCGTGGCACGATTTACAACACATTGGCGTCGCTCAAGACCGCCGGCGTCTCACGCGCGACCTTGCAAGCCCTGTTCGACACCATCCTGGTCAGCCCGGTGCTTACCGCACATCCGACCGAAGTACGGCGCAAAAGCGTGCTCGACCGTGAGATAGAGGTCGCGCAACTGCTCGCCGACCGTGACCGGATGCCGCTGACGCCGAGAGAAGCCGCGGCTAGCGACAATGCTTTGTCGCGGGCGGTCCTCACGCTGTGGCAGACGAGCCTCTTGCGGCGCGGGCGCCCGACCGTCGTGGACGAGGTCGCTAACGGCCTCTCCTACTACGACCACACGTTCTTCCGTGCAGTGCCGGCCCTCTATGCCGACCTCGAAGACGGCCTCGCCGCAAACGATCCGGCCTGGAGCAACACCGAATTGCCCTCCTTCATCCGCATGGGAAGCTGGATCGGCGGCGATCGGGACGGAAATCCGTTCGTGACCGCGGACGTCTTGCGCCAGGCGATCGAGATGCAGAGCAAGCAGGTGCTCGATTTCTTTCTCGACGAGTTGCACCTTCTGGGGGCGGAGCTGTCGCTCAACCGCAACCGGGTCAGCGTGTCGTCGCAGCTCGAAGAATTAGTGAGCCGCAGCCCGGACGACTCACCGCGGCGTGCGTCCGAGCCGTACCGGCGAGCCATCGTTGGCATCTATGCGCGGCTCGTCGCATCGGCGCGCGGCTTCGGACAGCACGTGTTGCCGCGCCATGAGGTGGCGGAAGCAAGGCCCTATGCCACGGCCGCCGAGCTGCGCAGCGACCTCGACATCCTCTATCGATCTCTCGTCGCCAATGGCTCGGCGCTGATCGCGCGCGGGCGGTTGCGCATGTTGCGACGCGCGGTCGAGGTCTTCGGCTTCCACCTCGCCAGCATCGATCTGCGGCAGAACTCCGACGTGCACGAGCGGGTCCTGGCGGAGCTGTTCGAGACCGGGTCTGGCGCCGACTATCGCCAGATGCCGGAACAATCGCGCACGGCGCTGCTGCTCGCCGAGCTCTCGACCGCACGCCCGCTGATCTCGCCATTCGTGACCTATTCGGAAGAAACCGCGGGCGAACTCGCGATCCTGCGCACGGCTGCGGACATCCAGCGCCGCTACGGCAAGGACGCCGTCCCCAACTACGTGATCTCGCAGGCGACCACCGTCTCCGACGTGCTCGAAGTAGCGCTGCTGCTGAAGGAAGTCGGACTCCTGCGGGCGCGCGACCAAGCGCTCGATCTCAACATCGTTCCGCTGTTTGAGACCATCGATGACCTGCGCAGTTGCGGCAACGTCATGGACTCGCTTCTGTCGATCTCGGACTACACCCGCCTCCTCAACGGCCGCGGCCGCGTGCAGGAGGTGATGATCGGCTATTCCGACAGTAACAAGGACGGCGGCTTCCTCACGTCAGGTTGGGAACTCTACAAAGCAGAGATGGCGCTGATCGACGTTTTCAAGCGCAGAAAGGTCGGCTTGCGCCTATTCCACGGCCGCGGCGGATCGGTCGGCCGCGGCGGAGGCCCGAGCTACGATGCCATCCTGGCGCAGCCCGCGGGCGCCGTGCAGGCCGGTATCCGAGTCACCGAGCAGGGCGAAGTCATTGCCGGCAAATATCTCAATCCCGAGCTTGGCCGGCAGAATCTCGATCATCTCGTCGCGGCAATGCTGGAGGTCGCGCTGCTGCATCCGCACGAAGCGGCGCCGCGTCCGGAATTCATCGAGACGATGGAGGAATTGTCCGCGCATGCCTACCGCGCCTACCGCGCGCTGGTCTACGAGACCGACGGCTTCGAGCGCTACTTCTGGGAATCGACCGTCATCAGCGAGATCGCCAACCTGCACATCGGCAGCCGGCCGGCGTCGCGCAAGGAGTCGACGCGCGTCGAGGATTTGCGCGCCATCCCCTGGGTGTTCGGCTGGGCGCAATGCCGGCTGATGCTGCCGGCCTGGTACGGTTTCGGCTCGGCGATCACCGCCTTTGTCGAAGCGCACCCGGACAGCGGCATGACGTTGCTGCAAAACATGGCGCGCGAATGGCCGTTCTTTCAGACGCTCCTATCGAACATGGACATGGTGCTGGCGAAGAGCGACATCGGAATTGCGGCCCGCTACAAGGAGCTGGTCACGGATGCGCAGGTGCGTGAAGCGATCTTTGCCCGCATCCGCGATGAATACGAACGTTCCAGGCAGGCGCTGCTGACGATCCTCAAGCAGACGACTTTGCTCGAACGCAACCCGGCGCTGGCTCGCACCATCCGCGACCGCTTCCCCTATATCGACCCGCTCAATCACGTGCAGCTTGAGCTTTTGAAACGCTACCGCGCCGGCGATACCGAAGAGCGCGTTGTCCAGGCCATCCACCTCACCATCAACGGAATAGCAGCCGGCTTGCGGAACAGCGGATAACAACAATGAAGGCCCTCTTCATCGGCCAGAGCTCCATCGACATCAGCTTACGCGATCCAGCATCTCGGCAATGAAGCGAGCCTGCCGATGCCGGCGAAGATCAACGAGACCGCGGCGCGGTTCGGCGCACGCCGACAAAGCCCTGTCGAGCTATCGGACGCCTGGAGCGACGCGAAGGTCACCCGGCCGGCGGCGCTTCGCCGCTGAAGACAAGCACCGATCGCCCGGGCGCTGTCAGTCGCGCACCGACGGCGTGCGTTCCGCTTGCCTGTGCATCGGATGACGTATCGAGGATCTTCTCCCAATGGCTACAGGCCGGAACAGTTGGCAGCGTGAACGCGATCGCTTCCGGCGCGGCATTGAGCACAAGAAAGAGCGGCGCTTGCCCACCCTCCTCAGGCCCGAGCACATATGACAGGAAGCGTCCGTTCGGAAAATTCCAGTCCTCATCCGTCATCTCGGTGGCGTCGGGGGTGAACAACTGGACATCGGCGGCACTGTCGGGGCCGCCACCGTTGAGCCAGCGGCGCCCCTGAAGCTGCGGGAAACGCTTGCGCATCTGCGTGAGTTGCCCAATGAACGCGGTCATGTCCTCGCCTGCGCGTCCGAGGCCCGACCAGATGACCCACCCGATCTCGTTGTCCTGGCAATAGGCGTTGTTGTTGCCGCCCTGGCTGTTGCCGACCTCGTCGCCCGCGAGGATAAGCGGAACGCCTTGCGCGAGCAGCAACGCCGCCAGGAAGTTGCGCCGAAGCCTGCGACGCGTGGCCACGATATTCGCATCGTTCGTCAGGCCCTCGACCCCGCAATTCATGCTCAGGTTGAAATCCGATCCGTCGCGGTTATCGTCGCGGTTGGCCTCATTGTGCTTGCGCTCGTAGCTCACGAGATCGGCGAGCGTAAAGCCGTCATGAACGGTCACATGATTGATGCTTGCGCGCGGCGTGCGATTGTGGTGCTCGAAAATGTCGGCAGAGCCGGTCATCCGTGTCGCCAGTTCGCGGGCCAACCCGCCCTCGCCCGCCCAGTAACGGCGCATGGTGCGGCGGAAGGTATCGTTCCACTCCGACCATTCCGGCGGAAATGCGCCGACGCGGTAGCCGGCAGGGCCGATGTCCCAGGGCTCGGCGATCAACTTGACCTTGGCCAGGACAGGGTCAGCCCAGATCGTCTGAAAGAATGGCGAATGGCTCTCGAAGCCGTGCGGTCCGCGCGCCAGCGTGGTCGCAAGGTCGAAGCGAAAGCCATCGATGCCGCAGGTCTCGACCCAGTAACGCAGCGATTCCATGACCAGCGCGCGAACCATCGGGTGCGAGAGGTTCAGCGCGTTCCCGCAGCCGGTGAAATTCTCGTAGAAACGCGGCTGATCCTCCTTGAGCCAGTAGTATGACTTGTTGTCGATGCCGCGGAAGCTCAGCGTCCGGCCGAGATGATCGCCCTCGGCGGTGTGGTTGTAGACGACATCGAGAACGACCTCGATCCCCGCATCGTGCAGGCGGGCGACGGTCGTGCGAAACTCATCGAGCGTGCCGTAGCGCTGGTCCGCCGTGAAAAAGTTCAGCGTGTTGTAGCCCCAGTAATTGGTCAGCCTGCGCGCCGACAGGAACGGCTCGTCGACGAAGGTATGGATCGGGAGCAGTTCGATCGTGGTCACACCGAGCCGCCTCAGGTGGTCGATCACGCCTGGTGCCGCCAACGCACCGAATTTGCCGTGCAGCCCCGCAGGAATGTCGTGCCGGAGCCTGGTCAGGCCTTTGACATGCGCCTCGTAGATGATGGTGTCTTCCCACGCGACCAGCGGCTTCCGCGCGTGACGTGCGGACGATGATGATGCAACCACCACCGCCTTCGGTATGGCCGATGCGTTGTCGCGCCGGTCAAACGATAAGTCCTCGCGCCGGCTATCAGGACGAAACCCGAAATGCAAATCGCTTGGGACGAACTGTCCGCTCAGCGCCTTCGCATACGGGTCAAGCAAGAGCTTGTTGGGATTGAAGCGGTGCCCCTGCTCGGGTTCGTATGGACCGTGCACCCGGTAGCCGTAGAGCTGCCCGGGCGTGACGTTGGCCAGATAACAGTGCCAGATGTCGTTCGTGCGTTCCGGCAGCGCGACCCGCTCGCGCTCACGGTCTCCGCCCGCATCGAACAAACATAGCTCGACCTTTTCGGCATGGGCGGAGAACAGCGCAAAATTGGCCCCCTTCCCATCGAAAGTCGTCCCAAGCAGGTCAGGCACACCGGCGGAAACACGCATATCGAATTCGATTGAAACGGATCATGGAGCCGCGCAAGGTTTGCGCGCCTGGGACCACGCGAAACAAAGTGTTCCGACCAGCATTATCGAAGACGGCCGGCGCGCTCAACAAGCTTCGCTTCCACGTATGGGCCAATTCTGATCGAGAATGCATAACTGCAGGCACAGAGATTTCCCGGCATGAACCGCATCCATGAGCAAGCCGCCAAGTGGGGCATCGAGACGTCTCACCACGACGGGCTCGGTCGCCGCTGGCAGGTGGAGCCGACGGTGCTTGCGCGCATCCTTGAAGCGATCGGCGCAGGTGCCGGCGAGCCGCCGGCCGCCCCGGATGCGTCGGCGCAGCCACCAGATGGCGTGCGCGCCTTTCAAGGTAGCGACGCCCTTCCGCAGCGTTCATGGGCGATTGCAGTCCAGCTTTATGGCGTGCGCTCGCACCGCAACTGGGGCCATGGCGATTTCACGGACCTCGCCAACCTGATCGACATCGCATCGAAGCTTGGTGCCGCGGGGATCGGGCTCAATCCGCTGCACGCTCTGTTCGACGACCGCCCCAACGAGACGAGCCCTTATTTTCCCAGTAGCCGGCTGTTCCTCAATCCACTCTATATCGATGTCGAAGCCATCCCGGAATTCCCGCACGATTCGGTGGCGGAGCTTGGCTCGGCTTTCGAGGACATGAGAAAACGCGAGCTCGTCGCCTACGCGGGGGTCGCAGCCGCCAAGTCGAAAGGGCTTCGCCTCGCGTTCAAGGTCCTCTGTAAGAGCGGCTCCGATGAACGCCGCCGCCAATTCGATGACTTCCAGGATAGGCGCGGCGCGCTCCTCGACGCCTTTGCCGCCTTCGAACTGCTGCGCCGCCGCTTCGACAAGCCATGGTGGGAATGGCCGCCGGAATTTCAAAAGCCTGATCGGCAGGTGTTGAACGAGCTTCGTTCAACGGACGCGGATCAGCTCGACTATTTCGCATTCGTCCAATGGATTGCCGACCAGCAACTCGCCGCCTGCCGGGAGAAGGCGCAGAGCGTCGGGCTGCCGATCGGGCTTTACCTCGATCTCGCGGTCGGCGTCCGCGCCGACGGGTTCGATGCTTGGAGCAACCAGCATTTCATTCTTCCTTCGCTCGAGATCGGTGCGCCGCCCGATCAGCTCAATACCCAGGGGCAGGCCTGGGGGCTTGCCGGCATCAATCCCGTGAGCCTGATCGAGAGCGGATGCGAACCCTTTCGCCAGGTGATGCGCGCCTCCATGCGATATGCCGGCGCAATCCGGATCGACCACATCCTGGGTCTCAAGCGGTTCTACCTCATCCCGCGCGGCTTCCGGGCCGACCAGGGCGCTTACGTGCGCTTTCCGTTCGAGGCCTTGCTGGCCGCAGCGGCGCAGGAGAGCATCGCCAACCGCTGCATCGTTATCGGCGAGGACCTCGGTACGGTGCCGCCAGGCTTCCAGGACACACTCGCGCATTGGGGCGTCTGGTCGTTCCAGGTCATGCTGTTCCAGCGCGCCGCCGACGGCGGCTTTGTCGCACCGGACCATTATCGCAAGAATGCGCTAGTGACGTTCGCCACCCATGACCTGCCGACCTTTGCCGGCTGGGCGTCGGGTCACGATCTCACGGTCAAGCGCAGCCTCAACATCGATCCAGGCGAGAGCGACAGCGACCGCGCAGCCGCAAAGGACGCTCTCGGACGCACGATGGCATGGCGTGGGTTACCGACGTTGGACTTCCTGTCAGTTACCCGCTTTCTCGCCGACACGCCATCACGCCTTTTGATGGTGAGTCTCGAAGATGCGCTTGGCGATATCAACCAGGTCAATTTGCCGGGTACGGTCGAGGAGCATCCTAATTGGCGCCGCCGGCTTGCCGTACCGCTGGAGGAGTTGCTGAACGCGAGTGCGCTGCCCGCAGTGGCGGCGGTGATGGACGCGGCCGGCCGCAGCAGTCGGCCCGGTGAGTGCTAATCAAGTCAGCTCACCTTCGCGACAGGCCGCCACGGCGTCCGCCGAAGCTCCTTCATATGTCAGGACTCCCGCCCGATAAATCTTGGGCACGGGCAGCCCAGCTACTGGGCATTTCTGGCCATCGCCGCCCACTTCTCTGCCTATGACTTAGGCAGAGCAAGCGGGACGGCGACCTTAAATCGGGCACGTCGTTTCGCCGGTCACCCGAGCGCGACGGTAAACGATTTGTCGATCAATCGCTTGGCGGGGGTTAATGCGATGGCACAGTCCTTGCGTCACGTCCGCTGGTGGTCGCAGCGCCGGGTGGCTCGCTGCGTCAAACAGAGGGACATCGCGATGAGGACTCCAGTCAAATCTATTGCAAGGCGAACGGTGCTCCGGGGCGGGTTGGCCGCTGCCGCCGGGCTCGTCTGCAGCCCCGCACTTATTTCAACGGCGCGGGCGCAAGGCCCGATCCGGATCGGAATTCTCCACTCCCTGTCAGGAACGATGGCTATCAGCGAGACCACGTTGAAAGACGTGATGCTGATGTTGATCGAAGACCAGAACGCGAAGGGCGGCGTGCTGGGGCGCAAACTCGAAGCGGTCGTCACCGATCCGGCGTCGAACTGGCCGCTGTTCGCCGAAAAAGCGCGTGAGCTGATTTCTAACGACAAGGTTTCCGCGGTGTTCGGATGCTGGACCTCGGTGTCGCGCAAATCCGTGCTGCCGGTCTTCAAGGAGCTCAACAACATCCTGTTCTACCCCGTCCAGTACGAGGGCGAGGAGAGCGAGCGCAACGTGTTCTACACCGGCGCAGCGCCGAACCAGCAGGCGATCCCCGCCGTCGACTACCTCATGAAGGAGGAAAAAGTCGTCCGCTGGGTGCTCGAAGGCACCGACTACGTCTACCCGCGCACCACCAACCGTATTCTCGAAGCCTATTTGAAGTCGAAGGGGGTCGCTCCCGGCGACATCTCGATCAACTACACCCCGTTCGGCCATGCGGACTGGCAGACGCGGGTCGCCGCCATCAAGACGTTCGGCTCACAGGGCCGCAAGACGGCGGTGGTCTCGACCATTAACGGCGATGCCAACGTTCCCTTCTATAAGGAACTGGGCAACCAAGGCGTCAGCGCGAAGGACATTCCCGTGGTGGCGTTCTCGGTCGGCGAGGAAGAGCTCGCTGGCATCGATACGAAGCCCCTCATTGGACACCTGGCGGCCTGGAACTACTTCGAATCGCTCAAGGCGCCGATCAACGCCGAGTTCATCAAGCGGTGGAAGGCCTTCACGAAAAATCCCAAGCGCGTGACCAACGATCCGATGGAAGCGCACGTCATCGGCTTCCGGATGTGGGTCAACGCCGTCGAGAAGGTGAAATCGGTCGATCCCGACGCTGTCATCGACGCGCTGCCCGGCATCACCGCGCCCAACCTGTCGGGCGGCACCTCCACCATGCTGGCGAACCATCACATCACCAAGCCGGTGTTTATCGGCGAGGTGCGCGGCGACGGCCAATTCGACGTGGTGTGGAAGACGCCCGACCTCGTTCCCGGCGCAGCCTGGTCGCCTCACCTTGAAGGATCGCGCGACCTGAAGGCCGATTGGGTCAAGCTCAAATGCGGCAACTACAACACTGTCACCAAGAAGTGCGGCGGCTGAACGTCCTGACCGTACCACCAGTGTGGCGGTTCAGCAGTCCGCATCATTCTCGCGGCGAGTTCGACATGCGGACTTCTGAACCAAAGCCACACTAGTGGTCCGATTCTAAACGTTCGCATCCCGTTGCGGCAGGCACCTTTGCGAACGTTAGAATCAAAGGACCACTAGCAAGTAATAAGTTGCCAGTGGAGTTTTGGATTTGACATTCGCTTTGCGAGCGTGCGCTCAACAGGGTAGCGAATGTCAAATCCACTCCACTGGAATCAAAGAGTTGCTAGTGTCCTTCGATTCCGAAGTTCGCAAACGAACGGGCCGCAAAATCATGCGAACTTCGGAATCGAAGGACAATAGCGGGAGGCTGAATGCCTCCCATGCATTTGCCGGGGTCTAACGATGCGCGTTGTGCGCCATGGGGTTTCATCGCTCATTGTGATGCTGTGGCTCGTGCTGATTGGCACGTCCGCCGCACAGGCGCAGGATATCGAGAGCGCACTCTCGGGTTTCACTGCGGACAGTTTTGCCGATACTGATTCAGCCGTCGGAGCCGTCGCCCGAAGCGGTAGCCCGCTTGCGATCCCGGTGATCGAAGCCTTGCAGGAAGGCCGGCTCCTTTTCAGCACACAGCAAAAGCGCGTCTATGTTCGAGACCGCACCGGTGCCGTCCTCGACGCCGCAACGGGAAAGCCGGCGGCCGCGGTTCCCACCGACCTCAGTCCGGTGCGGCTCAACAATCGCGTGCGCCGAGCGATCGACGCCGCGCTCGGCGGCCTCACTCTGCTCTCGCCCGACCCTGGGCGGCGTCTCGACGCGGCGCGGGCGGTCTTCAAGTCCAAGGATCCGAACGCGATCGAAGCCCTTGTTGCCGCGATCAAGAAGGAGACCAACCCCAACATCCGGCAAGCGCTGATTGAAGCGCATGCCGCCGTGGTGCTGTTCAAACCGGACGCCAGCGAGGCTGAGAAGATCGAAGCTGTCGCTGTCATGCGCCAGCGCGGCGATCAGGACGCGCTAGGGCTGCTGTCGAGCCTGCCGGAGGGCACGCCCGACGGCGTCAAACGGACGGCCCAAGACGCTATCGCTGCGATCCAGACCAACCTCGCCATGTGGTCCGGCGTTCAGAATGTCTGGTACGGCCTGTCGCTCGGCTCGGTCCTGCTGCTCGCGGCCATCGGCCTTGCCATCACCTTCGGCGTGATGGGCGTCATCAACATGGCCCATGGCGAGATGGTGATGCTTGGCGCCTATACCACGTTCGTCGTCCAGGAGTTGATCCGCGCCCACAATCCCGCGCTGTTCGACTACTCCCTTCCGATCGCAATCCCCCTCGCTTTCATCGTGGCCGGCGCCGTCGGCATCCTGATCGAACGCGGCGTGATCCGCTTCCTCTATGGCCGGCCGCTCGAAACGCTGCTCGCGACCTGGGGCATCTCGCTGATCCTGCAGCAGACGGTGCGCACCGTCTTCGGCCCAACCAACAAGGACGTCGGCAATCCGTCCTGGATGAGCGGCGCCTTCGAAGTCGGCTACATCACGATCACCTACAACCGGTTGTGGATCATCGTCTTCACGATGACGATCTTTTTGCTGCTGCTCGCAATGTTGCGCTTCACGCATCTCGGTCTTGAGATGCGGGCGGTGACGCAGAATCGCGCCATGGCCGCGTCGATGGGCATCCGCACCAGCCGCGTCGACGCCCTCACCTTCGGGCTCGGCTCCGGCATCGCCGGCCTTGCCGGCGTCGCGCTGTCGCAGATCGACAATGTCAGCCCCAATCTCGGGCAGGGCTACATCATCGATTCGTTCATGGTCGTGGTGTTCGGCGGTGTCGGCAATCTCTGGGGCACGCTGGTCGGCGCGTTCACGCTCGGCATTGCGAACAAGTTCCTCGAGCCCTATGCGGGCGCGGTGCTGGCCAAGATCGCAATCCTGGTCCTGATCATCCTGTTCATCCAGAAGCGCCCGCGCGGCCTGTTCGCGCTCAAAGGCCGGGCGATCGAAGCATGACGCCGTTTCCACTGACTCGCGCACTCGACCGCGGCGCCGTCGTCTTCATTGCGCTGCTCGCCGCGATCGCGATCATTGTGCCAGCATTGAACCTGCTGACACCGCCGTCGTCACCGTTTCACGTCTCGACCTACTACGTCGCGCTGTTCGGCAAATACATCTGCTACGCTCTGCTTGCCCTCTCGATCGACCTGATCTGGGGTTACTGCGGCATTCTTTCGCTTGGCCACGGCGCGTTCTTCGCGCTCGGCGGCTACGCCATGGGCATGTACCTGATGCGCCAGATCGGCGGCCGCGGCGTCTACGCGAATCCGATCCTTCCCGACTTCATGGTGTTCCTGAATTGGTCGGAGCTGCCGCTCTACTGGTACGGATTCCAGTCGTTTCCCTATGCCATGCTGATGGTGCTTCTCGTTCCCGGAGCGCTCGCCTTCGTATTCGGCTGGTTTGCCTTCCGCAGCCGCGTCACCGGTGTCTATCTCTCGATCATCACGCAAGCGCTCACATTTGCGCTGATGTTGGCATTCTTCCGCAACAATTTCGGTTTCGGCGGCAACAACGGGCTCACCGATTTCAAGGACATCCTCGGCTTCAACGTACAGGCGCAGGGGACACGGGCGGCGCTGTTCGCGACCTCGGCACTCGCGCTGATCCTCGGATTCGTCATCTGCCGAGTTATCGTGACGTCGAAGCTTGGAAAGGTCCTGATCGCGATCCGCGACGCCGAGACCCGCACCCGGTTCCTCGGTTATCGCGTCGAGTCCTACAAGCTTTTCGTCTTTACGCTGTCGGCCTGCATGGCGGGGGTCGCCGGGGCACTCTATGTGCCGCAGGTCGGTATCATCAATCCGAGTGAATTCTCGCCGGCGAACTCCATCGAGGCGGTGATCTGGGTTGCCGTGGGTGGCCGCGGAACGCTGGTCGGCGCAGCCCTCGGCGCCTTCGTCGTCAACTACGCCAAGACCGTTTTCACGTCAGGCATGCTGGCACCTTATTGGCTGTTCCTCCTCGGCGGCATGTTCGTTGCGGTGACGCTGTTCCTGCCGCGCGGGATCGTCGGCACGGCCAACTATTTCATGGAACGGCGGCGCGAGAACCACCGCGCACAAGCAAGCGCCGCCGCAGAAAGCGCTGCCGCCGAAGATGGCGTTGCTGCTCCCGCACCACGGCCCGCCGAGTAGGAGTGCGCGATGGAAGACAAGATCACCACCTCGATCCTCTACCTCAGCGGCGTCAATGTTTCATTCGACGGCTTCAAGGCGCTGAATAATCTTTCCCTTGCCGTCGAAGACAACGAAATGCGCGCGATCATCGGGCCCAACGGCGCCGGCAAGACCACGATGATGGACGTCATCACCGGCAAGACTCGCCCGAGCACCGGGGATGTCCTGTTTGACGGCGCTGCCGATTTGACCAAGCTCGACGAAACGCAGATCGCCGAACTCGGCATCGGGCGAAAATTCCAGAAGCCGACCGTGTTCGAGATGCATACGGTCGAGGACAATATCTTGCTCGCGCTGAAGGCCGACCGCCGGGTGCGCGGCACCTTGTTCTGGGCGGAAACCACCGAAGCTGACACGCGCATCAATAGCATTCTCGAAACCGTGCGGCTGAAGGCGGTACGCCAACGCGTCGCCGGCAGCCTCTCGCACGGGCAGAAGCAGTGGCTCGAGATCGGGATGCTGCTGGCGCAGGAGCCGAAGCTGCTGCTGGTCGACGAGCCGGGCGCCGGCATGACTGACGCCGAAACGCGGCAGACCGCCGACCTCTTGAAAGAGATCAACCGCGACAAGACCGTGATCGTGGTCGAGCACGACATGACGTTCGTGCGCGATCTCGGAGTGAAGGTGACCTGCCTGCATGAAGGCACCGTGATCGCCGAGGGCTCGATCGATCAGGTCTCGGAGAACGAGCGCGTCATCGAAGTCTATCTGGGGCGATAGCGATGCTTGAGGTCCGCTCGATCGACCTTTATTACGGCGCGGCGCAGGTGCTGCGCGGCGTGTCGCTGGTTGCGGAGGTCGGCAAGGTGACCTGCGTGCTCGGACGCAACGGCGTCGGCAAGACGAGCCTGCTGCGCGCGCTGGTTGGGCAGCATCCGGTCAGCAAGGGCAGCATCGCGTTCGATGGGCAGGACATCACCAGGCTTCGGCCCTATGAGCGGGCACGCCAGGGCATCGCCTATGTGCCGCAAGGCCGCGAGATCTTTCCGCTGCTGACGGTGGAGGAGAATCTCAAGACCGGCTATGCACCGCTCCCGCGCAGCGATCGCAATATCCCGGACGACGTGTTCTCGCTGTTCCCGGTCCTCAACAGTATGCTGGGCCGGCGTGGCGGCGACCTTTCCGGCGGCCAGCAGCAGCAGCTCGCGATCGGCCGCGCCATGGTGATGCGGCCGCGGCTGCTTCTGCTCGACGAGCCGACCGAGGGCATCCAGCCCTCGATCATCAAGGATATCGGCCGCGCGATCTCATATCTGCGCAACCTCGGTCAGATCGCAGTCGTGCTGGTCGAGCAATATCTCGACTTTGCCCAGGAGCTCGGCGACCATTTTGCGGTGATGGATCGCGGCGCCGTGGTCTATTCATGCACGCGCGAGACCATGGACGAGGCGACGCTGAAGCGTTCCCTTGCGATTTGAGCGCAATAATGTTGAGACATGATGTTCTTCAAAGCGCGGACGCGATGCATTCCCTGACGGGCACAACGGCAGATCGCAATCTGGCCGCCATTCGCGCGCGCGGCCGTGTCGACCTTGAGGTCGAAGCCGTGTCGGGCATGACCCGACGCCGGCGCGTGCACGAGAGCGGCTCGCTTCGGGTGCGGTTTCCCGGGCGTCAAGCCAGCGAATTGGAGGCGGTCTTGGTCAATACCGGCGGCGGTATGACCGGCGGTGACGCCTTCGACATCGATATCTCGGTTGGCGAGAACGCGCGGCTCGTGGTCACCACCACGGCCGCCGAGAAGATCTACCGAAGCCTTGGCCCGCCGGTGACCATCGACGTGAGGCTCAGCGTGGCGGCGGGCGGCACCCTGACCTGGCTGCCGCAGGAGACGATCATATTCGACAAAGCCGCACTGGTCAGGCGGATCGAGGTCGACCTCGCCGAAGACGCGCGTCTGCTCCTGGTCGAGCCGCTGATCTTCGGTCGTACCGGTATGGGCGAAAGCGTGAAAACCGGCGGGTTGCACGATCGCTGGCGCGTGCGGCATAGCGGCAAGCTGATCTATGCCGAAGGCATCACGCTGGATGGCCGGATATCCGAGACCCTTGCCGCGACCGCGGTCGCGAATGGCGGCGCGGCCGCTGCGACAGCCTTGATCGTTCCGGGTGATGCCACCCTCGCCGACGCCATTCACGCCATGGAGGGCGCGTTTCGTGGCGAGGTCGGCGTTTCCGCATGGAACGGCCGCGCCGTGTTGCGGTTTTGCGCGCGCGACGGCGCCGCCCTGCGCCACGACATCACGTGTACGCTCCAGGCGCTGCGAACCGCCCCATTGCCGCGACTGTGGATCAACTAACAAGCGTGGAATTTCTCACATGTTTCTCACTCCCCGGGAGAAGGACAAGCTCTTGATCGCCATGGCCGCGACGGTAGCGCGGCGTCGCCTCGAACGCGGCGTCAAGCTCAATCATCCGGAAGCGGTGGCGCTCATCAGCGATTTCATCCTCGAGGGCGCACGCGACGGCCGCACCGTGGCCGAGCTGATGGAGGCCGGCGCCCATGTCATCACCCGCGCGCAGGTGATGGACGGAATCCCTGAGATGATCCATGACGTGCAAGTGGAGGCGACGTTTCCGGACGGCACCAAGCTCGTCACCGTGCACGCACCCATTCGCTAGAGCATGATCCCGAAAAGTGGGTACCGGTTTTCGGAAAAGATCATGCTCAATCAAGAAATAAAGGCCACGCCATGATCCCCGGCGAAATGTTCATCAAGGATGGCGACATCGAGCTCAATGCCGGCCGCGAGACTGTGACGCTCACGGTCACCAATTCAGGTGACCGGCCGATCCAGGTCGGCTCGCACTACCATTTCTTCGAGACCAATCCGGCGCTCAGGTTCGAGCGCAAGAAAGCGCGCGGCATGCGGCTCGACATCGCCGCCGGCACCGCCGTGCGCTTCGAGCCAGGCCAGACGCGCGACGTGACGCTGGTGGCATTAGCGGGCAAGCGGACGGTCTACGGTTTCCGCCAGGACGTGATGGGAAAGCTCTGAGGACGCCATGTCGGTCACGATGAAGCGCGCCGCCTATGCCGACATGTTCGGGCCGACCACGGGCGACCGGGTGCGGCTCGCCGACACCGATCTCATCATCGAGGTGGAGAAGGACTTCACCACCTACGGCGAGGAGGTGAAGTTCGGCGGCGGCAAGGTCATCCGCGACGGCATGGGCCAGAGCCAGATCACAAACCGTCAGGGTGCGGTCGACACCGTCATCACCAACGCGCTGATCCTCGACCACTGGGGAATCGTGAAGGCCGACGTCGGCATCAAGGACGGAAAAATCCACGCCATCGGCAAGGCCGGCAATCCTGACATCCAGCCCGGCGTCACCATCATCATCGGTCCGGGCACCGAGGCGATCGCCGGCGAAGGAAAGATCCTCACCGCCGGCGGCTTCGACGCCCACATCCATTTTATCTGCCCGCAGCAGGTCGAAGAGGCGTTGATGTCGGGCGTCACCTCGCTGCTAGGCGGCGGGACCGGGCCGGCGGCGGGCACCAATGCCACGACCTGCACACCTGGGCCCTGGCATATCGCGCGCATGATCCAGGCGGCTGATGCATTCCCGGTCAATCTCGGATTTGCCGGCAAAGGCAATGCCTCACGGCCGGCCGCGCTTGAGGAGATGGTCAAGGCCGGCGCCTGCTCGCTCAAGCTGCACGAGGATTGGGGCACGACGCCTGCCGCGATCGACAACTGTCTCGCAGTGGCCGACGACTACGACGTGCAGGTGATGATCCATACCGACACCCTCAACGAATCCGGATTCGTCGAGGACACGATCAAGGCCTTCAAAGGGCGGACCATCCACGCCTTCCACACCGAAGGGGCGGGCGGCGGCCATGCGCCTGATATCATCAAGGTCGCGGGATTGAAGAACGTCCTGCCTTCCTCCACCAATCCGACCCGGCCGTTCACACGCAACACCATCGACGAGCATCTCGACATGCTCATGGTGTGCCACCACCTCGATCCGTCGATCCCGGAAGACCTGGCGTTTGCCGAGAGCCGCATCCGCAAGGAAACGATTGCGGCCGAAGACATCCTGCACGACATCGGCGCGCTCTCGATGATGGCGTCCGACAGCCAGGCGATGGGGCGGCTCGGCGAGGTCATCATCCGGACCTGGCAGACCGCCGACAAGATGAAGAAGCAGCGCGGCCGGCTGAAGGAGGAAAAAGGCGACAATGACAATTTGCGCGTGAAGCGCTACCTCGCCAAGTATACGATCAACCCGGCGATCGCGCACGGCGTGTCGAAGCACATCGGCTCGATCGACAAAGGCAAGCTCGCCGATCTCGTTCTGTGGTCGCCGGCGTTCTTCGGCGTGAAGCCGGACATGATCATCAAGGGCGGCTCCATCGTTGCGGCACTGATGGGCGATCCCAATGCCTCGATCCCGACCCCGCAGCCGGTGCACTACCGGCCGATGTTCGGCGCCTTCGGGCGCGCGCGGACGGCATCGTCGGTGGTGTTCGTCTCCAAGGCAGCGGTCAAGGTCGGGCTCGGCCGCAAGCTCGGTATCCAAAAGGATCTGGTCGCAGTCGCAAATACGCGAGACGGCATCTCCAAGAAGAGCATGATTCACAACGGTGCGACGCCTGAGATCGAGGTCGATCCGGAGACCTACGAGGTTCGCGCCGATGGCGAGCTGCTCACCTGCACGCCCGCCGAGGTCCTCCCGATGGCGCAACGTTATTTCCTATTCTAATCATGAAGCAATTTCCCGATCTGAAGCGAGCATGCGAAATCAGGCCCGCCGGAGGATGGCAGGAACAGGCTGCGATCGACCAAGTCTTTCTCAATTCGGACGAGCGCTTTCGGCGGCGCATGCTGCTGACCAGCGAGCGCCGAGTCACATTCCTGCTCGATCTTCCACGAGCGATGTTGCTACGCGAAGGCGACGGCCTCGTGTTGGAGGACGGCTCGATCGTGCGCGTCATCGCCAAGCCCGAACCACTCGTCGAGATCAGCGCCGCCAACGAACAGGAGGTCGCCCGCCTCGCGTGGCACCTCGGCAACCGCCACACCGACCTGCAGATCGTTGGCGCTAAGCTTCGCATCCGCCGGGACCATGTGCTCGAAGCGATGCTGCGTGGCCTCGGAGCGACGATCACCGAAATCGAGGCACCGTTTCATCCCGAGGGCGGCGCTTACGAGCAACACGACCATGAGTGACAGGGAGGGCGCGCAACGCACCTCCGGCGCCGCCGCGCTTTACCGGCTGATGGCGTGGCTGTCACCGGCCTATCCGGTGGGCGCATTCTCCTATTCGAGCGGCATCGAATGGGCGGTCGAGGCGGGCGACGTCACTGATGCCGCGACCCTGCAGCGCTGGTTGATTGCGGTGATCGGCAATGGTGGAGCGCTGTGCGACGCCACCATCCTCGTCCACGCCTACCGGGCGACGGCCGGCCATGACGACGCAGCGCTTAAGGACATAGCGGAACTGGCGGCCGCCTTTGCTCCGTCGAAAGAACGCTTCCTGGAAACGAGCGCACAGGGACGCGCGTTCATGGATGCCACCCGGGCGGCCTGGCCGTGCGCGACGCTCGATCGGTTGGCCGACATGATGGAAGGACCGCTCGCTTATCCTGCGGCGGTCGGAATGGCGGCAGCCGGCCATGCCGTTCCCCTCGAAGACACCCTCACCGCATTCCTGCATGCCGTGGCCACCAATCTGGTGTCAGCCGGCATCAGGCTAGTCCCGCTCGGCCAGACGGATGGGCAGCGCCTGCTCGCCTCGCTCGAGCCGGTCATCGCCACGACCGCGAGCCGCGCGCTTGTCACCGCGCTCGACGAGATCGGCAGCGCCACTTTCCGGGCCGATATCGCGAGCATGCGGCATGAGCGGCAATACACACGTCTGTTCAGGAGCTGACGATGCAACCAAGTCCAAACGGACCGCTTCGAGTCGGTGTTGGAGGCCCTGTGGGCTCCGGCAAGACCGCGCTCATGGACGCGCTCTGCAAGCGGATGCGCGACAATTACCAGCTCGCGGCGATCACCAATGACATCTACACCAAATGGGATGCGGAATATCTCGTGCGCTCGGGTGCGCTCGCGGCGGACCGCATTGCCGGCGTGGAAACCGGCGGCTGCCCCCACACCGCGATCCGCGAGGACGCGTCGGCGAACCTCGCCGCCGTCGCCGACATGCGCGCGAGATTTCCCGACCTCGACTTGATCCTGATCGAATCCGGCGGCGACAATCTCGCCGCGATGTTCTCGCCCGAGCTTGCCGACCTCACCATCTATGTCATCGACGTCGCCGCCGGCGAGAAGATCCCTTCGAAAGGCGGCCCGGGCATCACACGCTCCGATCTCCTCGTCATCAACAAGATCGACCTTGCGCCGCATGTCGGCGCGTCGCTCGACGTGATGGAGCGCGACGCCAAGCGCATGCGCGGCGCGCGGCCATTCGTTTTCAGCAATCTGCGCATCGGCCGCGGGCTCGACGAGATTGCCCGCTTCATCGAGCACAAGGGCGGGCTGCACTAGGGTCCGGACTCAACCAGCGTGCCAGTGAACTTCCGGTTCCGACCCGTCTCTAACTTTAGTGACGTGCGCTTCCGGGCACCCGGCGTGCGCACGCGCTGGTTCACGCCGAGCATGCCCGAAAGATCGGTTGCTCTAGGTCTGGCGAGGACCGGCACAGACCTCGCCGAACGGATCGCCGTTAGATCTCCACCACACGGTCGGGCAGCTCGTTGCGGTCATCGGGCCTGGGCGGACAATGCGTGCGCAAAAGCGCGCCGGCATCGTTGACCGCAGCGACTAACCCATCGGCCAGCGCACCAGCTCGCGCTGCGCCGACGACATCCTTCACCAACCGATCGAGATCAGCCTGCGTGATCTTGCTGTTGATGCCGGCATCGGCGACGACTTCAACCCGCCGATCGGCTAGCGCGACATAAATCAGAATGCCGGTCCGCTCCTCAGTCAGGTGCACACCGTGGGCCATGAACTGAGCCTCGGCCGCCTTGCGGGCCGCCTCTCCCGCGATTCTGTCTGGGACTAACCGATGCCGTACCCATTCCAGCGATCCGACCAACGCGACGAGTACAAAGACGATCACTTGCGCAAAGAGGATCGTCCCTGAGCGTAAGTTCGTCAGCAGGTGAAGTGGCCAGGGAAATATGAGCGCAATCACCGCCGCCCACAGCACCGGGACGCTGCGAAAGTGAGCGGCCTCCCGCGCCACCACGACATAAATCTCGCCGGCCGTGTGCTCTTCGGCGGCACGAATAGCATCACTGAGGCGAACACGATCTGCGCTCGTGAGAACGAGTGCCATTGCCTACCAACTCCCGGACGATCCGCCGCCGCCGAACGAGCCACCGCCGCCCGAGAAGCCGCCACCACCAAATCCGCCGCCACTGCCGAAGCCGCCACCTCCCGACCACCCGCCCCCGGTCCATCCTCCAGGGATGATCACAGGTCCCCACCCGCTCGGCCGTTGGCGTCCACCGAACTGCTGCCGTCGCCGGCTCTGTTGGACATACATGTAGAGCCACAGCAGGAGAATGAGCAGCACGATCGCAAATGTGCCAATTCCCTGGTCGCCGCTCGGGTGACGCTCGGCGGCTCGTCGCTTGAAATCGTCCGCATCGCCGGCAAGAACCTGAACGACGTCATCGACGCCGCGTTCGACACCGCCGGAAAAGTCGCCCGCGCGAAACCGCGGCAGGATCGCGTTCTCGATGATGAAGTTCGAGATCGCATCGGTCAGCGTTCCCTCGAGGCCGTAACCTACCTCAATGCGTACCTTGCGCTCATTCGGAGCGACGATCAGCAGCGCGCCGTTGTTTTGGCCCTTTTGCCCGATCCCCCACTTGCGGCCGAGCTGGTAGCCGTAATCGGCGATGTCGTATCCTTGCAGCGATTTCAATGTCACGACCACGACTTGCGTGCTCGTTTTGGATTCGAGATCCTGCAGTTTTGCTTCGATGCGCGCTTGCGCAGCGGGATCAAGAATTCCCGCCTGATCGACGATGCGGCCGGTCAGTGCGGGGAACGTCGGCTCGCCGCTCGTCGCGCTGATGCCGGCGGCAACAATCGCGACAAAAGCGAGAACGAGCGCTGGAAGGCGCCATCGCGCCATGACAATCAACCTAGAACTTCACCGTGGGCGGCTTCTGCTGCTCTTCCGATGCCGCAAAGGTTGCCATTGGCTTCGCGCTCCATACCACAGCCCACAAACGCCCCGGAAACGTGCGCACTTCTGTGTTGTAGGCCTGGACGGCTTGAATGTAGTCGCGGCGAGCTACCGCGATGCGGTTTTCAGTGCCTTCAAGCTGCGACTGAAGCGCGAGGAAGTTCTGGTTGGATTTGAGCTCGGGATAATTTTCACTCACCGCGAGCAGACGGCCAAGCGCACCCGAGAGCTGCGACTGGGCCTGCTCAAAGCGTTTCAATGCCGCCGGATCGGTGAGCTGATTGGCATTCACTTGAACCTGCGTCGCCTTGGCCCGGGCCTCGACCACCTGCGTCAGCACCTCCCGCTCCTGCTTTGCAAAGCCTTTGACGGTCTCGACCAGGTTCGGGATGAGTTCGGCCCTGCGCTGGTACTGGTTCTGCACTTGGCTCCATGCGCCCTTGGCCTGCTCGTCGAGAGTGGGGATCGTGTTGATGCCACAGCCCGACACCGAAAGTGCGAGACCCGCAACGGCAACCATCCGAAAGCACACGGATAGATTTCGACGAATGCGACCTCGAACAGCGCCAAAGCGGGTACAAGAGATCGTTGTGGAATCTGCGCTGTTCATAGCCTTCTCCATGTCGAGCCGCCGCGTGCCTGCACTACCGCAGGATAAGTAGCGCACGGAGTCAGGTTTAGAGCTATCGCTCGACGAGGCGAGCGTTGCTGCCGCGGCAATTCGAACCGCCGGACTTTCCGAAAATCTACAATAAACTCAACAGCTCCGCCCAAATATTGCCGCTTTCTAACTGCGATCGGCCTGGATTCTGTCAGAATGCAATGCACTACTCATTACGGAACCGATGTTCAAACATTGCGGTGGCGGTAATATAATACAGTTCAGTGCGTGCGTGATATGCTGGGGGCGGCAATCATCGAGACGTATCCTATGGCGGTCGCGAACGCAGCGTTGTTTGCGTTGACGCTGGTTCTGCCGTTGCTGTTGGTGGGTTACGCGCGGCAGGCGACCCGACGCGTCTCCGCCGATTTTTCCCTTCGCAGGCTTGAGGCGTTCGAACTCGACCGCGCGGAAGCGCAGTACCGCAAAATCTGCCAGCGCATGGGCGAGATCGACAAGCTCGCCAGGGGCGGCACCGGCTCCCTCTGGCAACGGCTGAAACATCGCATCAAGATCGGAGAACAATACGATGTCGAGCTCGAAGACTTGCGCGCCAGTGCACGTCATCTGCGCGCGTCGATCATCTTGTTCCGGCGACGTCCGATCCAACGGCTTCGCGCCTGGGTGCATGTGATCAGCTCGCGCTTCGCTTTCGGCGGTTCACTCGCGTCCTACTTGACGATCCTCGTCCCGGCGACGGTTTTTATCTACTTCTCGGAGCAGCCGCTGTGGGCGCAGGATCTCGCAAGCACCCTCGAAACAGCAATGCTTTGGAGGCCGTTTGACGAGCGCCTCCTCTATGTCAACGCGATCACGTCTGCATTCGTGTTGGCCTTGATGCCACTTCTTTACACCATGCGGCGGGCGAAGCTTTACAGTGATCACCGGCTGCAAACGAAAGCGCTGCGCGACTTCGCAGGCGCCGATCCGGATAAGCTGATCGACGATGCACCGAGCACTGCGCAGCTGGAGGATCCGTTGAGCTTTGACCTCATCGACGGTGATGGCTGGTGCGCGATCCTCGGACTTCCACCGACCGCAACAGCCGACGAAGTCCGAGAGGCCTACAAGGCGAAAGTGAGACAGAGCCACCCAGACCGCGTGCACGGCCTTGCGCCTGCATTCCGGGAACTTGCCGAAGCCGAAACCAAAAAGCTGAATGCGGCGTATGAAGAGGCCCTGCTGGCCGTCAACGGCGGACAAGAGCCGCGCGCGAAAGTATCGGGGTAAAGAAGTTCCGCATCGACACTTGTCGCAAGCCCACTGATTAAGATCCCGCCCTTTTCTCGCCGCCATGATGCGTCACGAATTTGCCCGACGGGTCACGGCGCCCGGTGTACCTGAAGATTCATGTGATCATCCGGCGTTCGCTACAACTAGAAGCCGCCACGTCCCGGCGCGCGTTTCTGAGCGGGCTACTGTGCTCGGGCGGAGCGTTCGCGCTCGGCGGTTGCGCAGGCTTGGCCGAGAGCGCAAGCCGTCCCGAGGCCGCGGCCCTCGTCAGCAACCCGACGCTCCTTGTGGCAACGACGCGTAAGCCGGTGAACGGCGGGCGAGCCAATCCGTGGTACGGGTCCGAGCGGGCTCCCACGATGAGCGTTGCACGGGCGAAATTGACGCCGCCCGACTATGGCCGCTTCTCGTTTGCGTCCGTGGGGATGTCGGATTGGCGTCTCGACGCCGTCGAGCCGGTGCCTGGCCGGGTCAGCGACCTTCTCGCCGAGTCCCCCAGTGGCCCCGATGTGCTGATCTATGTGCACGGCTTCAGGCAGACTTTCGAAGCAGCGGCGCTCGACGCTGCGCGACTGTCCGATGGGATCAAGTTCCGCGGCGACACGATGGTGTTCTCCTGGCCGTCCAAAGCCGGCCTGTTCGACTACGTCTATGATCGCGAAAGCGCACTGTGGTCGCGCGATGCATTCGAGCGCGTGCTGATATCCGCAATGACAAATCCGACCACCGGCCGCGTGCACATCGTCGCCCACAGCATGGGCACGATGTTGGCGCTCGAAAGCCTGCGTCAGGTATACGGGCGCTATGGCGACGCGGGAGCGGCAAGGATCGGCGCCGTGGTGTTCGCGTCACCGGACATCGACCTCGACGTTTTCTCGTCGTCGGTCTCACGCATCGGCCCCCTCGCCCAAAAGATCACCATCATTACGGCGACGAACGACCGCGCGCTCGCGCTGTCGAGCCGGGTCGCCGGCGGGATTACGCGTGTCGGCGCCGCCGAAAAGGCCGCTCTCGAGCGGCTTGGGCTGCGCGTGGTGGATGCCTCCCAGTATGGCTGGGGCATCATCAACCACGATCTATTCATGTCGAATGCCGAGGTGCGCAAGGTTATCCGGCAGGCCGTCGACAGCGGGGGTATCGCCGGCTAAAGCACCTCAGGCCGGAGCGCTCACCGCATCCGGGAGCACTGCACTGCAGAATTCAGCTCCGCTGCAGAAAGTCGGCTTCGAAACCCTTCATGAGCTGTTCGCCGCGTCGTTTCGCTCGCGGGCTCATTATCATCCCACTTGTGGCTCCCGCTGAAATTCAGATTCGGTGCCGCACGGCGATCTTGCCTGGCGTTGTCGCGGCACAGGTCGCGCGTGATGGCTTTGGTGTGAAAAACGCCGTGATTCTGGACCACAAGCAGACAAAATCGTATGTTCAAGTACATTCGATTTGTGAATTTAAGAATTCGTGCTGCGTTGCAAACATCAAAAATTAGACCAATACTGCGACGCAACAGAGTTGCGTACCGAAATTTTGGCGTTTACTGATATTAAATGTTGGTAAAGAACCTATCAGGATACCGACATCTTTGTTCGGGGAGAGTTCGTTCGCCATGATCATCGTTGTTATTCTCAGCCTTGTTCTAGGGGTCGTTCTCGGGCGGCGATTCATGTTCTTCGTTTTGATCCCCGCAGTTCTGATCGTTGAAGCGTTGATTGTTGGAATGGGCGTCACTTACGAGTATGATGGCTGGATCATAATCGTCGGCGCAATTGTCGCGGCGTTTGCGTTGCAAGTGGGTTACCTCATCGGCGCCCACTACCGCGCCAAGCAAGCCGGCCGCACCTCCCTTCGGCCTGTGGCGATGCTGCGCCCGCCGTTCGAAAGTTCGGGCGGCGCGCCAACTCCCTATCTCGGCTAGTGTTCCCGAATCCAACGTTCGCACAGCCGCTGCAAAATTCCCTTGCGAGGCAGCGCGCGACAAGTACGCCGCAAATGATTCTTGCAAGTGGCGCTTAAGCACACCGCCTATGCGGGCACTCACGTGTCGCGACACGCATCATCACTGCGAGACGACGTCTCGCTACAACTTCATGCGGACCGCCGACTCGAGCCAATGCTTGGCCTCAACATCGATCCACCTTTCTGCGTCGTCCCGATTTTCAAATGCGCTGATGTATTGGGTGCGACCGCTGGTCCACTGAATCAAGACTCGCCAACTCCCCGCCGCACCCGGCACCGTTTTGATGAGACTGACTTCCGACATGGAGATTGGATCTCCGTTGGCTAAACTCGTTCGGTGACGCAAATCCCATACCAGTGTGGTGGTTCAGAAGCCACACTGGAATCAAAGAGGCCGCCGAGAAATGGTACGAACTTCGGAATCGGGACACTAGGTGCGCGCTTACTAGGCACCAACACCCCTCTCATCTGCGTGCGCCAAGAACGCTTCCAGTTCACGGGCGGATTCCGCATGACTGCTCGGTCCTGCCGCACTCAGCCAAGTCACGACTCTCGGTTCGTCGTTGAGGACGTGCGAATTTGGCCGACCGATGCCGTCATAGCTAAAACCTTGGCGAGCCACCTCTTCAGCACGATAGACATTTCGCAGGTCGATGAGATGGGCTGATTTCATCGACTTCTTCAGCCTTGCAAAGTCGAGCGCGCGAAACTGCTCCCACTCGGTCACGATCACAAGGGCATCGGCACCCTCTGCGCAACTATAGGGGGTGTCGCAATACGTAACGTCGGGGAGAACCTTCTTGGCCTGATCCATACCGGCCGGATCATAAGCGTGAACCGTCGCCCCCATGTCCTGCAACGCGGTCACCACTGAGATCGCCGGCGCCTCGCGCATGTCGTCGGTGTTGGGTTTGAAGGTCAAGCCAAGCAAAGCGATTGTCTTGTTGCGCAAGCTCCCACCCAAGGCGATGGCCACTTTGCGAGCCATGGCGCGCTTGCGGACATCGTTCACAGCCAGCACCGCTTCAACGATGCGCTGGGGTGCCGCATAGTCTTGCGCCGTCTTGATCAGCGCTTGCGTATCCTTTGGAAAGCAGGAGCCGCCAAAGCCTGGACCTGCGTGAAGAAATTTTGTGCCGATGCGGTTGTCGAGGCCAATCCCCCGCGCAACCTCCTGCACGTCGGCGCCGATCTTCTCGCACAAATCGGCAATCTCGTTGATGAACGTGATCTTCGTGGCAAGGAACGCGTTGGCGGCGTACTTGGTCAGTTCTGCCGTACGCCGGCCGGTGTAGAGTATCGGTGCGGCGTTGAGATAGAGCGGCCGGTAAAGCTCAGCCATCACTTCGCGTGCTCGCTCGTCCTCGAATCCCACAACGATGCGGTCCGGGTGTTTGAAGTCGCGTATCGCGGCACCTTCGCGCAGAAACTCCGGATTTGACACGACTGCGAAATCCGCATCCGGCCTGGCTTCCCGGATGATCCGCTCGACTTCATCACCGGTGCCGACGGGAACGGTCGACTTGGTGACAATCACGGTAAAATCGCGGAGCTTCTCGGCAATCTCGCGTGCAGCACGATAGATATAGGAGAGATCGGCATGACCATCGCCGCGACGCGAAGGCGTCCCCACAGCGATGAAAACCGCAGCAGCTGACCCGACCGCCTCAGTCAGATCAACAGAAAACGACAGCCGCCCCTCGCGCGAGTTGTGCTTCACCAAATCGTCGAGGCCAGGCTCGTAGATCGGTATAACTCCGCGCTCCAGCGCGGCGATTTTCTCCTTGTCCTTGTCGACGCAAGTCACATCATGACCAAAATCAGCAAAGCAGGCGCCGGATACTAGCCCCACATAACCTGTGCCAATCATAGCAACGCGCATCGAATCGAATCCTGCTGTTAGACATGAATCCAAGCAGCCGGCGCCTAGCGACTGGCACCAGCCGGTGTACCAAGATACTGCTGATGAGCACTTAATCTGCGCCGCGACCTGTAATCACGCCTGCTATCGCGCGACTCGGCAAGGACAAGCATCACACTGTCCACGATTTGGTGGCCAGTCCGACGTCGAGATTGCCGAGCCGAGGCGACGAACTCGGATTGGCCGATCGTTTGAGGCGACCTCATCGAGTGAAGGTGATCACCCGGATACGGAATTGAAGCAGCGCTCAACACGACACACCTCTAGAGAGCAGCGTCTTTACGCTGGCGCTTGGGTAGGACAAGTCCGCGCGAGCCATAAATCCCCAAGCGCAATTTGGGACTCAACGTAAGCTCAAGACAAGGCTAATGTTTGCGCACTGCAGCACGATATTTTTTCACGCGCTACGAAGATACCTTAAAGCGCCAAGGCACGGCACTCAGAAGCCGATTGAGGCCGACTATGTGGCAAGTTCAGCAGCAAACCTGCTGAGGAGCCCCATTGCCTCCTATCGCGAATCGGTCGTTACAAGCCCGCGCGTCGACAGCGCTCTATCGCTTCTCATACGAGAGCGCCTCTGTTGCTTGATTGTAATGCAACGTGAGAATCCTGAGCGAACAGAGATCAACGTCCTTCAGAACCTTCGGCGCAAATTTCTTGCGATCCCAGGCAATCCTGATGTCCCGCCTGCAGTGTCCGTCTTCCACAAGGCTCACTTGTGCGCTGGTTCCGTTGCGAATGACGCTCGTGACTCGATTCTTGCTCCAACGCTTGTCACCCGGTGCATTGACGCCGATGAAGGCAATTCCGTATCCGGTCTCATTCACGATTCTCACCTCACGGCCTTCGGCAGATGAGGGAACGGGACTCAGCATCACAAGGACGATCAAGGTCTGCGCCACAAGAAACATGTCTCGCATCGGGCTTTGCTCTGCCATAATACAGCCTTCGCATAAGGAGATGTTAGCATGAATGCGGCACTAGCGCGCGGCAGGCCAGCGTCCGACTCTGAGCGAGACAGCAGGTTCGCTCTAGGAGCAGACGCTCTCCAAACGGACCTGAAGCTAGTGTCCCGATTTCGAAGTTCGTACCATTTTGCGGCGGCCTCCTATACGAACTTCGATGCGAAAGAAACGAGAGACCGAACCTTGGCCGCCGCTGCTTGAAGCGCCGATACCCTGGAGCTTGGACCTGAATCGCTAGTCTAGAAAGCGGATTTGCCAGTAACAGCTCTCTTCCGATAGTGAGGTCAATGAAGTTGTAGCTCTGAAGCACGCGCAAAGCTGCAAAATTCCTAAGTTTTGCGGCATCACCTCCGGTATTCCCGCGCTCGACAATCGGCTGATGCAAGCGCCCGTCGGCCTACCGGCATTCGCTCGTATCATTCTCTGGAGGATTCGGTAGTTGACCAACAGCTTCCGTTATTCGGTTCGCCCGAGATCGGTGCAAATCCGATGCTCTGGTGTTGGTCCGTGACGAGGACGTCACCATGACTCGAATTTTCGCAAAGGGCTTCGCCGATCTTGAACATGAGGTCGCGGTCGAGAGCTTGCCTATAGCTGGTGCCATACCGACATGGCTGGAAGGCGCGCTGCTGCGGACGGCGCCCGCCAAGTTCGATCTCGGAAGGCAGACCGTGAACCACTGGTTCGACGGCCTCGCCATGCTGCACCGGTTCGCGTTCGCCGATGGCAACGTCGCCTATGCGAACCGGTTCATCCGCTCGGCAAATTACCGAGAACAACAGCGATCGGGCCGTTTGAGCCGTGGCGAATTTGCCAGTGATCCCTGCCACACGCTGTTCGGGCGAGTGCTTTCCAGATTCTGGGCCAAGCCGACGGACAATTGCAACGTCAGCATCAATGCTTTTGGTCAATCGCTCGTCGCGCTTACGGAGACGACTCTGCCGGTCCGCTTCGATCCTGAAACGCTGGAAACGCTCGGTCATTACGACTATGGCCCGCGCGTCGGTGGCCAGATCTCGATCGCGCATCCGCACCATGACGCGGCCCGCCGCTGTCAATTCAGCTATGTCGTGGAGTTCGGGCGGCGAAGCCGCTATCGGCTGTTCCGCGTGGCAGACGAAGACGGTACCGAAACCGTCGTTGCGGATCTGCCGGTGGACCAACCCGCCTACATGCACAGTTTCGCTATGACCGAGCGCTATCTTGTGCTGGCGGAGTTTCCGCTGGTCGTCAGTCCGCTGCGGCTGATCTTCAGCGGTAAGCCCTTCATTAGGAATTATCGGTGGGACCCGCAGCGCGGACTGCGCTTCCAGATCGTCGAGAAGGACAGTGGCCGACGAATTGTCACTGCGGTAACCGAAGCCGTTTTTGCCTTTCACCATGTCAATGCATATGAGCGAGAGGACGAGTTGGTGCTCGATCTCGTCGCCTATCCCGACCCCGCTATCATCGATCACCTCTACCTATCGCGCTTGCGCACGGGTGAGCCTTTCGACGCAGTCGGCTCCCTCTGTCGCTATGTCATTCCGCTCGGCCCCACAAAGAGTGGCGTGCGAAAACACCAGATCACGACCACCGCCGTCGAACTTCCTCGGATCGATTACGGCCGGACTGCAGGTCGTGCTTACCGGGTCGTCTGGGGCACAGGAAATCACGAGCCGGGCAATTTCCTGGACAGCCTCGTCTGGATCGATGTCGAAACAGGTCAGTGCGCTGTCTGGGCCGAGCCGGGCTGCTATCCGGGAGAGCCCGTGTTCGTCGCGGCCCCGGGGGCCAACGATGAAGGTGAAGGTGTGTTGCTTTCGGTTGTCCTCGATGGACAGAGGGATACGTCGTTTCTCCTCGTTCTCGATGCTTCCCGCATGGCCGAGATCGCGCGGGCCGAGTGTCCCCACGTGATCCCATTCGGCTTCCACGGAAACTTCTTCCCGACCGAGAATGGCGGACGGTCGTTACGGAATCTGCACCGCTGACACGCGGCGACGGAGCCAATCTCAAGGAGCCACTGGTCTGTTGATCGTTGGACTCACGTTCAAGTTGGGCGATGAGCTCAAGGTCTTAACCAACGGCAGTCGAGCCATAATAGATTGGCTTACGCTTTGATTCTTATGGTCATAAAGCTAGACCGCCTGTGGCGCCCACGTCGCGTCACACCCACTACACAGGCCTAAACCAACCCGTTTCACCTGCCCTTTGGTCAGCACGCGTCCTAGCACGCGGCCGGCAATGTCGCGCAAGCACGAAGACGAAGCACGCAGCACGATGTCATCGGTCTCGTTCTTCAGAACCTCCACGTGAACTGCCCCTTGACAGCATGGTCCTGGACGCTGCTGGCGACTTGGCCGAGATAGGACACGCCGAGCGTCGCCTGCGGGGTGACGCGCAGGTCGAGCCCAGCCTCGACGAGCGCGCTGTTGCGCGCGAGCGGCACGCCGGTGATGCCGAAGCCCACGCCGGTGCTCTGGAACGTGAGCGCTGCTGCGGGCGTCACGTCGTTAAAGGCGCGCTGCCACGCGAACGACGCCCGCGGCGTCAGCGCCATGCCGTCGACCAGCGCAAACGTGGTCGCGAACCGCGCGCCGATCGTCGCGTAGCCGACCTCTTGGGTGGCGCTAGCGCCGTTGAGCGCGGCGATGCCGCCAGCCTCGCCGAAGCCGTTGGTGCGGACGTGCACCCAGGCGAGCCCCGCGAACGGCTCGACCGCGACACGCCCGAGCCCGACGCCGTAGCCGACCTCGCCGAACACCTGCGCAGTACTGCCGCCATAGTCGGCGGTGGCATGATCGCTGAAGCCCGGGAACACGATCGCGCGTGTGGTGTCTATCTGATGGTGCGCATAGGCGGCGCCGCCGCGCAGGTTCCAGGCGCCGAAGCTGCTACCGCCATAGAGGGCGACATGGCCGCTGTCGACCCTGGCGCTGCTGGCGCGCGCATCGATCCTGGCATTGGATTGCGAATAGCCGGCCGCGAAGCCGACGCGCCAAGTGTCGGCTACCTGACCATCTACGCCGACCAGTGCACCGCCGAGGCTGCGGTCGATGGTGGCGGCGTTGCCGTTGCCGTTGAAGGTGCCCCAGGCGCCGTAGCTCTGCGCCCAAAACGTGAGATCGGGCGAGCGCGCCGGCGGCGCGATGGGCGTCGCCTTGACCGGAAGGTCCGCCGCGTAGACCGGCGGCTGCTCATAGGCAAGCGCCGGACCGCCGATCCCGAGCGCCGCCAGCGGCCCCTCCGCATAAGGTGCCTGACGCAGCCGCCCGAGCACGGCGCCGCGCAAGTAGCGGCTGTCGTCCATGAGCACGCCAACCACACTTGCGTGCACCTCGCCCGAGAGCGCGTCGAAGGCTCGACGCGCGTCGGCGGCGGTGGCCTGAGTCAGCACGGCGGCCCCGAGCGCGCTGTTGATGCCGCCGGCTTGCAGCGCGTCGGCAACGGCGTGCTGATTGGGTGTCCGCGCCGCAGAGTTGAACGGCAGCAGCGTCAGATCGAGGAACACGTTGTTGCCGTCGTCGCTGAGCGACGGATCGAGGAAAGCACTACTGACAGCAGACAGCGTCTCGGTGCCGCTCACGCCGCCGTCAGCGTGAAGGATGATGTAGCGCGTGTGGGGCCCGTAGTCGTCGGGCGCGGCCACCACCCGCACGGTGCCGCCGAGCGTCGCCGTGCCGCTGACGTTGGTGCGGTCGGCGGCGGTCGCCGAGACCTCGACCAGGTAGGTTGCCGCGGTCGAGAACGCGAGATTGCCCTGCACATTGATCGTGCCGATCGAATTCCCCGGCGCCAGCGTGCCGCCGTTGATCATGGTCGCAGGCAGCGTGCCGGTGCCGCCGACGAGGCCACCGGCATTGACCAAGAGCCCGCTCGACTCGGCGATCGCGCCATTGACGATCAGCGCGCCGCGATCGACGGTTGTGCTGCCGCTGTAGGTGTGGGTGGCGGTCAGCGTCAGCGTGCCGGCGCCGTGCTTGGCGAGCGCGCCGCTGCCGGAGACGGTGCCGCCATAGGTCAGAGCGTCGGAGCGATCGAAGGCAAGGACGCCGTTGTTGACGACATTGCCGATGATCGAGCCTGAGGTGCCGCCGTTGCCGATGCGCAGCGTCCCGGCCTCGATGGTCGTGCCGCCGGTGTAGGTGTTGGTGCCGGTGAGCGTCAGCGCGCCGGCGCCGAACTTGGCGAGCGCACCGGTGCCGGAAATCACGCCACCGTAGCTGAGACCATCGAAGCGGTCGAAGGCAAGGACGCCATTGTTGACGACGTCGCCGACGATCGAGCCCGACGTGCCGCCATTGCCGATCTGCAGTGTGCCGGCGCTGATGGTTGTGCCGCCGCTGTAGGTGTTGGTGCCAGTCAGCGCCAGCGTGCCGGCGCCGAACTTGGCGAGCGCGCCGATGCCGGAGATGATGCCGCCGTAGCTGGAATCGTTGGCGCGGTCGAAGGCAAGGACACCGTTGTTGGCGACGTCGCCGACGATCGAGCCTGAGGTGCCGCCGTTGCCGATCTTCAGCGTGCCGGCGCTGATGGTCGTGCCGCCGCTGTAGGTGTTGTTGCCGGTGAGGGTCAGCGTACCGGCGCCAAGCTTGGTGAGCGCGCCGGTGCCGGCGACGATGCCGGTAGCTGTGAGATCGGCGGCCGTGTTGAAGGTGCCGCCGCCGGCGGCGAGGCTGATGGCGCGCGCCGTGGTGAAGGCCGAGGTGTTCTCGAGGGTGCCGCCATTGACGATGAGGCCGCCGAACGCCGCACCCAGATTCGCATCCGAGGCGACCGACAGTATGCCGGCGTGGATGGTCGTGCCGCCAGCGTAGGTGTTGGCGCCGGTGAGGGTCAGCTTGCCGGCGCCGAACTTGGCGAGCGTGCCGGCACCGGAGATCGTGCCGCCATAGGCGAGATCGTCGGAGCGGTCGAAGGCGAGGATACTGTTGTTCGTGATATTGCCGATGATCGAACCCGACGTGCCGCCATCGCCAATGCGCAGCGTGCCGGCGCTGATGGTCGTGCCGCCGGTGTAGATGTTATCGCCAATGAGGGTGAGCCGGCCATTGCCGGTCTTGGTGAGCGCGCCGACGCCGAAGATGACGCTGCTGGCCGTGAGGTCGGCCTCGGTCTGCAGCGTGCCGCCGCCACCGTCCAGCGCGATGTCGCGCACCGTCGTGAACGCCGCCGTGGTCTGCAGCGTACCGCCGTCGAAGGTGAGCCCGCCCGCGGCGGTGCCGAGATTGCCGTCGGCGGCGACCGACAGTGTGCCGGCGCTGATGGTCGTGCCGCCACTGTAGGTGTTGGCGCCGGTCAGCACCGTCGTGCCTGGCCCCGCCTGTACAACCGTGCCGGTGCCGCTGATCGCGCCAGCGAATGTGTCGCTATCGGAGCGGTTGAAGGCGAGCGTGCCGTGGTTGGTGACATCACCGAGGATCGAGCCCGTGGTGCCGCCGTCGCCAAGCTGCAAGGTCCCTTCCCGCACAATGGTGCCGCCGGTGTAACTGTTCGTGGCCGTCAGCACCAAGGTGCCGAAGTCGGACTTCACCAATCCGCCCGTCCCGGTCAGCTCGGAGGCGATGGTCGCGGTCACGCCGGCGCCGCTGTGGCTGCCAAAGCCGGTGCGGATGATGGTCTCCGCTCGCTCGAGCGTGATCGCATCACCCTCGACCCGATAGCCGTCGGTCGCAAACTGCATGCCGGCGACCGAGATCGCGCCGTTGACCGTGACCGTGCCGGCCTGTCCCTCGAAGATGGCGAAATGGCCGTTGCTCCATGCCCCGTTCGCTGCGCCGTTGGCCTCGGTCCAGTTGGCGTTCGATACATTCCATATGCCATTGCCGCCATTGACCACGTTGTTGTCGTGATTGGCCGGATTGCCGCCATCCCAGAAGCGCAGGGTGACGCCAGTGACGTTGATGAGATTGACCTGATTGGCGACCGCCGTCTG
>WHTP01000173.1 GCA_009377695.1 Hyphomicrobiales bacterium | reverse complement strand
TTGGTACTCGGCGTCGCTGAGCGCGCCTTTGGCATGCGCCGCGCGGGCCTTGCGAACGTCCGAGGTCTGCGGGAACGAGCCGATGGTCGTCGTGGGGAACGCCGGCAAGCTGAAGCGCTCCCGTTGCGCTTTGGCGCGCGCAGCAAAAGCGCTCTTGCGGTTGGTCATACCAGACGTGACAGCCGCGACACGCGTGGTGACCGCCGCATCATGCACCTTGGGCGAGGTTTTGCGGCTGGCGGCTGCGATGGTCGACGCGGCCAACGTATCCTTGACCGAATCCCGGCCGGCGGCGAGCGCCTGGCCGAGCGTCGCCAACTCGCCCATCTTCTGGACCGCGAAAGCGAGCCAGCCCTTCAGGTCGGGATCAAGATCGGTCTCGAGTTCGAGATCGATCGGCACATGCAGCAGCGAACAAGACGGCGCGATCTGGACATGATCGGTGCCGCGCTTCGCGACCACGGGCTCAAGCTCATCCAGCAGCGCAGGCAGATTGGCGCGCCACACATTGCGGCCGTCGACCACACCAAGCGACAGGACGAGGCCCTGCGGCGCCTTTGCCACAACGGTCTTGAGCTGCTGCGGAGCGCGCACGAGATCGATGTGGAAGCCAGCGACCGGAAGCGACAGCGCGGTGTCGAGGTTGCCGCCGATCTCACCAAAATAGGTCGTCAGCATGATTTTTAGCGTCGGCAGCGCGCGGGCGATGGTGCCATAGGCCTGCCGCAGCGCTTCAAGCGTGGCATCGTCGAGATCGAGCACCAGGCACGGCTCGTCAAGCTGAACCCATTCGGCGCCGTTGGCGGCAAGACGGCGCAGCACATCGATATAGACCGGCAGCAATCCGCCCAGCAGCGACAGCGGATCGAGCGAGCCGTCCTTGCTCTTGCCGAGCTTGAGGAAGGTCACGGGACCGAGCAGCACCGGCCTGGTTTGGTATCCGAGCGCCTTCGCCTCGCGAAATTCGTCGATCGCCTTCAGCGACGCCAGCTTGAAGACCTGCCCGCGCGTGAACTCCGGCACCATGTAGTGGTAATTGGTGTCGAACCACTTGGTCATTTCCTGCGCTGGTACTGCCTGTCCGTCATTAGCGTGGCTGTGGGCGCAGGCGTGATCGTGCAGCGTTCCGCGGGCCCCGCGCGCCATCGCGAAATAGGCGTCGAGCGAAATGTTGCCGCTGCTCCAGCCATAGACCTCGGGGATCGCACCGACCATGACGCTGGTATCGAGCACGTGGTCGTAGAGCGAGAAGTCGTTCGATGGAATGATGGTGACGCCAAGCGATTTCTGACGCGCCCAGTTTGCGACACGCAGAGCGGCTGCCGTTTCGAGCAACGCTTTCGCGTCGGACTTGCCGGACCAGGTGCTTTCAAGTGCGGCCTTAAGCTCGCGGCGCGGACCGATGCGCGGCGTGCCGAGCGTTGCGACAGGAAGCGTGGCAACAGGGATAGAGAGATGAGACACGGCTGAACCCCTTTGTTGGGGGCAAAAGGCCGAGCGGACGCATGCGCGAATCCCGGCACGCAGATGCACCCGCCGGGCCGCCAGCGACCACCGGGACACCCCGCCCGAGGACGTCAATTTGCCGTGGCAGGTCTCCTGGCTCGCGGGTCGCGGCTTTCGTCCAGCCTTCCCGGATCTTGCGATCCAGTGGTACGTCACGGACGAAGGCTCGCCGCTTACAGTTGCGGGGGCAGCGCCGGCCTTGCTGTGGGCTCACCGGCTTCCCTCTTGGCTCCGGACGAAACGGTCCAAAGAACCACGGCACCGTGATGATGGGCGAGGTCCCATTGGAAGTCAAGGAAGATATAAAGACATCTTTATGTCGTTAAGTGCGCCGTCGGCGCCCTCAGCCCCTGAATTCCAGCACGTCGAAGCCGACATAGCGGTCGACGATATAGGCAAGTCCCTTGTCGTCGAGCGCCACGTCGTTGGTCTGCGGCGCCGCCCGGCCGCCGCACGGCTCGGGGATGAAGTGGCCGATCTCGCGCGGCGAGAGCGGATTGCCGACATCGACCACGCGCAGGCCGCCGCTGAACCAGGTCGCAAAGCAGATCGTGCCCGTCATGCGTTCGCAGAACTGATGCGCGCCGAACCGCGCACCCGGCGTGCGCGAGAACGGCGAGTCGAGCTCGCTTACCTGGAACTGGCCGAGCGGCTTGATATCGGCAGGGTCAGTCACGTCGAACGTGAGAATGCAGGCATGCGCCCTGCCCCGCCGCATCTGCTCTTCATTGGCGCTCTGCGCCTGGTCTTCCTCGTCAATCGCGAGCGCGACGCGCTTGCCGTTGATCTCTTTCGGCACCGGCATCACGGTATGCGTCGGCTCCGGAAACAGCGGGTGATAATTGTAGCCGCCCTTGGTCTTCGGCTTCGACAGATCCGACACGTCGACGATGCGGAAGCCGCCGTGCCAGCAGCTCGCCCACATCTCGTCGCCGAAGCGCAGCGCATGATGCAGCCGGGTCTGGCGGCCGAGCCAGGTCGGCGTCTCGCCGCCCGAGATATGCTGTCCCGGCATCCACCAGCGCGACACCTCCTGCGGCTTCGCCGGATCGCGGATATCGTAGATGACCAGGATGTTGCCGACGTAGCCCTCCATCTCGGTCGAGATGTAGGCATAGCGCTCGTCCATATCGAAACGGTGCACGCCGATGCCGCCGGTCTTCTGATGCACGATCTCCTTCGGCTTCGCCGGATTGGAAACGTCATAGACTTTGAATCCGCCGGTGTGATAGCCGCGCTTCACCTCCGCCTCGATCTCCGCCACCGCCGATGGCTCGACGCCGAGCCAGGTTGCGATCTCCGCGTGTGTCGGCGCGCGGCCCTTGGCGGCGGTGAGCTCCTTGATCACCCGCGGCAGCTCGTCCGCGCGGCGGCCGATGGCGGTCGGGTTGCGCTCATGATTGACGATCATGATGTCGCCGACCACGCGCGCCTTATGGCTGTGGGAGGCGTGGTCGTCGAGCGTGATTGTCGCGACCACGCGCGGATTGGCGGGATCAGAGATGTCGACGATCGAGGTGCCAAGATGCTCCTTGTTCGGGATGTGCCCGACATAGGCATGCAAGCCGGCGACGCAGACCTGTCCGGCGCCGGGCAGGTCGATATGTCCGAGCCGGCGGACGTTGCGACTGAGCGACATGGTGCTCCCCTCTCCCTCCCGCGAATCCGGCAGTTGTTCGGCCCTCATGCTGAGGAGCGTCCAAAGGACGCGTCTCGAAGCATGGGCCGCCCCATCCTTCGAGACGGCGCTTCGCGCCTCCTCAGGATGAGGGCGGATGAAGGCTTGTCAATCCAGCTTGGCGCCGGAGGCCTGCACGATCTTGGTCCATTTCGGGATCTCCGCCTTGATATAGGCGGCGAATTCCTCCGGCGTATTGCCGACGATATCGACCCCGAGATCGCTGAGCGATTTGCGCACCGCCCGATCATTAAGCGCCTCGACGGTCGCCTCATTCAATCGCACGACGATGTCGCGCGGCGTCTTCGCCGGTGCGACCAGCCCGTGCCAGGTCGTGGCGTCGAAACCCTTGAGGCCGAGTTCGTCGATGGTGGCGAGTTCCGGGAATATCGCGGTGCGCTTGATCGGCGTCACCGCCAGTGCGCGCACCTTACCGCTCTTGATGTGCGGCACCACCGACGCGGCGGTGGCAAACATCATGTGCACATGCCCGGCCATCACGTCGGTCAGCGCCGGCGTAGCGCCCTTGTAGGGCACGTGCACAATGTTGACCTTGGCCTCAGTCTTGAACAGCTCGGCGGCAAGATGCGCCGCAGCGCCGTGGCCGGACGAGGCATAGTTGAACTTGCCGGGATTGGCGCGCAGCAGCGCAATCAGCTCCGCCATCGTCTTCGCCGGCACGTTGGGATTGACCACCAGGATGTTCGCCTGTGAGCCGACCAGGCTGATCGGGGCAAAGTCCCTTTCCGGATCGAAATTGATCTTCTTGTAGAGGGCGGCATTGGTGGCGAGGATGCTGTTATTGCCCATCAACAGCGTGTGGCCGTCGGCCGGCGCAAGGGCGGCGGCCTCGGCGGCGATGTTGCCGCCGGCACCGGGACGATTGTCCATAATGAAGGGCTGCCCGAGGAGTTGATCGAGCTTCTTGCCGACGATGCGGGAGAGCACGTCGCTCGGTCCGCCCGGCGGGAATGCGATCAGGAGAGACACCGGCTTGGTCGGATAGGCAACCTGCGCGGACGCGCCCAAGCCTGGCAACAGCATCGTCAGGCCCAGCAGGACCGCACCGATCGATGATCGCATCGTCTTGTTTCCCCAAACAAAAATCTCGCCGCGGGCACCTTATAAGGCCAGCCATGCGCGGCTGCCAGACACGCCAACTGAAGTGGCGAAAATGCCACATCGCAAATGGTACAGCCACTTACCGGCAAGGTAACGGAATGCAACGCTGCACCGGCGTCATGGTCCGCTCAATAATTTCCGATCATGCGTCCGCCGCCGTTGCGTGCGGGCCACAGCATGGACATTTGTTTGGCACGATCTTCCCTTTGTCGCCGCCGCCCGTTATCGATTACAGCAATCCTCACTCCAATCAGAAGCGCGCGCCATGAACCAGCGAGCCCCCGAGAAGGTTATTCCTTTTGCGCCGTCTCCGCGCGAACAGCGCCAGACCCAGGCCGACGGCGATCCCATCGATCGTTCTGGAGCCGCCATCGTGTCGATGCTGCAGGAGGCGGTCGACGTCGCCAAACTGAACTGCGAGCGCGCCATGGACATCGCCCATAAGCTGTCGCTGCAGTTGCGCGCCGCCGAAGACCGCATCGCGCAGCTGGAGGGCGAGATCCACCATTACCAGGAGCGCGCCGCCCGCGCCGAGAAGTGGATGCACCGCATCCACTCGGAAATCGAGGATCGCTTCTTCAAGGACAACCCGGCGGCGAATGCTCCGCGGCGCTGATCGATCAGCTTTCAGACCTGTTTAGCCAAGCGAGCGCGCCCCGCCCGGCGGCCATGCCGGTGGCGAAGCACGCCTGCAACAGATAGCCACCGGTCGGCGCCTCCCAGTCGAGCATCTCGCCGGCCACGAATGTTCCCGGCATTCGGCGAAGCATGAAACGCGGGTCGATCTCGTCGAACGCGATTCCCCCGGCGGTCGAGATCGCGCGGGCGATATTCGCGATTCCGATCACGTGCACCGGCACCGCCTTGATGAGATCAGCGAGCGCTTCGGGCGATCGTGCCGATAGCTTTTCGTCGGCGGACTGTGCCTCATGCAGGAGCCCAATTGCGACTGGCGAAAGGCTCGCCGCCTTGCGCAGGAAGGTCGACAGCGACTGCTTGCCGCGCGGGCTGCGAAGCTTTACTGCCAACGCGGCAACCGTCAGGTCGGGACGAAAATCGATGTGCAGGACCGCCTTGCCTGTTGTATCGATTGCTTCGCGGACCGCGGCCGACAGCGCATAGATGACGCCGCCTTCGAGGCCGGCACGCGTGACCCGCGCCTCGCCGCGCACGCTGTCGACACCAAGCGACAGCGCGATGCGCTTGAGCGGCGTGCCTTCGAAGCGGTCGCGAAACACATTTGACCAGCTCACCAGTACGCCGACATTCGCAGGCCGCAATGGTGCGACGCCAATCCCGGCGCGACCCATGATTTCGACCCAGCTTCCGTCGGACCCTAGCCGCGGCCAACTCGCCCCGCCGAGCGCCAGCACGGCGGCATCCGCACGCTCGGTCACGCCGCCTGCCGGCGTTTCGAACATGAGCGCGCCGTCGTCGCGCCAGCCGCTCCAGCGATGGCGCGGCCTGAACACGACGCCCAGAGACTCAAGACGCCGGAGCCAACCGCGCAACAGCGGCGACGCTTTCAGGCTCTTGGGGAACACGCGGCCGCTCGAACCGACGAAGATCTCCTGATCCAGCCCCTCACACCACGCGCGCAGCTTCTCGGGCGGGAACGCGTCGATCGCGTCGCGCAGATGCGGCGTCGCCGCGCCATATCGGCCGAGGAATGTGCCGAGCGGTTCGCTGTGGGTGAGATTGAGCCCGCCGCGCCCGGCGAGCAGGAATTTTCGTCCCGCCGCCGGCATCCGGTCGAAGATCGTAACGCGCTCCCCGCCCTGCGCCATCACCTCGGCCGCCATCAACCCGGCCGGGCCGGCTCCGATGACGGCGATGTGAGTACTGTGATTGGAAACCGCAACTTGCTCCATGCGGACGTCATAGCGGCAGTAGCATTCTCGGTCGAACGCCGATCTTCGTCGATCTCAATCGGCCTCTCTGCTCTCTATCTCTGCACGGCGGCTCTCTCCGCTCCCCTCCCCACATTCGCGCAGCGAATGGCGGGGAGGGGTCGGGGGTGGGGGGCGAGCGCACAATGACTGGCACAGCTGCGGATTGCTTGAGGCCCCCACCCCCGACCCCTCCCCTCCGCTAACGCGGGGGGAGGGGCGACTCGCGGCGCCATTGTCAAATTAACCGACAGATCGAACAAGTGACCGCCGCAGCAAATGTGTTACTGCGCATGCGCCCTTGCATGTTGGATCGCCGTCCACACGCGGCTCGAGGTCGCCGGCATGTCGATGTGGTCGATGCCGAGGGGACGCAGCGCATCGAGCACCGCACCGATCACTGCCGGGGGCGCGCCGGTGCAGCCGGCCTCGCCGGCCGCCTTCACGCCGAGCGGATTCGTGGTCGACGGAATTTCCGCGAGCTCCGACACGATGTCCGGCAGATCGGCGGCGCGCGGCATGCAGTAATCCTGGAAGCTGCCGGTGACGAGCTGGCCGCTGTCGTCATAGCGGATGCACTCCATCAACGCCTGCCCCACGCCCTGCGCGACACCGCCGTGAACCTGGCCCTCGCACAGCAGATGATTCATCACACGGCCGACGTCATCGACCGCATGATAGCTCGCGAGCGCGACCGCGCCGCTGTCGGGATCGATCTCCACCTCGCAGACGTGACAGCCATTCGGATAGTTCGGCGGCTCGCTCGCAAACGAGCCTGCGGCTTCGAGCCCGACCTCGAACTGCGGCGGCAAAAGCATCGGCCGGTAGAACGCCTTGGCGACATCGGTGAGCGCCATCGTGCGGTCGGTGCCCACGATCCCGAATCGGCCGTCCTTGAACTCCACGTCGCCGACGGCGGCTTCCATCAGGTGCGCAGCCATCGCCTTTGCCTGGTCGATGATGGCGTCGGCAGCCTTCTTCAGCGCGTTGCCGCCGACCTGCATGCTGCGCGAGCCATAGGTTCCGCGCCCGATCGGCACCGCGTCGGTGTCGCCCTGCACGAACCTGATGTTTTCAAACGGTACGCCCAGCCACTCCGACACCATCTGCGCGTAGACCGTCGCGTGCCCCTGTCCGTGCGAATGGGTGCCGGCGATAATCGTCACCATGCCGCTCGGATCGAAACGCAGCGACATACGCTCGTTGAATACCGACGCCTCTTCCAGGAAATAGCAGATGCCGCGGCCGCGCCGCTTGCCGTTCTTCTTCGACGCGGCCGCGCGCTTGGCGAAGCCATTCCAGTCCGCGAGCTTGAGGCACTCGTCCATCACCCTGGCGAAGTCGCCGCTGTCGTAAGTCGTGTTGGTTGCGGTCTTGTGCGGCATCGACGACGGCGGAATGAAATTGCGCCGCCTGATCTCCACCGGATCGATGCCCACGACCGTCGCCGCGCGATCGAGCAGCCGCTCGATCAGATAGGTCGCCTCCGGGCGTCCGGCGCCACGATAGGGATGCACCGGACCGGTGTTGGTATAGACGCCCTTCCCGATCGCGTGCAGCGCCGGGACGTCGTAGACGCCGGGCGCGAGCTTGATGGTGAAAAAGATGTTCACCATGGTCGACCCGAAATTGTGCGAGCCGACCGCATGCATCGAATTGACACGCAGGCCGAGGACTTTGCCGGCTTCGTCAAGCGCGAGTTCGCCGTGCACCACCTGATCGCGGCCGTGGGTGTCGCCAAGCAGCGCCTCCGAGCGCGTCGAATTCCATTTGACCGGCCGCCCGATCCGCCGCGACGCCCACAACACCAGCCCGTCTTCGGGATAGCCGCCGCATTTCATCCCGAAGCCGCCGCCGACATCGGGCGAGATCACGCGCAGTTTTGTCTCCGGAATCTTCAGCACGTTGGTCGCAAGCTGCGTGCGGTTGCCATGCGGGTTCTGCGACGTCGCATAGAGCGTATAGGCATCCTCGGCCGCGTCGTAGACGCCGATTGCTGCGCGCGGCTCGATCGAATTGGCGCTTAGCCGATTGCTCTCGAGCCGCAGTGACACCGTATGGTGGGCCTTGGTGAAGGCTGTGTCGGTCGCGTCCTTGTTGCCGAAGGCGAGCGTGAACGAGACGTTCGACGGGCACTCCTCCCAGACCGCCGGCGCGTCGGACTTTACGGCGTCGTCGACCGAGACCACCGCGGGCAACGTCTCGTAGTCGACCTCGATCAGCTCGGCGGCGTCCTGCGCCTGCCGCAGGGTCTCGGCCACGACGAAGGCAACGCGATCGCCGACCGCGCGCACCTTGTCGACCGCGAGCAGCGGCCGCCGCGCGCGATGGCCTTTCGGCCCGCCCATGTCCTCCGGCATCGGCACCATCAGCAGGCCGATTCCGTCGGCGGCCGCATCCTGGCCGGTCAGGACGCAGAGCACGCCAGCGGCCGCAGCGGCCTTCGACGTGTCGATATTCACAATGCGCGCGTGCGCGTGCGGAGACATCACCACCACGCCGTAGCATTGCCGTGGCAAGTCGATGTCATCGACATAGCTGCCGCGCCCGGTGATGAAGCGCTGGTCCTCGACCCGCCGGACCGGCTGGCCGATGCCAAATTTGGTGACGGGTGCATCCATGTTCTTGTTCGTCCTTTGCCGGCGAGGCGCTCCGCCACGTGTTCCGGCCAAATGTTCTCAGAAGTGATCCAAACAGGACTACCCCGCCTTTGCAATCGCCCAATTTTGAGCGACAAGGCGGCTAATATTCACGAACAAATAGTCAGATACAGTCTCCGTTTCCACGTATGCCGAGGCAAAATGATGATCGGTCCTGAACTAGCCCCTACGCTGATGACGGCGGGGCGCATCTTGCTCGGGTTCCTGTTCGTCGCGGGCGGCATCATCCACATCATCATGTTCGCGGCGATCGCAGGCGATATGAAAAAGATGGGGGTGCATTTCCCTCGCCTCACCCTCGCCGCCGGCACTACGTTTCAGATCACGGCGGGTGCACTGTTGATGTTTGGCTTGTTCGTTGTCCCCGCCGCGCTCGGCCTGACTATCTTCACGAT
>WHTP01000013.1 GCA_009377695.1 Hyphomicrobiales bacterium | reverse complement strand
TTGGCGACCCCGGGAGGACTCGAACCTCCGACCAACAGCTTAGAAGGCTGCTGCTCTAATCCACTGAGCTACGGGGCCGTGCCTTGAGCCTATGACGCCATGTTTCTTAACAAACGGGCGCCCGGCTCGCCAGCGCGCGAGTTAATGTTTCTGGTCACGACCTCGACACGATTGGACGCTCATTTTCGACCATCCCGCGCGGTGGTGGCCGGCGGGGATGGAGGTTTATCCCATGCTTTCGTCCATTCGCGCCGGCCTGCTTGCCGCGCTCGTCACCCTTTTGCCTGTCGTCATGTCCGCCGGATTGTCGGGCGCTGCCTTCGCCCAGAAGGCGTTCCAGCGCGACGACCTGGCCGATGCCGCCATCAAGCTCGAGGCGCAGATCAAAGCCGAATCGGGCCATGTGACCACGTCCGCTGCGGCCTTGCGGCGCGACGCCGATGCCGCTTTCCAGCGCAACGATTTCCGCTCCGGCTTGCAGATTCTCGGCCGGATCACGGTGGTCGCGCCCGAGGACAGCGCCAACTGGCTGCGCATCGCGCGGACCGTGCTGCAAATCCGCCCGGGCAATAACCGCGAGCGCACGACCTTGCTCGAGCGTGCCGCGACCGCCGCCTACCTCGCCTACCAGCGCACCAAGGCTCCGGACGAGGAAGCCGCCGGCCTCATGATCATCTCCCGCAGCTACGCCGACCGTCAGCTCTGGCGTCCGGCGCTCGACGCGATGCGGCTCTCGCTCGACCTGCGCGAGGTCGCGGACATCCGTCAGCAATACGAGCGCATGCGCGAGGACCACGGCTTCCGCCTGCTCGATTACTCGGTCGATGCCGACGCCTCCTCGCCGCGGGCATGCTTCCAGTTCTCGGAAGAGCTGCCGGGCCGACGCACCGATCTGTCGCCATTCGTGGCGGTCTCCGGACAGGACCGCCCGGCGCTGTCGGTCGACGCACGCCAGCTCTGCGTCGAAGGGCTCAAGCATGGTGAGCGCTACACCGTCACGTTGCGCGCCGGCATCCCCTCGACCGTGCGCGAGACTTTGGCCAAGCCGGCCGAATTCAACATCTATGTCCGCGACCGCAAGCCGGTCGTGCGCTTCAGCGGCCGCGCCTATGTGCTGCCGCGCGTCGGCCAGCGCGGGATTCCGGTGGTCAGCGTGAACACCTCGGCGGTGGCGATCGAAGTCTACCGCATCGGCGACAGCAACCTGGTTTCGACCGTGCTCGGCCACGACTTTCAGCGCACGCTGAACCGCTACGAGATTGCGCGGCTGCGCGAGGATCGCGGCTCGCAGGTCTGGAAGGGCGAGATGAAGGTCGACCCGCTCCAGAACCAGGACGTCACCACCGCATTCCCCGTGAGCGAGGCGATCCCCAATCTCGGCGCCGGCGTCTACGTGATGGTCGCGAACGCCGCCAATGCCATCGGCGAGAACTACACCGATCTCGCCACCCAGTGGTTCATTGTCTCCGACCTTGGCCTTACGGCTTATTCCGGTAACGACGGCATCCACACCTTCGTGCATTCGCTGGAGACCACGCAGGGCAGCAACGGCGTCGAGGTGCGGCTGCTCTCACGCAACAACGAGGTGCTCTCGACGAAGCGCACCAACAACAATGGCTATGTTCAGTTCGAGGCTGCGCTGGCGCGCGGCGAGGTCGGTGCGGCGCCGGCCATGCTGGTCGCGACCGATGACAAGGGTGATTACGCCTTCCTCAGCCTGCGCTCGCCGGCTTTCGACCTGAGCGACCGCGGTGTTTCGGGCCGCAATGCGCCTGCGGGCCTCGACGGATTCGTCTTCGCGGAACGCGGCGTCTATCGCTCGGGCGAGACCGTTCACGTCACGGCGCTCCTGCGCGACCCTCGAGGCATGGCGGCGGTCGGCGTGCCGCTTACGCTCGTGGTCGAGCGGCCCGATGGCGTCGAATACCGGCGCGTGACGGTGGCCGACCAGGGCGCCGGCGGGCGCAGCCTTGAATTGCCACTGGTGCAATCGGCGCCCACCGGCACTTGGCGCGTGCGCGCCTTCACCGATCCGAAGCGTCCGGCGGTGGGCGAGGCGACCTTCATGGTCGAGGACTATGTGCCGGATCGCATCGAATTCGAGCTGACCACGGCGGCGAAAAGCGTGATGCGCACGGAGCCGGTGCAGGTGACGCTTGATGGCCGCTATCTTTACGGCGCGCCTGCGGCCGGCCTTGAGATCGCCGGTGAAGTGGTCGTCGCTCCGGCGGCCGAGCGTGCCGGCTTTGCGGGCTACCGCTTCGGCCTGTCCGATGAGGAGGTGGAATCCACCCGCAATCCGCTCGACGGCCTGCCGTCGACTGACAACAATGGTCGTGCATCCTTCCCGGTCAGTCTCGACAAGGTCCCGCAATCCACGCGTCCGCTCGAAGCGAGCGTGACCGTGCGGCTCGCCGAGGCGGGCGGACGTGCGGTCGAGCGCAAGCTCACGCTGCCGGTGACGGCTGCCGGGCCGATGATCGGTGTACGGCCCCTGTTCTCCGGGCGCTCGCTCGGCGACGGCGAGCAGGCGACGTTCGACGTGATTGTGGCCGGACCGGACGGTGCGCCGCTGACGCGCAATGGCCTGCGCTACGAATTGCTGCGGGTCGAGACCCGCTATCAATGGTATCGGCGCGATAACACCTGGGATTTTGAGCCGGTGAAGCTGACGCGGCGCGTCGCCGACGGCCAGCTCAGCACAACCGCCGGCACGCCGGCGCGCTTGTCACTGCCGGTGCAATGGGGCCGCTACCGGCTCGAGATTTCGACCGGCGAGCGCGATGGCCCCGTGACCTCGGTCGGCTTCGATGCCGGCTGGTACACCGAAGCGACGGCTGACACGCCCGACATGCTCGAGGTCGCGCTCGACAAGCCGGAATACACACCTGGCGATAACATGACCGTTGCGGTGACGGCGCGCACGGCCGGCAAGGTCACACTGAACGTGATCGGGGAGCGGCTGCTCACGACCGTCACGCAGGACGTGAAGCCCGGCACTGTGCGGCTTCAGGTTCCAGTCGGCAACGACTGGGGCACCGGTGCCTATGTGGTCGCGACGTTGCGGCGTCCGCTCGACGCCAAGGCCGAGCGCATGCCGGGCCGCGCCATCGGCGTGCACTGGTTCAGCGTCAACCGGCAAGCGCGCACGCTGGCGGTGAACATGGAGCCGCCGCCGCTCACGCGCCCTGGCACTGCCTTGCGCATCCCCGTGAAGATCGGCGGCCTTGCCGCCGGCGATGAGGCGCGCATCGTCGTTGCCGCTGTCGATGTCGGCATTCTCAACCTCACCAACTACAAGCCGCCGGCGCCGGATGATTACTATCTTGGGCAGCGTCGGCTTTCCGCAGAGCTGCGCGATCTTTACGGCCAGCTGATCGATGGCATGCAGGGCACGCGCGGGCAGATCAGGAGCGGCGGAGACATTGCCGCGGCTGAGCTGCAGGGTAGCCCGCCGGCGCAGAAGCCGTTGGCGCTCTATTCGGGCGTGGTCGCGGTCAAGTCAGATGGCACCGCCGAGATCGTGTTCGACATCCCCGATTTCGCCGGCACCGCCCGCGTGATGGCGGTGGCGTGGTCGAAAGAAAAGGTCGGCCGCGCTCAGGCCGACGTCACCATCCGCGATCAGGTGGTGGTGACCGCGACCTTGCCGCGCTTCCTGCTCAACGGGGATCGCGGCACCATGCATCTCGACGTCGACAATGTCGAAGGGCAGGCGGGCGACTACCGCGTCGAGGTGAAGAGCGACGGCATCAATGTCACCGGCAATGCCGCGCCGCAGACGTTCAAGCTCAATACCAAGCAGCGTGGCGCGCTGTCCGTGCCGCTGACGGCGCCCGCCGTGGGCACCGGCAATGTCACCGTGCGCGTCAGCGGACCTGGCGGCTTTGCGCTCGAACGCAGCTACGCGTTGGCGGTGAAGCCGGCGACGCAGATCCTCGCCCGCCGCACGGTGCAGACCGTTGCGGCCGGGCAGAGCGTCACGCTCTCGAACGATCTGTTTGCCGATCTCGTTCCCGGCACCGGCAGCGTATCGGTCTTGGTCGGATCGTCGACAGCGCTCGATGCGGCGGCATTGTTGGCGGCGCTCGACCGTTATCCGTTCGGCTGCACGGAGCAGATCACCAGCCGTGCGCTGCCGCTGCTCTATGTCAATGACCTTGCCAGCGCCTCGCACCTCGCACTTGATACGGGGGTCGACAAACGCATCCAGGAATCAATCGATCGGCTGCTCTCGCGTCAGGGTTCGAACGGCTCGTTCGGCCTCTGGTCGGTGGGAGGTGACGATGTCTGGCTCGATGCCTATGTCACCGACTTCCTCACTCGCGCGCGCGAGCGCGATTTCGCGGTACCGGATACGGCGTTCCGGCTGGCCGTGCAGCGGCTGCGGAATTTTGTCGCCAATGCCGAGGACCCCGGCCGCAACGGCGGGCGCAGTCTCGCCTATGCGCTCTATGTCCTCGCGCGCAACGGCGCGGCGCCGGTCGGCGATCTGCGCTACTTCGTCGACACCAAGCTCGACGATTTCACCACCACGATCGCGAAGACGCAGCTTGCCGCCGCGCTCGGCATGCTCGGCGACAAGGTCCGTGCCGAGCGTGTCTATGCGGCAGCCTTGCGCTCGATGGCGCCGCAGCCGACGCTCGAATACGGGCGCGTCGATTACGGCTCGGTCCTGCGTGACGGGGCGGCCCTGATCACGCTTGCGTCGGAGGGTGGCGCGCCGCGCGCGACCATCACCGGGGCGATCCAGCGTGTTGAGGCCGCGCGCGCGCTCACGCCCTACACCTCGACGCAGGAGAATGCGTGGATGGTGCTGGCCGCCCGTGCGCTGGCGAAAGACGCGACCGGCGTGTCGCTCGACGTCGCCGGCGAGAAGCGCCAGGGTGCGCTCAACCGGCGGTATCTCGCGAGCCAGGTGCAGCAGCCGCTGCGGATCGCCAATGCTGGGGAGGGGCCATTGCAGGCGGTGGTCACCGTCAACGGCGCACCGCGAGTGCCGGAGCCCGCTGCCGAGCGCGGCTTCAAGATCGAGCGGCTCTATTTCACGCTCGACGGCAAGCCCGCCGATCCAACGCAGGCGAAGCAGAACGATCGCTTCGCGGTGGTGCTGCGCATCACCGAGCCGCAGCCGCAGTTCGGCCGTGTCATCGTCGCCGACTACCTGCCGGCCGGGTTCGAGATCGACAATCCGCGTCTCGTCTCTTCCGGCGAAGCCGGCACGTTGCCTTGGATTCAGGAGGCCGCCACGCCGGTCAATTCGGAGTTCCGCGACGATCGCTTCAGCGCCGCGTTCAATCGCAAGAGCGGCGATCCGGCGGTGTTCACTGTGGCCTATATCGTGCGCGCGGTATCGCCGGGGAGCTACGTGCATCCGCAGGCGTTCGTCGAGGACATGTATCGTCCCGACCGCTTCGGTCGCACCGGCACCGGCAGGATCGAGATCACGGCGGCGCGATGAGCGACGGCTCGACCAATCTCTCCGTCACTCCGGGGCGTGGGCGAAAGCCCGCGAGCCCGGAGTCCATAACCACGGCTGCGGCGTATGGATTCCGGGCTCGCCGCACGCAGCCAAGTGTACGCAGGCTGCGTAAACTTGCCTGCGATGCGGCACCCCGGAATGACCGGCGGAAGATTTGGCGCGTTCTGCGATACACGGCGGCCGCCTCCCTGATCGCGGCTGTCGCCACCGCCGGCGCAGGCTGGTGGTGGATCGCGTCGCTCGGTCCCGTGCCGCGCGGCGAGGGGCTCGCGTTCTCCACGCTCGTGGTTGACCGCGACGGACGACTGCTGCGCCCCTACACCACGCCGGAGGGGCGCTGGCGGCTGCCAGCGACGCGCGAGGACGTCGACCCGCGCTTCCTGGCTATGCTCTACGCCTATGAGGACCGCCGCTTCCTCAGCCACCAGGGCGTCGATCCGCTGGCGCTCGGCCGCGCGTTCTCGCAACTCGTCGTCAACGGCCGTATCGTGTCAGGGGCGTCGACCCTGACCATGCAGGTCGCGCGGCTCTTGGAGCCCCGCAGCGAGCGGAGCTTCGTTGCAAAGCTTCGCCAGATGGTGCGTGCGGTCCAACTCGAACGCATGCTGAGTAAGGACCAGATCCTCGCGCTTTACTTCAGCCTCGCGCCCTATGGCGGCAATCTCGAAGGCATCCGCGCGGCCTCGCTCGCCTATTTCGGCAAGGAGCCGCGGCGGCTGACGCTTGCGGAATCGGCGCTGCTGGTGGCCCTGCCGCAATCGCCGGAAGTCCGGCGGCCCGACCGTTCCGCCAAAGTCGCGCGGGCCGCGCGCGATCGTGTGCTCGACCGGCTCGCGGCAGCAGGCGTCGTTCCGGCCGACGAGATCGAGCGTGCCAAGCAGGAAGCCGTCGTGGAGGGCCGCCGTCCGATGCCGGCGTTGGCGCCGCATTCGGCCGATGCGGTCATGGCCGCGGTGCCCAACCGCGCTATCCATCGCCTCACCATTCAGGCGCCGCTGCAGAAGGCGCTTGAAGATCTTGCGCGCGAGCGTGCGCGCACGCTTGGTCCCTCGCTCTCGGTCGCCATTCTCGTCGTCGACAACGAGACTGGCGAGGTGCACGCGCGCGTCGCGTCGTCAGATTATTTCGATGCGGGCCGCGCCGGCCAGGTCGACATGACCCAGGCGTTACGCTCGCCAGGCTCCGCGCTCAAGCCGTTCATCTACGGCCTTGGATTCGAGGACGGCCTCATCCATCCCGAGACGCTGATCGATGATCGTCCGATCCGCTACGGCAACTATGCGCCGGAAAATTTCGATCTGACGTTTCAGGGAACGGTGACGGTGCGCCGTGCGTTGCAACTCTCGCTCAACGTGCCCGCGGTCGCGGTTCTCGAGCGCGTCGGCGCGAGCCGCTTCACCGCAAGGCTGGCACAGGCGGGCGGCGCGCTGGTGCTGCCGCGCGGCGAAGCGCCGGGATTGGCGATGGGGCTCGGCGGCGTCGGCGTGACGCTCAATGATCTGGTGATGCTCTATGCGGGTGTGGCGCGGCTCGGCAACACGGTCGCCTTCACCGAGCGCATGGACACGGCCGGCGAAGCGCCGGCACCGCGCCGGCTGATGGAGCCGGTCGCCGCCTGGTATCTCGGCAATGTCATGCTCGGCACACCGCCGCCCGAGAACGCTGCCCGCGGACGCATCGCGTTCAAAACGGGCACCTCCTACGGCTACCGCGACGCCTGGGCGGTCGGCTTCGACGGCAAGCGTACGATTGGCGTCTGGGTCGGGCGGCCGGACGGCGCGCCGGTGCCGGGGCTGATCGCCCGCCACGCGGCGGCGCCGATCCTGTTCGATGCCTTCGCCCGCACCGGTAGCCTGCCAACGCCGCTGCCGGCTGCGCCGCGCGGCACGCTGGCGGCCGCGACCGGCAGCCTGCCGCCGCCCTTGCAGCGCTTCCGGCCGGACGGCATCGTCGGCGAGCGGGCGGACACGCAGGTCCGGATCATGTTCCCGCCGAATGGGGCGCGACTGGAACTCGCAAATTCTGGGGATGGCCGTCCGGAGTCAATCGCGCTGAAGCTGGCCGGCGGGGTCGGGCCGCTGACGGTGCTCGTCAATGGGTTACCGGTGGATGCTCCGTCGGGTCGGCGCAATACGGTGTTTTTCGAGCCGGAAGGCCCGGGATTTGTCCGCCTGACGGTCATCGATTCGACCGGCTCGACCGACAGCGTGCTGGTACGGTTGCAATAGCGCGGCTTCCCACGATCCCACGAATTCTTTAGGGTGCCCGCGATCCCCGCAATTGGACAGGCGTATGGCGATTCAAACCGCAGGGCCGGAGATTTCGTATCGAATTCCGGACCGAATGGACCGCATCACCGCGTCGCGCGCGCGCTCGGCGATCGTCCTCGTCGTCCTGGCGCTGCTCGCCTTCCTTCCCGGGTTTTTCCAGATTCCGCCGATCGACCGCGATGAGGCCCGCTACGCGCAGGCCACGCGGCAGATGATGGAGACTGGTAATTATCTCGATATCCGTTTCCAGGAGACGCCGCGCTATCTGCAGCCGGTCGGCATCTATTGGCTGCAGGCAGCGGCCGCCAAGATTACCGGATTTGACGCACGCGCGCCGATCTGGGTGCACCGTCTTCCGTCGCTGCTGGGAGCAATCGCGGCGGTCGGCCTGACCTATTGGGCAATGCTCGCGATCGTCGGCTCGACTGGCGCCTTCATTGCGGCGCTGTTCATGGCGTCGTCGGTCCTGCTGGGAATGGAAGCTCGGTTGGCCAAGACCGACGCTGTGCTTCTGGCAACGACGATCGGCGCCATGGGGGTTCTGGCGCGGGCTTATCTCGGCCAGGCGCTGTCGTCCGCGACCGCCATGATGTTCTGGGTGGCGCTCGCAGCCGGGATGCTCGTCAAGGGTCCGCTGATCCTGCTCGTGGTGGGATCGACGACGTTAGCACTGCTCGCGTGGGACCGATCGCTTGCATGGTTCAAGGCGCTGCGCCCGAAGCTTGGCATATGGTTGTTTCTGGCTTTGATCCTGCCGTGGTTTGTCGCGATTGCGATTGTGAGCGGCGGTGAGTTCTTCATCACTGCCATCGGCCACAGCATGCTCGGCAAGGTCGCAGCCGGGCAGCAAGGCCATGGCTTCCCGCCGGGCTACTACTTGCTGTTGTTCTGGCTGACCTTCGCGCCGGCTGCGCTCTTTACGATCGTCGCGGCGCCGTGGGTCTGGAAGAACCGGAATGAGCCCGCGGTCAGGTTCTGTCTGGCCTGGATCATCCCGACCTGGATCATCTTCGAGCTGATCGTCACCAAGCTCCCCCACTACGTGCTTCCGACCTATCCGGCGATTGCCGGCTTGATCGCGCTGGCGATGCTCAACGGTCGCCAACTCGGTCCGCTGCTGGCCTGGACGCTGGTTGCAGGCGCAGTGCTCTTGGTCGCGGCGATTGCGGCCGCGCTTTATGTGGTGGCGGGCACCGTCTCGATCGCGGCCATTGCCGTATCGCTCGCCGCCGTCGCGATCCTGGCCTGGGGCGTGCAAAGGCGGCAGTCGATCTCGCCGGCGACCTTTGCGGCCACGATCGCGATCGGTGCGATCATGGTGCAAGGAGCCGCGCTTGGGCTGGTCGCTCCGAAGATGGATAATCTATGGCTGAGCCCACGGCTCGCTGCCGCCGTCGCACGCAATGCGCCGTGCGGGACGCCGCAGGTCGTATCGGCGGACTATCATCAGCCGAGCCTGGTCTTCATGGTGGGGACGAACACCATTCTCGGCTTTCCGCCCGACGCTGCCAAGTTTCTCGCAAGCGGCGGCTGCCGGCTCGCGCTCATCACCGAACGCTCGGAGCAGGCGTTTCTTGCGGAGCTTGCGAAGCTCGGACGCACGGCGGAATTGGCGGAGCGTGTCAATGGCATGAACCTCGGCAAGTTCGGCCGCGAGAGCGTCGGTGTCTACCGGCTGCGCGCGTCGTGACCCTCGAGCCGGCGTATCGAAGATCATGAGCACTCCGCAATTCTCGATCGTCATTCCGGCCCGTAACGAAGCTGAGAGCCTTGCAGATGTCGTCAACGAAATCGCGACGGTGCTAGCCGGGCAGTCGTTCGAGATCGTCGTCGTGGATGATGGGAGCACCGATAACACCGGTGCTGTCTTGCGCATGCTAGCCGGCCAGCACGCGAACCTGCGCCACGTCGCCCATAGGGAGAGCTGCGGCAAGAGCGCGGCGATCCTGACCGGTGTGCGCATGGCGCACGCCGATATGATCTGCACCCTTGATGGCGACGGTCAGAACGATCCGCGCGCCATCATGCCGCTCCTGTCGCTCGCGAGCGAAGAGGGCGTCGCTCTGGCCGCAGGCCAGCGGGTCAAGCACGCGCATTCCTCTCTGAAACGGATCGGCTCGAAGTTTGCCAATGGCTTGCGCAGCCGGATGCTGCGCGACAACACCCGCGATACCGCCTGCGGCCTGAAGGCGCTTCGCAAAGATGTCTTTCTGCAGCTTCCATATTTCGACACCATGCACCGGTTCCTGCCGGCCTTGGTGCTGCGCGAAGGCTTTGAGGTGAGGCACCTCGACGTCATCGATCGGCCGCGGCGTCACGGCGAATCGAAATACGGCGTTCTCGACCGGGCCTTGACCGGTGCGCTCGACCTCATCGGGGTGCGCTGGCTCGTGGGCCGCCGCAAGAGCGTGCCGCAATCCACCGAAGTCCCGGCGAAGCGGCCATGACCCCATTCGCCGCCCGATCTATACTGTCGTAGTCGGGCCGGAGGGGACCCTCGTTTTGGAACAAGACATGGTGGCAGCGGTCGGCAACGATTGGCGTCGGGCTTCGCGCGGCTTGCCCACGCTGCTTGATCTTGCGACCCGTTCCCATAGGCGTTGCGTCATGCTGCTTGTGGTGGCGACGCTGCTCAGCATCCTGCCGGGCTTCTTCCGAATTCCGCCGACCGATCGCGATGAATCGCGCTTCGCGCAGGCCACCAAGCAGATGATCGAGACTGGCGATTTTATCGATATCCGGTACCAGGACACGACGCGCTACAAAAAGCCGGTCGGGATTTACTGGTTGCAGGCAGGCGTCGTCAAAGCCGCGCAATGGCTCGGCAAGCGCGACGCGATGACGACCATCTGGCTCTATCGCATTCCCTCGCTGCTCGGTGCGATCGGTGCTGTGCTGCTGAGCTATTGGGCGGCGCTCGCGTTTCTCTCGCAGCGCTCCGCGCTGTTGGCCGGCCTGATGATGGCGAGCTGTTTGCTGCTCAGCGTCGAGGGCCGGATCGCCAAGACCGACGCCTGTCTGCTGCTGACCGCCGTTGCCGCCATGGGCGCGATGGCGCGCGCCTATTTGCCTGAGCAGCGTGCCAAGCTCGAAGGTCCACCGTCATGGATCGTGCCGGCGATTTTCTGGACCGCGCTGGCGGCTTCGGTGCTGCTCAAGGGACCGGTCATTCCGATGATCGTGTTCTTGACCGCGGCAACGCTCGTCATCGTCGATCGATCGTTTAGATGGGTCTTTGCGCTTCGGCCGATCGTTGGCGCCATCTGGTTCGCGTTGCTGGTGCTGCCATGGTTTGCCGCGATCACCATGCGTGCCGGCGACGACTTCTTTGCGGAGTCGATTGGACAGGACCTGTTGAGCAAGCTGCTCCAGGGGCAGGAATCTCACGGCGCGCCGCCGGGATACTATTTTTTCCTGTTCTGGCTCACGTTCTGGCCGGGCGCTACGCTTGCGGCCATCGCCACGCCGTCGGTGTTCGCCTCCCGCCATGAGCCCGGGGCAAAATTCCTGCTGGCGTGGATCGTCCCGACGTGGATCTTGCTCGAGCTCGTGGTGACGAAGCTGCCGCACTATGTGTTGCCGCTTTATCCCGCGATTGCGATCCTGATCGCGGGCTTCGTTGGCGCGCGGGTCTTGCCGTCAAAATCGTGGCTGGAGCAGGGGACGATGTGGTGGTTCGTTCTTCCCGTGATCCTCGGTCTTCTGGGCCTCGGTCTCCTGACTTTCGTCGGGCGTCAATTTGGTCTCCTGTCCTGGCCATTGATCGGCGCGTCGATGGTGATGGGGTTTCGGGCCTGGCAGCTCTACAACAGCGACGGCCCCGAGCATTCTCTGCTGCGCGGGATCGTTGCATCGTTCCTGATCGTGGCGGCTGTGTTCGGATTGATCGTGCCGTCGCTGCATTACGTGTTTCCGAGCGTCACGTTGGCCAGCGTCCTGCACGACAGTGACTGCCGTGAGCCCGTCGCAGCGGCCGCCGGCTACGGAGAGGCGAGCGTTGTCTTCCAGATCGGTACTGCCACGCGTCAGACCGACGGCGCCGGCGCGGCCGAATTCCTGCGCGGCGGCGAGTGCCGCTTTGCATTCGTTGAAGCGCGCCAGGAGCACAATTTCGCGCAACGCGCCGAGGCGATCGGCCTCCTTTACTCGGCGGTGACGCGCCTTGAAGGTTTCAATATCGGCAGCGGTCGGACGGTAACCGTCGCGGTCTATCGCTCCGGGAGCCCACCGTGAGTGCGTCTCCGCTGACAGAGGCGCGGCCGTCGCGCTTTGGCTTCGTGCGCCGGAACGCCGCAATCTCGCTTGGCCGCATGGCGCGGCCGCCGCGCGGCGACATAAAGCCGATTTGGCGGGCTTACACGCGCGTCGCGATGGGGGCGGTCGTCGCGATCGCGGCCCTCATCCTGATCATGGTCTTTGTCGACGTGCCGGCGATCCGTTGGGCAAGGCAGGCGCCGGCATGGCTGGTTGAACCGTTCCAGTTCGCCACCGATCTCGGGCTCTCGGGATGGTTTCTGTTTCCGCTTGGCGTCGCGCTGCTGGTGATCGCTGTCGTCGACACGCCACCGCTGTCGCGCATGAGCCAGCTTGTGCTCGCATCGGTCGCAGCACGGATGGGATTTTTGTTTCTGGCGATCGGTGTGCCGGGGCTGATGGTCAGCATCGTCAAGCGCATCATTGGCCGCGCCCGGCCGCTGGCCGCGAACGACGACGTCTTCCTCTATAAGTTCTTCGTGTGGCGGGCGGAGTATGCAAGCTTCCCGTCCGGGCATGCCACAACCGCCTTCGCAGCCGCTGTTGCGTTCGGTGTGCTCTGGCCGCGCCTGCGGCCGCTGTTCTGGACCTATGCCGTCATCATTGCGCTCAGCCGCGTCGTCGTCACCGCCCATCACCCGAGCGATGTGCTGGCAGGAGCCATTGCGGGAGCTGTTGGCGCGTTGCTGGTGCGGGATTGGCTGGCGGCGCGCCGGCTTGGCTTTTCGATCGATACCGACGGCACGGTCAAGCCGTTTGCGGGCCCGTCACTGGCGCGGATCAAAAGGGTTGCCCGCAGCCTTGCCGGCCAATAAGAAGCTCACGCCACCCCCGCGCGAGCGCTGGCGCCCAACTGGAACAGTCATGCGTGAAAGCGAAGCAGCGCCGGCGGTCGGTGTGGTGATCCCGGTCAAGAATGAGGCCGGGAATCTCGCGCCGCTGGTGTCCGAGATCGAGCATGCCCTGGCCGGGACGTCTTTCGAGATCGTTTACGTCAATGATGGCTCCACCGACGCAACGGAAACCGAGCTTGCGGCTCTGCAAACATCGCGGCCATGGCTGCGCCAGATTAAACACGCAACGTCATGCGGGCAATCGGCGGCGATCCGCACGGGCGTGATGCATGCGCGCGCGCCGGTCGTGGCGACTCTCGACGGTGACGGGCAGAACAATCCCGCGTTCATTCCGAAGCTCTTGGCGGTCCTCGCGGACCATCCGCGCGTTGGGCTGGTCGCCGGCCAGCGCGTCGGCCGCAAGGATACGGGCTTCAAGAAACTCCAGTCGCGCATCGCCAACGACGTGCGCAGCACGGTGCTGCGTGACGGCACCCGCGATACCGGGTGCGGCCTCAAGGCGTTTCGCCGCGATCTATTCCTATCGCTGCCGTATTTTGATGGCTTGCATCGCTTCCTGCCGGCGCTGGTCAGGCGCGAGGGATATGAAATCGGCTATGTGGACGTGGTGGATCGCCAGCGCGGCCACGGCGTATCGAACTATGGAATGTGGGACCGGCTGTGGGTTGGCATCCTTGATCTGTTCGGGGTGTGGTGGCTCGTGCGCCGCAAGAAACGCGTGCCGAAGATAACGGAGATCAGTTGATGCTGATTCAATTCGGCACCGAGGTCAGCAATTTCTTTCGCGAGACCTTCGTCGACAAGTTCGACTTCTGGCTCGTGTTCGGGCTCTGCGCGCAGCTCCTGTTTGCGAGCCGCTTCCTCATTCAGTGGATCTCGAGCGAGCGCGCTGGGCGCAGCGTGATTCCGTTCGCGTTCTGGATCTTTTCGGTCGGCGGCGGCCTCATGACGCTGGTCTACGGGATCGTGAAGCGCGAGCCCGTGATCATATTCGGGCAGAGCGTTGCGACGCTGATCTACATCCGCAACATCATGTTGATCTTCAGGGAACGCGACCGGAAAGAGGCCCCGGGCCCTAGCTGAGCTCGAGCATGATCCCGGAAAGTGGGGACCGGCTTTCGGAAAAGATCATCCTCAATCGAAAACGATAGCGCGATTGATCTAAAAAGCAATCACGCTACCGCGCGGCCGCGAGCGCTGCGAAGCCGCGCTCGAGATCGGCGATGAGGTCGTCAACGTCCTCGAGTCCGATATGGAAACGCACGCCCGGGCCGCCGGGCGACCAGGTTGTCGCGCTGCGCACGTTATCGCAGTCGAATGGGATGACGAGGCTTTCGAACCCGCCCCAAGACGCGCCGATGCCGAACAGCGTGAGCGCGTCAATGAAAGCGTGAACCGCGGTTTCCGGCACCGGCTTGAGCACGATGCTGAACAGGCCGCTCGCACCGGTGAAGTCGCGCTTCCAGACGGCGTGGCCGGGGCAGGTGCCGAGGGCAGGGTGAAGCACACGCGCGACCTCCGCCCGCTCGGCGAACCAGCGCGCGACTTTCAGGCCCGCTTGATTGTGATGAGCAAGCCGCACCGCCATGGTGCGCAGGCCGCGCAGCCCAAGATACATGTCGTCGGGGCCGACGCACAGTCCCATCGTGAACACGGTCTCATTGAGCCGCGGCCAGCACTTGGCGTTGGCGGCCACCACGCCGAGCATCAGATCGGAATGTCCGCCGATATATTTGCTGCCGGACTGGATCGCGAGATCGACGCCTTTGTCGAGCGCGTGGAAGTAGAGCGGGCTGGCCCAGGTATTATCCATCAGCACGACGGCGCCGCGTGCGTGGGCCGCTGCGGCCATCGCCGGTACGTCCTGTACCTCGAAGGTCAGCGAGCCCGGGGACTCGAGATAGATCGCGCGGGTGTTGGGCTGCATCAGCGTGGCGACGTCGCCGATCAGCGGATCGAAATAGGTCGTTGTGACGCCACAGCGAGCGAGTACGGTGTCGCAGAACTTGCGTGTCGGCCCGTAGACGTTGTCGGTGACCAGCACGTGGTCGCCGGAATTGAGGGCGGATTGCAGCGCCAGTGAGCCCGCTGCAAGGCCAGACGGCAACAACGTCACGCCCGCGCATTGCGGACCTTCGATCTCCGCCAGCGCGGCCGTGAACGCTTCTGAAGTGGGGGTGCCGCGCCGGCCGTAGGTATAGCGGCCGCGGCGCCCCAGATAATCGTCGACGTTCCGATAGAGCACGGTCGAGGCGTGCACCACCGGAGGATTGACGAAGCCGTGAAAGGACGAAGGATCGCTGCCGCCGGTCACGAAGCGCGTTGCGGGCTTGACGCCAGGATGTGGGAGGCCGCCGGCGGAACTCTTGGTCATGGACGGTCCTTCAGGACGGACTTTGCAGATGCTTGTCTGATGCAGCGGCGGCCGATGGTCACAAGCCAGTGTGCTGCTTAGCAAATGTGCACTGTTAGCAGCGTCTGCGCTGCTGGGCATATACCGGTCCCCTCTATACCCTCGTCAACCCCTTGACCGGGATGGCCGATCGTTCTCCTATGCAGGGCCGGTACGCGAAGCCCTCGCAGGGGAGGCGCCTTCTCGCCAGATAGGGTGCATGCAGGCCGCGTGGGCGACGGTTAGGCTCGAAACAGGCTCACACTTTTGAAGGATGCATGATGAAACGCATCGTCGGCGTGCTTGGGATAGCACTTGCGATCGGCTTGAGCGGGCAGGCCGATGCCCAGACCCTCAAGACGGTGAGGGACCGGGGTGCGCTGATCTGCGGTGTCAGCCAAGGCTTGCCCGGCTTTTCCAACCCCGATGACAAGGGGACATGGACCGGTCTCGACGTCGATTTTTGCCGTGCGATCGCCGCCGCAATCTTCAACGATCCGACCAAAGTCAAGTTCACGCCTCTGTCCTCGAAGGACCGTTTCGAGCCGCTCAAGTCGAGCGAGGTCGACCTCCTCTCGCGCAATACGACCTGGACGAGCTCGCGTGATGCGCTGTTCAACTTCGCGGGCGTGATCTACTTCGACGGCCAAGGTTTCATGGTGCGCAAGGCGCTCAAGGTGAACTCGGCACTGGAGCTCAATGGCGCGAGCATTTGCACCCAGACCGGAACCACCACCGAGCTCAATCTCGGGGATTACTTCCGCTCCAATAATATGAAATACGAGGTGATCGCGTTCGGGAGCGCGGACGAGACCATCAAGGCTTACGAGTCGGGCCGCTGCGACGCGTTCACCACGGATATGTCGCAGCTCTATTCCGAGAGGCTGAAGCTCAGCAATGCCAACGACCATGTGATCCTGCCGGAAGTGATTTCCAAGGAGCCGCTTGGCCCGCTGGTACGGCAGGGCGACGATCAATGGTTCGACGTCGTGAAGTGGACGCTGTTCGCGATGCTCAACGCTGAAGAGCTTGGTGTCTCGTCGAAAACGCTCGATGACGCGCTGAAATCCAAGCAGCCGGAAATTCGCCGCATGCTCGGGGTTGACGGAACCTATGGCGAGCAATTGGGATTAACCCGCGACTGGGTGGTGCGGATCGTCCGACATGTGGGGAATTACGGCGAAGTGTTCGAGCGCAATGTCGGAGCTTCCTCCAAGCTCGGGATCAGCCGCGGGATCAATCGCCTCTGGACCAAAGGCGGCATTCAATACGCGCCGCCGATCCGGTGAACTTTGTCATCGCTTCGATGTGGCATGCCGGGACGACGCCTGGCATCCACGTCTGTAGAGCCTGACGGAAACGTCGGGGCAGGGCTGTGACGAAGACCGCCTTCTACAACAATCCAAGATTTCGCAGCGCCTTCTACCAGCTCGCGGTGCTGGCGGTGGTGATCTGGTTCGGCGTCGAATTCGCCATCAACGCGCGCGCAAATCTTGAAGCCCAGAACGTCCGTTTCGGCTTCCGCTTTCTCCAGGATCCCGCCAGCTTCGGCATCGTTCAGTCGCTCATCCCCTACGGCGAGCAGGACACCTATGGCCGCGTCTTTCTGGTCGGCCTGCTCAACACACTGCTGGTGTCGGCGCTTGGCATCGTGTTCGCCACCATCCTCGGATTCATCATCGGGCTTGCGCGATTGAGCCCCAACTGGCTTTTGGCGCGGCTTGCCGGCGGATATGTCGAGCTTGTCCGCAACCTGCCGCTCCTGTTCCAGATCATGTTCTGGTATCTCGCCGTCCTGCTGGCGTTGCCGGGGCCGCGTCAGAGCCTCGCGCTCGGCCTGCAGCCACTGCTCCTGTCTGCGGCGGATGGATTTGCGTATCTCCAGCGCTTTGGCGCGCCCGATGCGATCGCGCAATGGTGGCGCAGTCTCGCGGAATGGATCGGTCCGCCTGCGATCTACCTGAACAACCGCGGCTTGATCATGCCGCGCGCCGTCTTCGGCGAGGGTAGCCGGATCGTTGCGGCAGCATTCGTGATCGCGATCCTCGCTATCATCGGTTTGCGGGCATGGGCACGGCGCCGCCAGCAGGCGACCGGTGCGCAATTTCCGCTGCTGTGGCCGTCGCTGGCGATCCTGGTCGGGCTGCCCGCGCTCGCGACGCTTGCAGTCGGATGGCCGGTCAGCTTCGACCTGCCGCAGTTGCGCGGCTTCAACTTCGTCGGCGGATCGCAAGTGATCCCGGAGTTCACGGCGCTCCTGGTCGCGCTCACAACCTACACCGCGGCCTTCATCGCCGAAGTCGTGCGCGCGGGCGTCCTCGCGGTGCCGAAGGGCCAGACCGAGGCGGCCATGGCGCTCGGCTTGCGGCGCAAGACGACGCTGCGCCTCATCGTGGTGCCGCAGGCGATGCGGGTGATCATCCCGCCGCTGACCAACCAGTATTTGAACCTGACCAAGAATTCGACCCTCGCCGTCGCGATCGGCTATCCTGACCTGGTCGCCGTCTTCGCCGGCACCACGCTCAACCAGACCCATCAGGCGATCGAAATCATCGCCATCACCATGGCGGTCTACCTCGTGATCTCGCTCGTCACCAGCCTCGCCATGAATGCGTATAACGCCCGCCTGCGGCGGGCCGATCGGTGGCGGGCATGAGCGCGACTTTCGTCCGCGAGCAACTGGTCGCGCCGATGGAGCAGCCGCGATCAAACGTCGGCACGCCGGCCTGGCTGCAGCAGAAATTGTTCGGCAGCGTCTTGAACACGGTCGTGACGATCATCAGCGCCGTCATTTTCGCCGCGCTGGTCTGGCCGGCGATCCGGTTCATGCTGATCGACGCGGTGTGGGATGGATCGAGCCGCGTCGACTGCCTGGCCGAAACGGTCGGCCGCCCGGTCGGCGCCTGCTGGCCGTTCATCGCTGCCAAGTTCGCGCAGTTCATGTACGGCTTCTATCCGGCCGAGGAGGTCTGGCGGATCAATCTCACATATGCGATAGGCATCGTGCTGCTGGCGCCGCTGCTGATCCCGCCTGTTCCGTACAAGGTGCTCAACGCCATCCTGTTCTTCGGTGTCTTCCCGGTCGTGGCGTTCTATCTGCTGATCGGCGGCGTGTTCGGACTCCCGCATGTCGAGACGCGCGTGTGGGGCGGTCTCCTGGTGACGCTGGTCATCACGTTCGCCGGCATCATCGGCGCCTTGCCGATCGGCATCGTCCTGGCGCTCGGGCGGCGGTCCTCGCTGCTGCTGGTGCGCTGGTTCTGCGTGATCTTCATCGAATTCTGGCGTGGCGTGCCGCTCATCACGGTGCTGTTCTTCGCGACCTACATGCTGCCATTCTTCCTGCCGGAGGCATGGAAGCTCGATCCGCTCGCCCGCGTCCTCATCGGCGTCATCCTGTTCGCGGGCGCCTATATGGCCGAAGTGGTCCGCGGCGGGTTGCAGGCGATTCCGCGCGGCCAGTACGAAGCGGCACGCGCGCTCGGCCTGGGCTACTGGAAGATGATGGCCTTCGTCGTCCTGCCGCAGGCCCTGAAGCTCGTGATCCCGGGCATGGTCAATTCCTTCATCGCGCTGTTCAAGGACACCACGCTCGTGCTGATCGTCGCGATCTTCGACCTGCTCGGCCAGTTGCGCGCGTCCTTTGCGGATCCCAACTGGGCGACGCCGGTGACGCTGCTCACGGGCTTTGCCTTTGCCGGTATGATATATTTCGCCATATCCTTCGCCATATCGCGCTATGCGCTCTATGTGGAACGTCGCTTGAGCACGGGTGTAGCGCATTGAGCGCCATGGACAACGATCCTTCGAAAGCCGCTGCTCCGGCGCGCGACATCCGCACCACGCGGAACGAGATCGCCGTCGACATGGAGGGCGTGAACAAGTGGTACGGCGCGTTTCACGTGCTGCGTGACGTCAATTTGCGGGTCATGCGCGGCGACCGCATCGTGATCTGCGGACCCTCGGGCGGCGGCAAGTCAACGCTGCTCCGCTGCATCAACCGGATCGAGGAATGGCAGCAGGGCCGCGTCGTGGTGGACGGCGTCGAATTGACCGAAGATCTCAAGTCGATCGACGAGGTGCGGCGCGAGGTCGGCATGGTGTTCCAGCAATTCAACCTGTTTCCGCATCTCACCGTGCTCGAGAACTGCGCGCTGGCGCCGGTCTGGGTGCGCGGCATGTCGCGCAAGGAGGCTGAGGCGATCGCGCATCATTACCTCGAACGGGTGCGCATCCCCGAACAGGCGGCGAAATATCCCGCGCAACTCTCCGGCGGCCAGCAGCAGCGGGTGGCGATCGCGCGCGCGCTCTGCATGCAGCCCAAGATCATGCTGTTCGACGAGCCGACCTCCGCGCTCGACCCGGAGATGGTCAAGGAGGTGCTCGACACCATGGTCGAGCTTGCCATGGACGGCATGACCATGCTGGTGGTGAGCCATGAGATGGGATTTGCGCGGCAGGTGGCGACGCGCATGGTGCTGATGGATGCCGGCCAGATCATCGAGGTCGACGAGCCGGGACAGTTCTTCACCAACCCGCGGCACGAGCGGACCAAGGCGTTCCTCAGCCAGATTCTGCATTGAGGCAATGCCGGTATGGCCAGCATCGTGTTCGCCGATTCGACCAAGCATTACGACGGCAGGGACCTCGAACGGCGTCCGCTGGGCGGAACCGAAACCAGCGTGATCCGCTGCGCGCAGGAGCTTGCGCGGCGCGGCCATCAGGTCACGGTCTTCTCCAATTGCGACGGCCCGGTCGAGCACGAGGGCGTCTGCTGGCGGCCGCTGTCGGGCACGCCGCCGCGCACGTGCGATCTCTACATCGCCTGCCATCAAGTAAATCTTCTGTCGTTCGTGCGGCAGCCGAAGCGACGTGCCATTTGGGTCTTGTCACCAGTTCGCCAGCTTCGCCACTACAAGAAAATATGGAGGATGTGGCGTTATCGGCCGATTCCGATCCTTACGGCTTTATATGAGGCAGAAGTCTATTCACCGCTCCTGCCGCGTTGGCAGCCGCAGATCGTGCTACCGCACGGCCTGCCTGACTATGTTAGAGGGCACGAGCCGCTTGCCAATCCACCACCTCCGCGCGCGATCTTTGCGTCAAATCCGACACGTAACCTGCGCCGGTTAGTTGAGATATGGGCACGTTCGATCTTGCCGCGCGTGCCCAACGCGACTCTAGAGGTGTACGCAATCCACAATTTGCCTGCTGGAGCGGACGTCTGGAAACACTGGGAAGGAGGCGTGCTTCCCGAAGGTATGAGCGAGGCAGTCAAGAATTCGGTCAATGTGCATCCATCCGCACAGCATCGGGACCTTATCACCGCAATGCGCGGTTCGCGGACGATGCTCTATCTCGGCCATAAAGCCGAGTCGTTCTGCGTGGCGGCGGCGGAAGCACAGGCGCTCGGGGTGCCGGCGGTGTTCGCGCCGGTGACCGTGCTGCCCGAACGAGTCATCGATGGCGTGACGGGTTTCGTCCGCGCGGACGAAACGGAATTCGCCGATCGCGCCGTGGCGCTGCTCACCGACGATGAACTGTGGCGGCGCCAGCACGAGGCGGCGCTGCAGTATCAGCAAGGGATCAGCTGGTCGGAGCATGCGGGCCGCCTTGAGGCCGCGCTGCTGTCCGACATGATTCCGATCGATCGTTCGGTGCTGGCGCCGCCGCCGCGCTGAGCGCAGCCTAATGAACGAGGACGCCGTCCGCCTTCTTCCAGGCGTCGATGCCGCCTTGGATATGGCAGGCGGTGGCGATGCCGAAATCCTGCGCGGCCTGCACCGCCATGGCCGAGCGTTCGCCGAACGCGCAATAGAACAGGATGCGCTTGCCGGTCGCGGCCGCGAGCTCGTGCAGCATTCCGCCCGGGCGGATGTTGTCCTGCAGGTCGGGGTAGGGCGCATGCAGCGACCCCGGGATCACGCCATATTTCTCGCGCTCGGACTTTTCGCGCAGGTCGACCAGCGTCACATCGGGCCGTCCGATGAGCTTGATGGCATCGCCGGCGCTCATCGCCCAGCCACGCTGCGCGATCGCCTCCTGCGCGAACCCGACCCGCATGTTCGCGGGCACGGCGACATCCATCATCTTGGGATTGGGCAGGTTGAGGCCGTTCATCAAATCCACATACTGCTCGAGCGACTTCACCTGCAGACGCGGATTGAACGCCTTTTCCTCGCCGACGGTGGAGACGGTCTCGCCTTTATAGTCGTGCGCCGGAAATACCATCGTGTCGTCTGGCAGCTTCAGGAGCTTGTTGAAGATCGAGTCGAACTGCGCGCGCGGATCGCCGTTCTGGAAATCGGTGCGGCCGGTGCCGCGAATGAGGAGCGTGTCGCCAGTGAAGACGCGGTCCTTCATGAGGAACGAATAGGAGTCGTCGGTGTGACCCGGCGTGTAGAGCACGTCGAGCGCGACGCCTTCGATGGTGAGCTTGTCGCCTTCGGAAAGCCGCATCGAGACCACGTCGACGCTGCTCTTCTCGCCCATCACAGTGATGCATTGCGTGCGATCCCGCAGCGCACCGAGGCCGGTGATGTGGTCGGCGTGCAGGTGGGTGTCGACCGCCTTTACGAGCCTCAGATCGAGCTCGTTCACGAGCTGGATGTAGCGGTCGACCTTCTCCAGCACCGGATCGACGATCAGCGCTTCGCCGCCGCGGCGGCTGGCGAGCAGGTAGGTGTAGGTTCCGGAGACGCTGTCGAAGAGCTGACGGAAGATCATGGGGCATCCTCCTACCGGCGGGGAGATGAAATCTCCCATTTCATCATGATAAAGATAAATCTTCTCTTGTTCGCCGGGAAGAGACGAAAATTCTCTATTCCTCGTAGATCATCTTTCGAGTCATGCCGCCATCGACCACGACATTCGCGCCGGTGATGAAGCCGGACCGCTCCGCGTCGAGCAGATAGGCAACCATTGCGGCGATGTCCCGTGGCTGCCCGACCCGGCCGGCCGGATGCTGCGCGTGGTCCTTGCGGCGCAGCTTCTGTGCCTCCTCCCGCGTCGTTACGATCCAGCCCGGACTGATGCAGTTGACCCGCACGTCGGGACCGAGACTGATCGCGAGCGCGTGCGTCAGCGCGACCAGCCCTCCTTTGGAGGCGGCATAGGATTCGGTATCGGGCTCTGACATCAGCGCGCGCGTCGATGCGATGGTGACGATCGCGCCCTTGGCGGCGCGCAGCGGCTTCTCGGCGGCGCGCGCAAGCAGGAAGGTTGCGGTCAGGTTGGTGTCGATCACCTTGCGCCACTCGGCGAGCGTGAGCTGCCGCAGTGGCTTGCGCACCAGGATGCCTGCATTGGAGACGATCGCATCGAGGCGGCCAAACCGATCGAGCACGGATTTAACCGCCATGCGCGTGGACGGTTCATCGGACACGTCGCCGTCGATCGCAAGGGAGTTGCGTTGCCGAGATGGAAAGGCTCGCACGAGCCCGGACTTCGGCAGATCGAGCGCGCCGATCCGCCAGCCTTCGTCCATCAGGTGCTGCGCGATCGCGCGGCCGATCCCACGCGCCGCACCGGTAACGATCGCGACGCGAGCCGATGCCATGGATACCGTCCTGGTCGCGCTATTTCGGTCCGGTTGCGGCCGGCAGGTCGTCGCGCGATCCCCATTCCGACCACGATCCGTCGTAGAGCGCCGCCGGCGTCTTGCCGAGCGTGTCGAGCGCAAGCCACATGGCGGCCGCCGAGATCCCGGAGCCGCAGCTCGTAATGATCGGCTGCTCGACATCCACGCCGCCGGCGGCGAAGGCCTTGCGCAAATCATCGGCGGGTAGGAGCTTTCCGTCCTTCACCAAGTCGGTGTAGGGCACGTTGAGCGATCCGGGGATATGACCGGGCCGCACGCCCGGCCGTGGCTCGGGCGCATCGCCGCGGAAGCGGTCCGCAGGGCGTGCATCGACGACCTGCGCGCTCTCGTCCGCGAGCACGGACTGAATCGTCGGCAGCGCAGCGACGATGTCCGGATTCATGCGTGCGGTGAACTTGCGCGGCGAGCGCGTCGTCAGCCCGGCCTCGATCGGGCGCCGTTCGGCCTGCCATTTCGGCATACCGCCCTCGAGGATGAACACCTTGTCCGCTCCGAACAGGCGAAACGTCCACCAGACCCGCGGCGAGGAGAACATGCCCAAGCCGTCATAGACCACAACCGTGTCGCCATCGCCGATGCCGAGCGCGCCCACCTTGGCCGCGAAGGTTTCGGCCGAGGGCAGCATGTGCGGCAGGTTTTGCGTGTGATTGGAAATGTCGTCGACGTCGAAGCGCACCGCGCCTGGGATATGGCCGGCGACATAGTCGGAAGCGGCGTCCCGCTTGTGCGCGGGCAGATAGTAGGAGCCGTCGACTACGACGACGTCGGGTGCACCCAAACGCGATGCAAGCCATTCGGTGGTGACGAGCCAGCGGCTGGCGGATGATGCCTGATCAGACATAGGGCACCTTTAGTCTTGATTGGCGCTCCAGCCATGCCGGCACGGGGAGGTTCTTGGAGCGCAGGAATTCCGGATTGTACAGCTTCGACTGATAGCGCATGCCGTAGTCGCAAAGCACGGTGACGATGGTATGGCCAGGGCCGAGGTCCTTGGCGAAGCGGATCGCACCCGCGATATTGATCGCGGTCGAGCCGCCCATACAGAGCCCCTCATGCTCCAGCAGGTCGAAGATCAGCGGGATCGCTTCCTCATCCGGGATCAAATACGCCTTGTCGACCTTGATGCCCTCGATAACCGGCGTGATGCGCCCAAGCCCGATGCCTTCCGAGACCGAGCCGCCTTCGGTCGCCTTCGCTTCGCCGTGGGCGAAGAGATTGTACATCGCGGCGCCCCTCGGATCGGCGACACCGATCACGATGTCCCGCTTCTTCTCGCGCAGATAGGTCGAGACGCCGGCGATCGTACCGCCGGTGCCGATCGAGCAGATGAATCCGTCGATCTTGCCCTGCGTGTCCGCCCAGATTTCCGGACCAGTCGAGACGTAGTGCGCCTTGCGGTTGTCGAGATTGTTCCACTGGTCGGCAAACAGCACGCCGTTCGGTTCGCTCTTGCGCAGCTCGTCGGCGAGCCGACGTCCGATGTGCTGGTAGTTGTTGGGATTGCTGTAGGGCACGGCCGGCACTTCGACCAGCTCGGCGCCGAACAATTTGACCGCGTCCTTCTTCTCCTGGCTCTGCGTGTTCGGCATCACGATCACCGTGCGATAGCCGCGTGCATCTGCGACGAGCGCAAGGCCGATCCCGGTGTTGCCGGCGGTCGCCTCGACCACCAGGCCGCCGGGCTTGAGGTCGCCGCGCTTCTCCGCTTCCAGGATCATCTGCCGCGCCGGGCGATCCTTCACCGACTGGCCGGGGTTCATGAATTCGGCCTTGCCCAGGATCGTGCAGCCGGTCATTTCCGACGCATGCTTGAGCTTGATCAGCGGCGTGTTGCCGATGGCTTCGACAATTTCGTTACGAATCAACATGCGATCTCAATCCGGCTGCTGGATGCAGCGACCCTAGATCACGGCCTGCGACGCGACAAGATCGCGCCGGGAGAGATTATGCAGCAAATCCATCGTCTTGCGCACGATCGCTGCGGGAATTTGGTAAATCTCCTGCACCAACAATTCGGATGCGCCGCATCATTCTCGCGGCGAGTCCGACATGCAGACTTCTGAGCCAAAGCCACACTAGATTCAATGAGTTGCTAGTGTCCTTCGATTTCGAAGTTCGCATAAGCGGCCGCTGCGAAATGGTGCGAACTTCAGAATCGGGACACTACTTCACTTGCGTGCTGGTCGCCGGTCCCATCCCGGTGATCAGGACCATGACTTCCTCATCCTTGGCGCCGTCGTAATGGATGCCGCGGCCGAAATGGGTCACGAATGAGCCGGCCGGCATTGGCACAGTATTATTGGTGTCGAACTTTGGGCCGCTGCCGACCCACCAGGGGCCCTTGAGCACCGTGATGAAACGGTCGTTGGGATGGAAGTGCGGACGGCTGAAGGCGCCTGGGGAGAATCGGTTGATCACCATGTAGGGACCTTCCTTCGACGGATCGCCATGCAGGACGACCTGATTGGTCGGCGATTTGTTGAAGGGATCGCGCCATTTGAATTGGTCGGGTGCCAGGAACGTCACCGCGGATGGATTGAGCTTGCTGAACGTGCCCTGCGTCTCGGTCGCCCGCGTGCTGGCGGCGGGCCCGACGCCGGCGATCACCAGCACGGCGTCTTCGTCCTTGGCGCCATCCCAATGCACGCCCTTGGCGTGATGGGTGACGAATGTGCCGGCGCGCATGGAGACCGTACTGGGCGGATCGAATGCCGTACCGGTGCCGTTCCACCAGGTCCCGCGGAGCACATAGATCAGCCGGTCATTGGCATGGGAATGCGGGCGGCTGAAGTTGCCGCCCTTGTTCCATTTGATGAGGGTCACGTAAAACCCGTTCACGCCGTCGCCATGCAGCGCGACTGTATTGGCCGGCGATTTGTTGAACGGATCGCGCCACTTGAACTGACCGGGCGTCTGGAACGCGACGGCCTTCGGATCGAGCTCGACGGTTCGCCCGGCACTCGCAAGCGCGCAGATAACAATCGGAACGGCAAGACTAAGACGGCCCAAACGTCCGAACATGTTTCCTCTCCCACGATGCGGATCTGAGTTGCCCGCTGTTCGCTAGCCGCCAAGGCGGCGAGCCGCTGCAACTCTAGACCCGCATCCGTGGAGTGGAAAGGCGCGCGCAGTCGATTTCGCCGCGCGCATTTGCTATTGCGTCTTCAGATGCCGAGCATCGAGACGACGATGGGTTTGACCTCGAGGCTGCCGCGGATGCACATCTCAACCGCGACGTACAGGATGACCGCGAGGCCGACATAGGCGATCCAGCGGTGTTTCTGCAGCAGGCGCGCGATGAAGCTTGCGGCGATACCCATCAGGGCGATCGACAGCACCAGCCCGAAGACCAGCACATAGGGATGTTCACGCGCCGCGCCGGCGACGGCGAGTACGTTGTCGAGCGACATCGACACGTCGGCGATGATGATCTGCCAGGCCGCCTGAGAGAGAGTCTTGCGCGGCACGACGCCGGCGATCGTTCCGTCGGCGTTGATATCGAAATTGCCGAGGGCGTTGCCGACGGCGTTTTCGGTTTCATGCGTGGCACGCAGCTCACGCCACATCTTCCAGCAGACCCACAGCAGCAGCAGCCCGCCGGCGAGCAGCAGCCCGACGACTTGAAGCAATTGTGTGGTGACGGCCGCAAACCCGATGCGCAGCAGGGTCGCCGCGCCGATGCCGATCAGGATCGCTTTGGTCCGCTGGTGTTCCGGCAGACCAGCGGCGGCTAGGCCGATGACGATCGCGTTATCGCCGGCCAATACCAGATCGATGAGGATGACCTTGAAGAGCGCCGACAGAGCGTCGGCGTTGACGAGAGTTTCCAGCATGCGATTGCCCTCCATCGCTGCGATGTGAGGAGGGCCCGCACTGATCCACGGCCATCGACATATGCGTCGCACATGGCGCCATGCGACGTCAGTTCGCTGGATGCGGGATTAACGCGCAAAGCGCGTTGTGGTGACAGTGCCACGCGGGCCACTCCGACTGGGAGTCCAGTCCGACATCGCAGTCCGCGGGGGACTGCCAGAGGGGCCCGGCCTGGAACGTTCTAGCGCATAACGCCTAGCGTGGGTGCATGGACCATGGCAGTCGTATCGGACGGGTCGTAGTTCTACGGTGTTGTGCTCGGTCACCGGGCCGCTGGTTGCGCACGTGACGACCCGTTCCGCGGTTTGGCTACTCGGGGGGGGAGCAAATTTTCGTGTCGCATCCTCCATGCATTGTCCGGCCGCAGCTTCGCCCATTTTCCTCCCATGGCGGCGTTCACGTTGGCCCTTGCCGTGTCGGCGGTATCGGCAGCCGTACTCGGCGTTGCCCTGTTCAACCACTATACGTTGCAAGTTGCGCTGACGGACCTCGCGAGCACCGCGATCTGCACGATCACTTTTCACGGGATTCAAATTTGCCACCGGCCTGGCCGGCTTCGCGCTGCACATCCGGTACGAGTGGGTGATCCCGGCCACCGTTTCTGCTGCTGATGGGCCTTGCGCTGCTCTCGCAGCAGTCGAGCAAGCCGGGTTTCGGAATCCAAGAACGCTGCGGCAGAGGTGGCGACCGATTCCGAATTCAATGCGGGCGGCGGACTTTTGCGACCTAGTCCTCCCGGAATTTACGCGCTAAAAGGCAAGGTGTAGACACGCGGCCACGCGCCGCATTCCAAGCAGCGGAATTCTAAGACCACTGATTGGTTGAGCGTTCGAAGTCGGAGAGAGAATTCGAAGATGCGGTGGCTCAGCCTGGCGGCATTGCTGTTTGCGTTTTGGCTTGCCCTCTCCGGGCATTATACGGCGATGCTGGTGACGGCTGGGATTGTATCGACGGCCGTCTGCGTTTTTGCTGCAGTTCGGATGCGTGCTCTGGACCCGGAAGGCCATCCGATCGAGCTACTCCCCAGGACCGTGACCTATTACCCTTGGCTGGTGCGGGAGATCGCAAGTTCGGCTTGGGGCGTCACCAAGATCATCTTGCATCCGGCGTTGCCAATCTCACCTTGTATGACGGTTGTCGAAGCGAGTCAGAAGACCGCAGCAGGATTGGCGACATACGCGAACTCGATCACATTGACGCCCGGGACGATCACCGCGGGAGTGGACGGCAACAAATTCACCGTCCATGCGCTTGTGCGGGACGGTGCCATCGACCTTGAGAGCGGCGGCATGGACCGCCGCGTCACCGCTTTCGAGGGCAAAACGTAATGTTTGCCGGCGCTGCAGCCGCCATTCTCGTCGCTCTGGCGCTCGCGATCGTTCGTGCGATCAAAGGTCCGACCGTGTTTGATCGCGTGCTGGCGGGCAATACCGTCGGTTCGCTATCGATCATGTTGCTGGCGGTGTTCGGGTTTTTAACGGACCGTCCCGAATTTCTTGACGTCGGCCTGACCTATGGTTTCTTGAACTTGATCGGCACGCTGGCAGTGTTGAAGTTCTTTCGGTACGGCGATCTGGCCTACGACGCTGACAGCGAGCCGCGCTCATGACACTGGTTGTCGAGATCGCAAGCTGGTCTTTGATTCTGCTGGGATCTTTTTTCACCCTGGTCGGTGCGCTCGGACTTGTGCGCATGCCGGACGTCTACACACGCATGCATGCCGTGAGCGTCATCGATACGCTGGGCATCGGCATGACGTTTCTCGGGCTGGCGGTTCAGGCCGGTTTCAGTCTGGTGACCCTCAAGTTGCTGTTCTTGATGGCGTTGGTATTTTTCACCTGGCCGGTCGTTACGCATGCACTAGCACAGGCGTGCCTGCATGCTGGGGTTCAGCCACAACTCGCAGAAGATCGCCGTGAATTCGGACGCCACGCAACGGATGTCCAGGGCGAGGGGAGGCCGTCATCGAATTGATCATCAACATGGCGCTGCTGACGCTGCTTGCCGTCGTGACAGTCGCGATTATTATGCAGCGCAGCCTGTTTGGCGTCGTTGTCCTTTTCAGCATCTACAGCTTCCTGATGGCGAGCGTCATGATGGTACTGGACGCCGTGGATGTTGCCATGACCGAAGCCTCGGTCGGCGCGGGTGTATCGACCGTCATCTTTCTGGCGACGCTGCATCTGATCAAGACGACGGAGATGAGGCAGGTCAATGTTAAGCTGGCGCCGATGCTCTTGTCCGTCGTCACCGGAGGCGCGCTGATCTGGGGTAGCATGATCCTGCCGCCGTTCGGGCGCGCCAGTAATCCCATCCACCAGCATGTGGCGCCGCACTATCTGGAGAATTCGATCAAGGAGACGACCGTCCCTAACGTGGTGACCTCCGTGCTGGCCGACTATCGTGGCTTCGATACGCTCGGAGAAACTACGGTGATTTTCACCGCCGGCATCGGCGTCTTGCTGCTGCTGCGCGGCGCTCGCCGCCGCGGACGCAATGGCGAGGATCGTGACGCATCATGAACTTCGACCTGATTCTGCGCATCGGTGCTAAGCTCGTCCTGCCGTTCATCCTGCTCTTTGCGCTCTACGTTCAGTTTCACGGCGACTACGGTCCCGGGGGCGGGTTTCAAGCCGGGGTGATCGCGGCATCGATGGTCATCCTGGTATCGATCACGTTCGGCCTGCAGAATGCGAGGCGCATCGCGCCGCAGGGCATGGTCGAAACCATGGTCCCTTTGGGCGTCCTGATTTTTGCGAGCGTAGGAGTGGCAGGGCTCGCAATGGGTAAGAATTTCCTGGACTACTCGGTGCTCTCCGGCGATCCGCGTCACGGCCGGCATTTGGGCATCCTGCTGGTCGAAGCGGGGGTATTCGTCACCGTATCCGGCACCATGATCGCGCTGTTTTACGCCTTTGTTGAACGGGGACGGTGATGTCCGCAGTCAGGACGTTTATCGAGCACTACAATTATGTGATCACCATCTTGCTGATGATGGCCGGCCTCTACATCGTGGTGGCACGCGGCAACATGGTCAAGAAGCTCGTCGGACTGTCGATATTCCAGACTTCAGTCTACCTGCTCTACATCGAACCCGGGAAGATTCTCGGAGCCACTGCCCCGATTCTCGACCCGGCGTTCAAGGTGTATTCAAACCCGCTGCCGCACGTGCTGATCCTCACCGCCATCGTGGTCGGCATCGCAACCGTCGCGCTCGGCCTCGCGCTTGTCGTTAGGATCAACGAAGCTTACGGCACGGTCGAGGAAGACGAGATCTTTGAAAGAGACCGCGACGCATGAGCGCGGTTCGGTCGCAACTGCCGATTTTGCAGGTGCTCGTCCCGCTCTTGGGGGCGGTGCTTGTCGCCTTCCTGCGCCGCGGAACAAGTGCATTCGCGCTGACTCTTGTTGTCAGTTGGATTCTGCCGTTTGTCGCCGGCGCCATGCTGTTGCAAGTATTGGCAACGGGACCGATCTCCTACGCCCTGGGAGGCTGGGCGCCGCCGATCGGCATCGAATACCGCGTCGATGTCCTCAATGCCATGGTGCTGATGCTGGTATCCACCGTCGGCGCCGTCATCATGCCGTTCGCATACCGCTCAGTGGCTTTCGAACTCGACGACAGCAAGGAGGCCTGGTTCTATTCCATGTATCTGCTTTGCCTCGCCGGTCTCCTCGGCGTGGCGGTCACCGGGGATGCCTTCAACGCCTTCGTGTTTCTCGAAATCTCGTCGCTGTCGACCTACGTCCTGATTGCGATGGGACCCGACCGCCGGGCGCTGCTATCGGCGTTCCAGTATCTGATCATGGGCACGATCGGCGCGACCTTCTACGTGATCGGCGTCGGCTTTCTCTACGTGCTCACCGGCAGCCTTAACATGGTCGACATCGCAGCGCGTCTCGCCACGGTCGGCCCGGATCAGGGTCAGGCCGTCTTGACGGCGCTGGCATTCATAACCGTCGGCCTGAGCCTCAAGCTCGCGTTGTTCCCGCTGCATGCCTGGCTGCCGAACGCGTACACCTATGCACCGTCCTGGGCGACCGCGTTCCTGGCTGCCACGGCGACCAAGGTCGCGATCTATCTCCTGGTCCGCTACTACTTTTCGATTTTCGGGGTGGCGATCGACATCCGATCGCTGCCGATCGGCGACTTCATTGTGGGTTTGTCGATCGCCGCAATGCTTGTTGCTTCGTTCGTAGCGGTATTCGAGACCAATCTGAAGCGTATGCTCGCTTATTCGTCGGTCGCGCAGATCGGTTACATTACGCTCGGCATCGGTCTTGCCAATCAGGCCGGTCTGACCGGCGGGCTCGTCCACATCGTCAATCACGCGCTCATGAAAGCGGCGCTGTTCCTCGCGGTCGGCGCGATGTTCTATCGTGCTTACACGGTGGAGCTTAAAGATCTGGCAGGCATTGGCCGCAAGATGCCGCTCACTACTGCGGCATTCACCATCGCGGGCTTCGGCTTGGTCGGAACGCCGGGGACCGCCGGCTTCATTTCGAAATGGTATCTGGCGGTCGGCGCGCTCGACAAGGGTTGGTGGCTGCTTGTGTTTCTGATTGTAGGCAGTTCGCTGATCGCGCTGGTGTATGTCGGCCGGGTTCTCGAAGTCGTGTGGCTGCGCGAACCCTCGGTGGAAATCGCGAAAGTCAGAGATCCGCCGCTGTCCATGATGGCGCCGCTGATCGTGTTGACGATCGCGACGATCTATTTCGGTTTCGACACGGAGTGGACTGCAGGCGTCGCCAGCACCGCGGCCAAATCTCTGCTCGGAGGGCTGCGATGAGCGCAGTCGCGTCTTCCGAAGCTCTGATTGTCCTGGCGATTCTCCTGCCATTCGTCGGCGCACTCCTGATCCCGCTGTTCCGCCATCATCCAAATCTGCGCGAGACCGTGACGCTGGTGACGGCGGCGTTGCTATGCTTCGTGGTGTTCAGCTTGCTCGAGCCAGTGCTGGCCGGCGCCCGGCCGGAGGTCCATGTCCTCGACGTTGCCCAGGGCCTGACGCTCGCCTTTAAAGTCGAGCCGCTCGGGATGCTGTTTGCACTCGTCGCCTCCACCCTGTGGATCGTCAATTCGATCTATTCGATCGGTTACATGCGCGCGAACAAGGAACCGCGACAGACCGGATTCTATGTCTGCTTCGCCATCGCACTCGGCAGCACGATTGGTATCGCCTTTGCCAAAAACCTCTTCACGTTGTTCCTCTGCTACGAGGCATTGACGATCGCGACCTACCCGTTGGTGGTTCATAACGCCAACGCGGAAGCATTCCGCGCCGGCCGTGTGTATCTGATGCTTCTTCTCGGTACGTCGCTGGTGCTGTTCCTGCCTGCGATCGTCGCCACCTGGGTCATCGCCGGCACGCTCGACTTCACGCCCGGCGGCATCCTGGCCGGCAAGGCGGGTCCGGCGGTCACCGGCATCCTGCTCGCGCTGTTCGTCTTCGGGATCGGCAAGGCGGCCGTGATGCCGCTGCATTTCTGGTTGCCGGCGGCGATGGTCGCGCCAACGCCAGTGAGCGCGCTCTTGCACGCGGTGGCTGTAGTCAAGGCCGGCGTTTTCACGCTGCTGAAGGTGGTCGTCCTCATATTCGGCGTCGATACGCTCAGTGCATTGGGGCAGTCTGGATGGCTTACCGCGGTCGCGGGCGCGACGATTGTGATCGCCTCGGTGGTCGCTCTCAAACAAGACAACCTCAAACGTCGACTCGCCTACTCCACCGTCTCGCAACTCTCGTATATCGTTCTGGGAGCGGCCATTCTCGCGCCGATATCCGTGGCCGGCGCCGCGATTTACATTGCCGCGCATGCGGTGAGCAAGATCACGCTCTTCTTTGCTGCGGGCTCCATTTACACCGCCTCGCATCTCACGGAAGTGAGCCAACTTGACGGCATTGGCCGCCGGATGCCGTGGACCATGGGAGCCTTCGCCATTGGCGCGCTTGGAATGATCGGCATTCCCCCAACGGCCAACTTTCTCGGCAAATGGTTCATACTCGGCGGCGCCATGCAGACGGCCAATTGGCTCGCGGTCTCGATCATCATCGTCAGCACCGTGCTCAATGCAGCCTATTTCCTCCCGATCGTATACCGCGCTTTCTTTTGTGCGCCGGCGGCGCACGCCCACGACTACGGTGAGGCACCGTGGCCGATTGTTCTGGCGCTGACCATGACCGCCAGCGCCACGATTCTCATGTTCGTGTGGCCCGATATTCCATTCGCGTTGGCAAAATTACTGAGCGACAGGTGACCTGATGGATGATCACTGGCTTGTGCGCGAAAGCACTATCAAGAAGCTGTGGGTCGCATTCGCCGTCGTGCTGATTGCGACGGTGCTGATGGACCTGGTGGTCGCACACCATCCATATTTCGGGCTCGACGGCACGTTCGGTTTTGGCGCCTGGTTCGGCTTCGTGAGTTGCGCCGCGATGGTTATCGTTGCCAAGGCACTAGGCTTATTCCTAAAGCGGCCGGACACTTACTATGATAACTGACGTCGTCATTCCGCCTGCGGCCGTCCTCATTTTCGGAGCACTGATCCTGCCGCTTCTCTCGGCACGGCTGCGTGCGTTCTTTCTCCTGGTGCTACCGCTGGTCACCCTCTACTTCGTATGGCAGGTGCCTGATGGGACGGCGCTCAAGGCGACGTATCTCGGCTATGAGTTGGCGCTGGTCCGGGGCGATGCACTATCACGCCTGTTTGCGACCGTCTTTGCCATCATGGCATTCGCCGGCGGCTTGTACGCGCTCAATCAGAACCGTACAGCCGAACTGGTCGCGGCCTTTTGTTATGCCGGCAGCGCCATCGGTGTTGTCTTTGCAGGAGACCTGCTGACTGTCTTCATCTTCTGGGAATTGATGGCGATTGCGTCGACGCTCGTCGTCTGGAGCGCCGGGCCGTCCGCACGCGGCGCCGGCCTGCGATATGCTGCGATCCATTTACTTGGTGGCGTTCTGCTGATGGCGGGTCTCGTCGGCGAGATCGCCGGAACCGGTTCGATCGCATTCACAAAGTTCACGCTCGACAGCGTGCCGCGGGGACTGATTTTGGCGGGCTTTCTTATCAACGCCGGCGCTTGGCCGCTTTCATCGTGGTTGCCGGATGCCTATCCGGAAAGCTCGTGGAGCGGCATGGTGTTCCTATCGGCCTTCACCACGAAGACCGCGGTCTATGTGCTCCTGCGCGGCTTCCCCGGCACCGAGATATTGATCTATGTCGGGTTGTTCATGGTGTTTTACGGGATCATCTACGCGATCCTCGAAAACGACATGCGGCGCATTCTCGCGTACAGCATTGTCAACCAAGTCGGCTTCATGGTGACTGGGATCGGCCTCGGCACCGAGATGGCGCTCAACGGCGCCGCCGCTCACGCCTTTACTCATATTATCTACAAGGCGCTGCTTCTGATGTCCGCTGGTTCGGTTCTCTACATGACCGGCAAACGCAAGTGTACCGATCTCGGGGGGCTGTTTCGTACCATGCCGCTCACCACGATCTGCGGCATCGTCGGAGCATTATCGATCTCTTCATTCCCGCTTACGTCGGGCTTCGTTTCGAAATCCATGATTTCGGAAGCAGCCGGAATCCAGCAGCTCGCAGTCGTCTGGTACCTGCTTGCCGCGGCTTCCGCCGGGGTCTTCCTGCACGCCGGTATCAAGTTTCCGTGGTTCGTGTTCTTTCAAAAGGACTCCGGAATGCGCCCGCCGGATCCGCCCTGGAACATGCGCGCCGCCATGGTTCTCTTTGCGGCGCTTTGTATTGGCATCGGCGTATTGCCCGGACCACTATACGCGCTGCTGCCCTATCCGGTGGATTTCGTTCCGTATACCGGCAGCCATGTGGTTTTTTATCTACAGTTGCTTCTGTTTTCCGGCCTCGCTTTCTTCCTGATGTTGAACTGGCTCAAGCGCACGCTGACAATTACGCTCGACGTGGACTGGCTATATCGACGGCTTGGCCTCGCGGCGGCGCCCAGCTTTGATCGATTTGCGGAGACTGCATGGACTGGGGTCGTCGCTGCGACAAACCGCGGAGCTGACGGCTTCCTGCGAGTGATCCAGCGCCATCACAGCCCCGCCGGCATCCTCGCCCGCACCTGGCAGACCGGCACCATGGCATTCTGGACCACGATCATGCTGGCCGCGTATCTTGTGCTGTCGTACCTATGATGTCGAAGCGACGATCTTCGCACTAGCGGCCGCGCCTATCCTCCAAATAACGTGACGTGTGCGGCCGCGTCAGGGACTCTTTGCACTACTGCTGGCAGTCGCCACGTTGGACATCTCGGCCGATAGTATCCGGTCGATACCGTAATACTGTGCCGCCGTGTATGCCACGAAGCCAGCCAGGAACATGGCCCCGACCGGGCGGCTGAGCCCTTTGCGCAACAACAGAAACGCGAGCAGCGTGGCTGTTACCAGCAGCATGAACCACAGATCAAACGTCAGTATCTGTGGCGGCACGGGAACTGGCGCGACCACACCGACCAGCCCCATGATTGCCAGAAGGTTGTACATACCCGCGCCAAGAATATTGCCGACGGCCACTTCGGAGTGCCGCCTGATTGCTGCAACAACGGCGGTCGCGAGTTCGGGCAGCGACGTGCCGACTGCAACGATGGTGAGGCCGATGACCGCTTCGCTGACGCCAAAATGCTGCGCCGTGACGACCGCGGCCGAGACCAGGAGTTTTGCTCCTGCAACAACCGCCACGATGCCGCCGATGACGGACAGCAAGGCGAGCCAAGTTGCCTGCGGTGTTTCTTTGAACTCCTCGGCCAATTCCTCCGGCAGGTCGCCGGGATCATTGGCTTTGCCACGCCGCCGCTCGGACATGAATGCGTAGAGCGAGAAGACCACAAGTATCATAACCATCAGCGCGGCCTGCCAGCGCTCGATCGTGCCGGAGATAGCGAGCGCCGTGAACAGCAGGGCAGAGCCCATCATCATCGCCGCATCGCGGTAGAGCGCTTTGGGCTGGACGACGATCGGGAAGATCACCGCCGACGCGCCCAAGATCAGCAAAATGTTGGCGATGTTCGATCCCACCACATTGCCAACCGAGATTCCAGGAAGGCCATCGACGGCCGCCTGAAGGCTGACCACCAGTTCCGGCGCAGTGGTGCCGTAGGCGACGATGGTCATGCCGATGATCATCGGTGTGACCCTCAGCTTGCGCGCGAGCGAGACGGCGCCGCGCACCAGGTATTCGGCGCCGAATAGCAGGAGAACAAAGCCGCCGATATACTGAAGGACGATGGTCATAACATGTGGCTCCGAAGATTGCTGGATGCCGGCGGCCTGACCGCCGTGACGGGATTGAACGAGTGATGGAGGCTGATCCGACGCGGACGGCATTGGCCTACGTCAAAGCTGTTCGAGAAGATGGCGCGCTTCGAGCGGGCCGCGTGGAATCGGCGATCGCCGCGGCAAGCCGGCAATGCAAGCGCAACCTTTGTGGTGGTCGTCGCGACGTGGTCGCGATGACGCACGCTCGGCTGAGCCGACTCGAAGACGCGTGATGCGTCGGATGACAGCAGGTCCAAGGGCCACTCCAAGTCAATTCCAGTCCGACATCGCAGCTTGTTGCTGCCAGAGGGGCCCGGTCTGGTCGTTTATTCGATCACACCTGCAGTTGTTGCGTTATCAGCGAGATAGATCACGTTTTCAGGGCTACTCAGCATGCCGGCTGCGAAACCGATAAACGCGAGAGCGCCGGCGATGTCCCAGGCGGTGACGTGTTGCGCTTGCCGCGGCGCTCCGTTGCGCCACGCGATCAGCGAGACAACGCCCGCGGCCGCGATTGCGACGAGGCAGAGCGTCGGAAGAACCAGCGGTCGCGGCAGCACGGTAGCAAGCAGCAACAGCGGCGCTGCCGCGATAGCGGCCATCGCGACTAGCTTCGCGGGGCTTTGCAGGGGCTCGGGCACTCGCCAATGCGGGCGAAGTCCGGCCGGATTCCGGCGCTGCATGCGCGTTTCCATCCGGGACGACATGTCCCGCTGGAAACGAAGCTATTGAGATGGCGCCTCGCGTGGCATCCGTAACGATGCGACGGTAGTTCTACGCCGCGATCCGTCCGAGCCGGATCGCCTGTCGCACCAGCACGGCGACGCTTTCCGCCTGCATCTTCTCCATGATCTGCGCGCGGTAGCTTTCGACCGTCCGGATGCTGATATCGAGCTTGGCGGCGATCGCCTGGCTGGTGAACCCATTCGCGACCAGATCGAAGATCTCAACCTGCCGTGGGGTGAGCCGCGAAAAGCTCTCGCCCAGCGCATCCAATGATTGCTTGGAAACCTGCTGTTCGAACGTCCGTGCGAGGCCGCGGTTGATCGCCGCAACGAGCTGCCGGTCGTCGACGGGCTTTTCGATGAAATCCTCTGCGCCAGCCTTGATGCCGGCGACCGCCATCGGCACGTCGGCATGGCCCGAGATCAGCACGACCGGAAGTGCGATCTTGCGACGGGCCAGTTCGCGCACGAGCTCAATTCCGTCCATGCCCGGCATACGGACGTCTGCGACCACGCAGCCGGCTCGTCCTGGGACGGCATTTTGCAGGAACCGGTCGGCGGATTCAAACAGCTCAACCGTGAAGCCGAAGACCCGCAACATCTCGCCCAGCGCGTGACGGACCGAGTCCTGATCGTCGATAACAAAGACAACGGTCATGATGGGGTTGCCTGCTGGAGAGGAAGCCAGAAGCGGAATTCGGTCGCGCCAGGCGCTCCTGATTGTAACCACAGACGGCCGTGATGCGACTGCACGATTGTCGCGCAGATTGAAAGTCCGAGACCGAGACTGTCACGCTTGGAACTCGTAAGGGGCTCGAACAGCCGGTCCGCCAGTGCAGGCGCGATGCCGGCGCCATTGTCGGACACGCCGATTTCCATGCGTGGCGGTTCCTGAAGCAGCGCCGCGGCGATCCGGATGCGCCCTTCGGTCTGGCCCGACGCCTCGATGGCGTCGATCGAGTTGTGTACGAGATTAAGGATGACTTGCTGCAACTGAACACGATCCGTATGCACCGTCGGCAGGTCAGACGGGACGTCGACGTCGATCTTGATCGACGCAGCGCGGGCCTCTGCACCGACCAGGATCAGCGCATCGTCGATCAACGACTTGACGTCGGTCGTGCTGATATGCGGTTCGCCGCGTCGCAGAAACTCGCGCATTCGCTTCACCACGCTGGCGGCATGGTCGATCTGGGCGATCATGGTGGTCAGGTTGTCGTCGACGCGGGCCTGGCTCCCGCTGTCGCTGTGCAAGAGATGCTGGGCGGCCCGGCCGAGCGCGCGCGCGGCGGTGATCGGTTGATTGATCTCATGCGCCAGCGCGGAGGCCATGCTGCTGACGAGATTGAAACGGGCGGCTTGTGCGGCCTCGGCCTCCTTGCTGCGGAGCAGCGCCTCGAACCGGCGCACTTCCCGGTCAGCCTGCTGGCGCTCGTTGACCGTCACGCCGACGGTCAGGCCGGTCGCGGTCAAGACCAGCATCAGGATCTGGAATTCGGTGAACACGTTGGCGTCGTAGCCATGCCAGTGCAGGAGACCGAGAAGACCGAGCTGGGTCAGGGCAAGGCCGAGACATGCCCCGTCAAGCCCGTAGCGGACCGCGGCGACCACCACGGGCAGAAAGAACAGATAGAACAGCTTGAATCCGCTTTCGCTTTCGGTCAGACCGATGAACCACACAAACAGCAGCACGACCGCAACGTAGAGCGCGACCTCCGGCGCAAACGCCCGCAGCGTTTGCAGCGATATGTGCGGGATATGGAGGATGAAGCGCAGCACAAGCGGTGTCATGACGGCGATGCCGATCACGTCGCCGACCAGCAGCGGCACCGATACCACGAACAAGTCTGCAGGGCTGAGCTTCTCGTCGGCGATCAGCAGCAGTGACAGGAACAGCGCCACCAGCAGGGCGCCAGCGGTGCCGCCCGCCAGCAGCAAGAACACGTCACGCAGATGGTTGAGCCCGGCATCAAGCTTGCGGCGAACCGCAAACGCCACCGCGCTGTAACCCACGGCAATGATGATGGCGACGCCGATGATGAGGGGCCATGGCAGGTTGGTCCGAAGCACGGCGATCTCGGCGATCAGCACTCCGACGAACAGCACCACCCCGTAGCTTGCGCCCGAATACAGCATCAGTGCGAAGACGACACCGAGCCCTGGGTTCCATGGCGTGACCGGCAACTCTTTGTACTCGTGGATGAAGCTCATCCATTCCAGCGCGATATAGGCGATCAGGAAGGCAATACCGGTCGCGACGGCGTGCAACCACGCCGGTGACGACCCGGAGGGCCTCAAGACCGTGTCCGGATGGGCGACTTCGTTCTGCACGCCGGACATATGCCTCAAAACTGCACGTTCAGCCATGGTTCCAGGCCGCGGCAACACGATGCTGGCAGCGCGCGGAAACTTGCATTACAGATACCGTAGTATAAATACTGATCGGTCCGAGCCGAGCTATCTCGTTGTTCAAGCGGTAGTTCCGGACGATACCCGGCAATCGCTTGGTCAACATCCTGCCGTCCGGGGGTGGGCGAGGGGACAAGGAAAGGGAACTTCAGGTGGGCCACCTCTGGGCGGATATGTTGCAATGGTCGTTCTGGGTCGCGGTCGGGCAGATCATCTGGATTAACATCCTTCTGTCAGGAGACAACGCGGTCGTCATCGCGCTGGCCTGCCGCTCACTGCCGCCGAAGCAGCGTTTTTGGGGCATTCTGCTAGGCGCCGGCGCTGCGGTACTGCTCCGCATCTTCTTCACGGTCATCATTGCGCAGATCATGGGGGTCGCGTTCCTCAAGCTGGTCGGCGGCCTCTTGCTACTCTGGATCGCGATCAAGCTGATCGTGCCGAGCGAAGAGCATGGCGAGGACAGCGTCAAGGCCGGAGACACGCTCTGGCGCGCGGTCTGGCTGGTGACCGTTGCCGACATCGTCATGAGTCTCGACAACGTCATCGCGATCGCAGCGGCGGCGGAGACCGCGTCGATGCGCGTCGACTTGGCGAACGCGCTCGCGATCAAGACGACGCTGATCATCTTCGGCCTCGCCACCAGTGTTCCGCTGATCATCGCGGGCAGCGCACTCCTGATGAAGGTGATGGAGAAATTTCCGATCCTGGTCTGGGCCGGCGCCGCATTGCTCGGCTGGGTGGCGGGCGAGATCATCGTCAAAGACGCCGCCGTGGTCAGCTACCTTGGCGAGGAAATCGTCCACGCAATCCATTTGTGGGCCGCCGCCGCGGGCGCGGTCTTCGTGGTCGCTGTGGGATGGTTCATCCGTCGCGCGAAGCATCGGGGTCCGCTGGAGCATCCGCTGATCATCGATCCGCCGGGTCCGGAGGAATTTCCGCCGCGGGCACGTTGACAGTGGGCGCGTGTTGGTAGTGGGCGTCAGCCCGCAAGGCGATGAGCACCTTGGTATTCGACGGCGCATCCTCGCGATGCGCCGTTGCTGGTTCAGCGGCCGGGTTGTCGGCCCATGCAGCGGCCTGCTAAAAGCCGCCGGGACGCGCCACGAACATCCGGCGCATCAATCCGCAAGAACCGCCCAAAGGACCGTATGCAACGCAGCACCGACCGCATCCTCACCACTCATGTCGGCAGCCTGATCCGGCCGCCTGAGCTGCAGGAGTTCCTGCGCGCGGGGCAGAAGGGTACTGGCTTCGATGAAGCCGCTTACAATCGCTGTCTCGCGGATTCGGTCGCTGCCGTCGTGCGTCATCAGGCCGACGTCGGTGTCGATGTCGTGAGCGACGGCGAATTCGGCAAGGCGATCAGCTGGTCGCAATATGTGCTCGAACGCCTGAGCGGCTTTGAGCGGAGGCCGTTCAAACCGGGCTCCAATACCTTCCAGCGCGGCGCCGACCGCGAGAAATTCGCCGAGTTCTACGCCGAGCTTGATGCCCGCGAGGGCGTCACGACAACGCTCGACTCCGTTTGCGTCGGCCCGATCAGCTACACCGGTCAGAAGGAGCTCCAGCGCGACATCGACAACTTCAAGGCCGCATTGAAAGGCGTGAACGTCACCGAGGCGTTCATGCCGGTGGCGGCGCCCGCGAGCGTCATTCCGGACCGCAAGAACGAGTACTACAAGAGCGAGGAGGAGTTACTCGAGGCGATCGCCAATGCCATGCGCACCGAATACCGCATGATTGTCGACGCCGGTTTCCTCGTGCAGCTTGACGATGCGCGCAACGCCGTCACCTACGACCGCATGGTGCCGCCGGCGAGCTTCACCGACTACCGGCATTGGCTGGAGCGGCAGGTCGACGTGATCAACCACGCCATCGAGGGCTTGCCGCAGGACCGCATCCGCTATCACGTTTGCTGGGGAAGCTGGCCCGGCCCGCACACCACCGACGTACCGCTGAAGGACATCGTCGACCTGATCTTGAAGATCCGCGTCGGCGCTTATGTGATCGAAGGTGCCAATCCGCGTCACGAGCACGAATGGAAGGTGTGGAAGGACGCGAAACTACCGGAGGGCAGGGTGCTCATCCCCGGCGTCATCAGCCACGCCACCAATGTGGTGGAGCATCCCGAGCTCGTCGCCGAGCGGATCGTACGGGTCGCGAACCTGGTCGGCCGCGAGAACGTGATCGCGGGCACCGATTGCGGCTTCGCGCAAGGCCCGTTCCATCGTCGTGTCCATCCTTCGATCATGTGGGCGAAGCTCGAAGCGCTCGCCGGCGGTGCGCGGCTCGCGAGCCAGGAGTTGTGGAGCCGGCAGGCTGCGTGAGCGGCTGCCAGGAACCACAGCTTTGCTGATCCGTTGATCCCGCGGTGGGCGTGGATTGGGGAGGCGCGATTGTGGCTCTCAGGGTCGTTCAGTTCTTCGCCGTTGTTCTGACCGCGTTGGCGCTGGCGCCGGCCGTCGCGCATCTTGCGTCGCTGCTCAACAAGATTAACCTGACGGCCGAGCAGTATTTCATCGTTCAAAGCTCTTATCGCGGATGGTTTCTGTTCGCGCTCGCACAGATACCGAGCGTGATCGTCGCCTTTGTGCTCGCATTCATGTTGCGTGGCGATCCATTGCGGTTTCGCTTCGCGCTCGTCGGCGCAGTCTGCATGGCTGCGACGCTGGCGATCTATTTCGCCTGGGTGAATCCGGCCAATCTGGCTACCGATCAGTGGACCATCATTCCGGAGAACTGGGAAACGTTGCGCCGGCACTGGGAATACGGCCATGCCGCCAGTGCGGCCTTCAACATCGTCGCGCTCTGTGCGATCGCCGCCGCGGTGGTGACGTCCCGGGAATGAATTGCGGGTGCAGGGGTTCTCTATACGGCCGCGAAGCTGTGCCGCATTGAACCCCCATACAGGGCGGTATATCACCAGTGCTATAATCACTTCCGGGAGGATGTTCATGACCGCTCTGCTGCGTACCTTGGCCGTGCTTGCGTTCGTTTTGATGGCCGCAGGCACCGACGCCTCGGCGCAAGACTATCCGACCAAACAGGTGCGGATGATCGTGCCGTTCGGCGCGGGTGGTCCCGCGGACGTCTTTGCGCGTGTGCTGGCGCAGCATCTCCAAGAGACGTTCAAGCAGAATTTCGTGGTCGAGAACCGGCCCGGCGCCGGCGCCATCATCGGCACCGAGGCGGTCGCGAAAGCGGCGCCCGACGGTTACACGCTGCTGGTGATGTCGAACACGCATACAACCAACGAGTCGCTGATCCCAAATCGACCGTATCAATTGATGCGCGACTTCGTGCCGGTCTCGCCGATCAACGAGTCGGACGTGATGATGGTGGTCAATCCGGGACTCGGCGTGAAGAACCTCAAGGAGTTCATCGCACTTGCAAAGTCAAAGCCCGGGCAGCTCAACTATGCCTCGTCCGGGCCCGGCACGCCCTATCACATGGCGGCCGAGCTGTTCAAAACGATGTCCGGCACCGACATCGTGCATGTCCCGCACAAGACCTCCGGTGACATGCGTACCAGCGTGCTCGGCGGACACGTGCAGATGATGTTCGACGCCATCACGGTGCTGGCGCCAAACGTGCGGGGAGGGAAGGTCGTCGCGCTCGGTACCAGCGGCAAGACGCGCTCATCGGTGATGCCGGACGTGCCGACCATCGCCGAGGCCGGCGTGCCTGGCTATCAGTCGACCATCTGGCTCGGCGTAATGGCGCCGGCAAAAACGCCGCAGCCGATCATCGGCACGCTCAACGCGGCCATCCGCAAGATCATGGCGCGGCCCGAGATCAAGGACGCCTGGGACCGGCAAGGTGCCACGCCGATGACGATGACGCCGCCTGAATTCGAGAAACACCTGCGCGCCGACATCGACAAATGGGCGAAGGTCGTGAAGAGGGCGGGGCTCGCGCCGGCGAAGTAGTGCTCGCTTTGTCTTGCAGCGAACGACGATCTTAATCCGTCATCCTGAGGCGCTCGGCCGTAGGCCGAGCCTCGAAGGATGCACGGCCACAGGCGGGCCGTCGTCCTTCGAGGCTCGCGCTACGCGCTCGCGCCTCAGGATGACGGATAAGGACGGAGCTCTTGGCCGGAAGCTACCGCCACTCGTCGACGGACACCGTCTTGCGGTATTTCGCGCCCATGATGCGCCAGTAGGCGTTGGCCTCGCCGCCGACCACGACCACGTTGATGTCCTTCTCCGGGAAGTGTTGGATCAACTCGTCGTCCTTCGCCTTCAGCCAGGAGGCCATCGGCTCCTGGCCGAACGTCGCCCAGGGATAGACGTAGTTCTGCACGAGCTGCAGGTCCCAGTAGCGGCCGGCGGGCATTTCCGCAGTCTCATGGATGAAGCGGATCAGCTTGGCCTTGGTATCGAAGCCGCCGCGGTCGATGAACTGCTGCGCGGTCAGAGGATCGAGCAGTAGACAGGGCGTCGAATTGCCGTCGATGCCAGCCAGCATGTCGCGCACGTGCTCGCGCCAGTATTTCTCGCGCAGGCCAAGGCAGAACGTGGTCGAGCGGCAGCCGTAGAAGATGCTGACCGTGCTGTCGGTCGGCTTGAAACCCTTCTGCACGTGTAAAGGCTCCCAGGGGCTGGCCTCTTCGTTCTCGGCGAAGGTGACGTTGTTATAGGTGTAGCCGTTGCCTTGCGATCCCATGAAGCTGACGCCAGGCTCCGAGCCGCCCTGCAGGTTCTGCGACAGCAGGCCGTAGGCGCGCCCGATGGTGGCGTTGGCGTGATTATAGGGGCCCATCGCGCCGATGCCCCAGTTCATCTTGATCTCTTTGCGGATCGGGCCGTTCACCACCACCATCGCCGCCGAGGACGAAGTGGTCGAGCCGCGCGCGGACACGCCTGACGCCGCGAGCGCCAGGATGACCGGGAAGTATTCCGGCTTGGCCCCGGCCATCACGGCATTCACCGCGACCTTCTCGACGGTGTACTCCCACGCGACGCGAAACTCGGTCGGTGCCATCCGGCCGACGATCTCGTCCGGCTTGCGGCTGGTGTGCGCGAGCATGTCTGCGACGCGCTTCTCGGTCGGAAGCACGATCGGGAGATAGTCCGTCCAGCCGTTCTCGTGGAAATGGCGCTGGAGGTTTTCCTCGGTATCGGGTTCGACGAGACGCGGCGTGGTACGCTCGAACTCCGCCGTACTGACATGCTCTGACATGCTTTAAGTGTTCAACGCGGTGGTGAGCCCCGCGATGACCTCCTGCATGACCGGCTTACCGGTGATCGGATCTTTGCCGTAGACGTACTCACGCAGCTCCTCCACGGTCTTGCCCATGACAGGCATCGGCACGAAGGCGCGCTGCGCTTCGGGGAGCCCCGCCATCTTAGTCACCGACTGCACCACGCGGTCAAACTTGTCGGTATGCAGCGCGACCGTCGGTACGCCATATTTGGTCTCGATCGTGATCGCATGCGTTGCGACCGCGGGCGCGCAGTTGCTGCAATGCCCGACGCCGACGATGGCCGCGTCGCCGTTGGCCTTGATCTCTTCCCAGGTCTTCTTGTCGTCGTGCTGGTAGGTCGCCGACAGCGAGATCATCTTGGTGTTGACGCTCGGCATGTGGTCGGCGAACCACGCCTGGATCTGCTTGAGGAGATCGATCGAGTCATCGAAGCGGCAATCGACGAGATAGATGGTCTTGCCGTCGAGGCTCTCGGGCCGCGGCGAGAGCGCTTTCTTGTTGACCTTGGGAGGAAAGCCGACAGGATTGAGCACCGTGATCTTCTCATCAAAGGCGGCGCTGTTCGACAGCTCGTGCGGCGTGGCCGGCTTGTTCATGGGTCGAATCCTCCAGAATTCGCAGATTGAGCGGAATTATAGGTGTGCGGCCGCAGCAAGCCAAGCAGGGCGGCGCATTGCTGCCTCCCGTCAGGCGCGTTCTTTGAGATAGCGCCAGGCGGCGACGGCCGCGGTCGCGCCGTCGCCGGCCGCTGCCGCGAGTTGCGCCACCGAATGGCGGCGGACATCGCCGGCGGCGAAAATGCCCGGGACCGAGGTCCGCATCATGATGTCGGTTTCGATATGGCCGGCCGGATCGAGCGCAACGATCCCGCGCAGGAAGGCTGTATTGGGCTCAAGCCCAACATAGACGAACACGCCCTTTACGGCTCGCTCATGTATCGTGCCTGCCGTGAGGTCGCGCAGCCGCACGCCCACGACGCTGTCGGCGCCGACGATCTCCTCGACCCCCGTGGACGCAACGATCTCGATTTTGTCGTGCTTAGTGGCGCGATCGATCAGCACGCGCTGCGCATCGAATGCCGCCCCACGATGGATGATCGCAACGCAGGCGGCGTGCTCGGTCAGCACGAGCGCTTCGTCGAGCGCGGAATCGCCGCCGCCGATGACGCACACCTCTTGCCCTGAGAAGAAATGGCCATCGCAGGAGGCGCAATGCGACACGCCGCGACCCAGGAACGTCTCCTCACCGGGCACGCCCAGCGATCGGAGCGCCGAGCCGGCGGCAACGATCACGGCGTGCGCGTTGATGGGATCGGAGGCGGCATTGACCACGCGCCACTCGCCGTCGACGGCGATGCCTTCGACGGTGTCGAGGACGAACTCCGCACCGGCCGCTTCGGCCTGCTCATGCAGGAGCGGGCCGAGCTCGGCGCCGGACACGCCTTGCGGAAATCCGGGAAAATTCTCGATGCGTTCCGCAGCCGCGATCTGGCCGCCAGCGCCCATGCGCTCGACCACCGCCACGCTCAGCCCGGCGCGCGCCGCGTGCATCGCCGCGGTCAGTCCGGCGACGCCCGCGCCGATCACGATCAGGTCGAATTCCCGCATTCGGCGGCTCCTCCTTGTGGAGATTGTGCGGAGCGCATCCGCCGCTCTACGCTATGCGGCGATCGGGTTTTCCCGGTCAATAGGAGGAGCCGCGGCTGCTCAGCAGCATCGTCGGAATAAAGTCAGACGACGTCGCGTGCGAGTTGCCGGTCAAGTTACGTTCGACGATGTTGCGGATGCTGTGTCGGTGCCGAAGTTCACGCCGGCGTAACCCGCGCGAGTTCAGCGCAGCGGGCGGCGCGCGCCCTTGCGTTCGACGATCAGCGTAGGCTTGGCGATCTTTGCGACCGGTGGCGCCGGCGGTGCGGGCGAATCGCCGTCTTCGCGCAGGTCGACAGGGTAGGCCGGGACCGTCGTCGTGATCGAATGCTTGTAGACGATCTGCTGTTCGCCATCGCGCTCCAGCAGCACGCAGAACGCATCGTACCCGGCCACAACGCCCTGCAGTCGGACACCGTTGGCGAGGAAGATCGTGACCGGTGTCCTTCGGCGAAGGAGGTGGTCCAGGAACGTATCCTGAAGTCGGTGGATATTGTCTTTCGGCATTTTTTTCTCGTTTGAGCCCGCACAAACGATTTTCCGCCGCAAACGCGTCAGGATCATGACGCGGTCACGGTTGCAGTCTGCGGGCAAGTTCAACCTGTGTCGCCACCAGCAACGGCGCGGAGTTCATGTATGTACGCGATTTGCGCGCGCGAAATGAATGCCGGTATGCGCAGAGCAGCCCGGCGGAAATCACGGGAGGCGGTCGACGGACATCGGGGAACAGCTTTGACAGCACAGGAAACCGCTTGACAGGACAGAAAACGCTCTGTACTTAACCGTACAGTTAATTAACCGCCGGGTAAATCAGCGTGCCCACTGCGCCCTTCGATCCCCTCAGCACCACCTTTGCGGCGCTCGCCGACCCCACGCGCCGGGCCATCCTGGCGCGCCTGGCGCTCGGCGAAACCTCCGTATCTGAGCTCGCAAAACCGTTCGACATCAGCGCGCCCGCGATCTCCAAGCACCTCAAGGTGCTGGAGCGGGCAGGGCTCATCACGCGCGGCCGCGAAGCGCAATGGCGCCCATGCCGGATCCAGGCGGGCGCATTGCGCGGTGTGGACGACTGGCTCGAACGCTATCGCCAGCTCTGGGAGGACCGGCTGGATCGCCTCGATGCGTATCTGCAGGAGCTGCAAGCCAAGGAGAAGAAGCGTGGACGCCAAGATAAGAAATAGCACGACAAGAAATAGCGACGCCTTCGCGCTGCAGATGCCGTCCGATCGGGAGATCGTCTTCACGCGCGTGTTCGATGCGCCGGCCCAGCGTGTGTTCGATGCCTGGACCAAGCCGGAACACCTGGTGTGCTGGTATGGCTGCCGCACCTCCTCTCTGATCGTCTGTGACGTCGATCTCCGTGTTGGAGGCGCCTATCACTTCGTTGTCCGCATGACCGACGGCGCCAAGCATCCGATATCGGGCAAGTATCGCGAAATCGCGCCGCCGACGCGCCTCGTCTTCACCGAACGGTTCAATAGCGATCCGAACAAGGAAGCACTCGTGACGCTCACGCTCGACGAGCACGATGGCAAGACCACCCTGACGATGCGGGCTCTTTACCGGGTCCTCGAGGACCGCAATGCGATGCTTGATATCGGCGTCGACAAGGGCGCTGCCGAAACCCTCGATCGTCTCGCCCAGCATCTCGAAACGATGACCTGACCTTCGTTACCGCAAGAGCCGCTGTCATCTGAGAACAACGGAGCGCAATCGTGTCTGTCAGCACAAGCCTGCCTGCCGGCCACAGCATCGACCTGGATCGCGATCCGCGGGCGATCATCGCCGTGCGCGAGTTCGACGCGCCGCGCGAGCTGGTATTCGAGGCCTGGACCGATCGCAAGCATCTGGCGCAGTGGTGGGGACCGGACGGCTTTACCACGACCACCAGCCTTTTCGACATGCGCGTGGGTGGCGTCTGGCGCTTCGTGATGCACGGGCCTGATGGCCGCGACTACGAAAACCGGATCACCTTCGACGAAATCGTGAGGCCTGAGCGCATCCGCTACCACCACGGCGGCGGCGACGACGTTGAGCCGGTACAGTTTCACACGACGGTCACATTCGAGGACTTCGGTAGCAGCCGGACCCGCATCACCTTGCACGCGGTGTTTCCATCGGCGGCCGAACGCGACCGGGTCGTCAAGGATTACGGAGCTGCCGAGGGTGCTGCGCAGACGCTCGCACGCTTGGCCGACTACTTGGCCGACTACCTGGCCACGATGACCGCTTGAATACCACGCATCCAATCACAGAGAGGGACATCATGCCGATCGCGAAGCAGAAGATCATGCCGTGCTTGTGGTTCGATACCGAGGGCGAGGCGGCCGCGAAGCATTACGTCTCGATCTTCAAGAATTCGAAGATCGGACGCATCAGCCGTTACGGCAAGGAAGGCAAGGAAATTCACGGGAAAGAAGCAGGTGCGGTGATGACCGTCGAGTTCGAGCTTGAAGGACAGAAGTTCCTGGCGCTCAACGGTGGTCCGCAGTTCAAGTTCGACGAGGCGATTTCGTTCCAGGTCTTCTGCGACACCCAGGGCGAGATCGACTACTTCTGGAGCAAGCTCTCCGAGGGCGGTTCCGAAGGGCCGTGCGGTTGGGTCAAGGACAAATTCGGCCTGTCGTGGCAGGTCGTTCCTTCGGCTATTCCGGAGATGCTGCAGGACGAGAATTCGGAAAAGGGTCAGCGTGTCATGAAGGCGGTCCTTCAGATGCGTAAGCTCGACATCGCCGCCCTGCAAAGGGCTTATGCCGGCTGACCGGCAACCGTTCAATGACCACCACCCTGACCTGAAGAGGAGAAAAGTCATGCACGTGCAGTCCTACTTGTTCTTTGACGGCCGCTGCGAGGAGGCCATCGAGTTCTACAAGAAGACAATCGGCGCCACGGTCGAGATGATGATGCGCTTTAAGGAAAGTCCGGAGCAGCCCTCGGCCGACAACGCGGAGTCCGGGTGCGGCGGCGCTGATCCGGATAAGATCATGCATGCCTCCCTGCGGATCGGCGACACCGCCGTGATGGCGTCCGACGGCTGGGCCAAGGGCAATCCAGAGTTCAAGGGCTTCTCGCTCGCGATCAACGCCCGCGATAAAGCCGAGGCCAATCGTCTGTTCGGCGCTTTGTCCGAGGGTGGCCAAGTGTCTCAGCCGCTGATCGAGACCTTCTTCTCGCCAGCATTCGGGATGGTCGTCGACAAGTTCGGCGTCAATTGGATGGTCGTCGTCGAGCAGGCGGCGGCCAAGGCCGACGCCGCCTAAGTCCGGCCCCCCCGCAGCAGTGGTAAGCGTGGCCGACGGCCACGCTTACCACCAATGCAACGTCAAGCTCTCGGTAATCACATATGTCGCATCGGAGACCCCAATCCGTCGCTGACCAGTAAGCGAGAACCCCGGGAGCGCAACGGAACACGTGCCGCCCGCGGTGGTCATCGTGGACAAGTGTGAAAGGACGGTTCCATGACATCAGCTGTCAACGTCAAGCCGGTCGCGGCACCCAGCAAGTCGGACGTCATCCGCGCGTGTTTCGCCGCCTACAAGTCGAAAGACCGCAAGATCGTCGAAGAGTTGTTGACGGACGACTTCCATTTCACCAGCCCGTACGACGATGAAATCGACAAGGCGACTTATTTCAAACGCTGCTGGCCGAGTAGCGAACTGTTCCGGGACGTTACGGTCGAGCGGATTGTCGAGCAGGGCAACGGCGCGTACACGACCTACAAGGTCGTCACCAAAGACGGACGTGAATTCCGCAACACCGAATTCATGACGTTCGACGGCGGCCGGATCAATCACATCGATGTCTATTTCGGCGCGACCTACAAGGATGGCGTGTTCGTGAAGGGGACGTCAGGATGAATGCGCAGCCTGAAGCGACGACGTGTCGTGACGTCAGCCTGACCCGTATCTTCGATGCACCGATTCAACTGGTCTGGATGGCATGGACCGATCCCGGGCACATGGCGCAGTGGTGGGGCCCCAAAGGCTTCACCAATCCGGTGTGCGAGATCGGCGTGCGCCAGGGCGGGGCGATCCGTATTCATATGCGCGCACCTGACGGCGCCGTGTATCCGATGACCGGCACCTTTGAGGAGATCAGCCCGCCCGAGCGGCTCGTCTTCACGTCGGTGGCCCGGGATGATGAAGGCAATCCGCTGCTCGAAGCGCGCACCACTGTCGCCTTCGAGGACGTCGGCGGCAAGACCAAGGTCACCATCCACTCCAGCGCCGTCGGCATCGCGCCGGTCGCACCGCAGATGCTTGCGGGCATGGAGATGGGCTGGACGCAAAGCCTCGAAAAATTGGCGGACCTGGTCGAGCGGCGGTGACGGCGAGGGACGCGCCCTCTCACGTCCCCTTGGCCGCGGCGAATCCTGGGTTAGAATGATCCCAGAAATCGTCTTAGGGAGCCGAGGTCGAATGGCGCAGCAGGTCTTCGTTTGTAACGAAATCGAGATGAAGGACGGCGACGTCCGCATCATCCGGCAGGACCGGATCGAGGTCGGGGTCTACCGGTACGACGGCGCCTACTACGCCTATCGGAACCATTGCCTGCATCAGGGTGGCCCCGCCTGCGAAGGCATCATTCGCAGCAAGGTCGTGGACCTCATCGGTCCGGACAAGACCTTCCTGGGCCAGACCTACGATGATGACGAACCCCACATCGTCTGCCCGTGGCACGGTTGGGAATACAAGCTGAAGACCGGCGAATGCGCGCCCGACCCGAACCTGCGGCTGCGGAAGCACGAGGTGGTCCAGCGCGACGGAGGTATTTATGTCGTCATCTGAGGCTGACGGCCGTTCGGCCGAAACGCTCACGCGCGCGGCCGATGCGCTTGCGGCCGCTGTCGGCGACCCCGACCGTATTCCCGACGCCGAGTTCCGCACGCTGATCGCCAATGCCGTGCGGCTCTATGCCGTCAAGGCGGAGGCCGGCATGCGCATGCCGGTCCCGCAGGGCGGTGGCGGCGTCACCATCACCGACGCGATGGTCACCGTGACCGACCTGCTGCATTCGCTGAACGTGCAATTGTTCGAGCTCAGCATGTGGCAGGCGATGACCGGCAACTGCATCGCGCCGCACCAGCGTGTCGACGTCTAGCAACCCTGAAACTCATCGATAAAGCCGCGGAAAAAACCGAGGAAACACCAATGAACATTATGACTCCCATGGTCCGCGATCCGAACCAGGAGCAATTCGACACGCGCCGCCTGCTCGCGAATGCGCAGCGCCAGGCCGAGGATCGGCGCTATGAAGACTTCATGATCATCGACGTGGACGCGCACCATTACGAGACGAACTCCTACAAGGAGATTTTCGACTACATCGAAGATCCGGTCATGCGCGACCAGTTCATCTACACCAAGGGCGCCACCCAATTGCCGCGCTCCACCGGCGGTTTCCAGGAGATGGCCGGGCGCATCACGCGCTACCAGCACCGCGCCACCGAAAAGGCGCCCGACGGCGTGCACCGCGACATCGGGCTGACCCGCAAGTGGATGGACTCGATGGGCGTGGACGTTGCCTGCGTGTTCCCGACGCCGATGCTCGGACTCGGCCTCAATCCGATCGTCGAGGTCGAGGTGCAGTATGCGCGCGCCTACAACCGCTGGCTCTGCGAGAGACTCCTGGCGAACGAGTCGCGCATGGTGTCGATGCTGTACCTGCCGATGAACGATCCGGTCGCGGCGCTCAAGATGGTCGAGGAGTTCTCAGGCAAGAAGGGCGTGATCGGCTTCCTGGTCACCACCGTCCGCTACAAGCCGCTCTATGACAATGCCTACATGAAGCTCTACCGCGCGCTCGAAGAGCGCGGGCTCCCGCTGGCGTTCCATGCGGCGACCAACTGGGGCGACCAGAGCATGCACATCACCAACCGATTCATCGCGACGCATGCGCTCGGCTTCACCTGGTTCAACATCGTCCACATGACCAACTGGGTGGTGAACGGGATTCCGGAGCGATTTCCCGGTCTGAAGTCGATCTGGATCGAGAGCGGGCTCGCGTGGATTCCGTTCCTGATGCAGCGCCTCGATAACGAATACATGATGCGCTCGTCGGAAGCGCCGTCGCTCAAGCGCAAGCCAAGCGACTATATGCGCGAAATGTATTACACCTCCCAGCCGATGGAGATGATCAACAACCAGACCATGCTGGAAGAAACCTTCAAAATGATCGCTGCGGACACCCAGCTTCTCTACTCGTCCGATTATCCGCACTGGGACATGGACCTGCCCTCGACGATCTACGATCTGCCGTTCCTGAGCCCGCAGGCGAAGAAGAACATCTTGGGCGAGAACGCGCGCAAGCTGTTCAAGCTTGACTATCTGATCTCGGACGAGAAGAAAGCGCGCCTGAAGGCGAAGGGGGTGGCAGCGTAGCGGGCTGCCGGTGGCGGCATGAGAAACGCGCCGTCACAAGAATCCGATCCACCGACCTGCCACAAGCACTGACAGCCACATCAGGGCCGATACTGCTGCGCGGATTCGGACCGGGAGCGGAATACCGCCGCCTTCCAGCGCCAGCCAATACTGGCGGCTGTGATGCTGCAGGGCGACATTTCCGAGCGCTGCTGCCAAGAGCGCAATCTTCCAGAGAAAGGCGGTATTGGCGAGATACTCGGATGGCTTCACGGAGAACAAGCACAGTCCGGTCAAAACCGCGAACGCGATACCGACGGCTGCAACGCGCGAAAGAAAAGGCGCAATCACAGCCAGCGGTATCGTTCGGAAGCATCCCATCAGGCGGAGATCAAGCGGCAGAATGGCGCCGATGAGCAGCGCTATGCCGAGGATGTGGGCTGCATTGACGAACAGATAAGCCGTGCCCGAGTCCCGGAGGAGGACTGCACCGGGCCACGCGCCGATCCACTCGACAATCCGCATGCCGCACGTGTCTCACGTGGCGCTGACTTCGCATTTGCTTTTGGCGCTTATTTGGCGCCGATGATCCGCTCCGGATATATGTCGTAGTTCTTGCCGCCGATGGTGATGCGCACGGCCTTCATATGTGCCTTGCTCTTATCGCGATTGCGGTTTCCGAGAATGACGATGGCGTCGCCGGGCTTTGCGCTCTTGGCGGTGAAGCCGGAGCGGGCGGTCTGGTTCGGATTCGAGAGTTCGACCCGCCAGACGCGGCCATCGGATGCTTTGACCGTAAGAGTGGGGTGGGGCGGCGCCATCGAGACCTGCTGGATGGTTCCGTTCAGTTCCATCTGTTCGCCATCGGCCCAGGACCAGCCGTGATGAGCGAGCGCTGGGAGACTCGATCCGGCAAACACGCTGATCAGAACGGATTTGAGCAACCCCCGTCTGTTCACGCTACTGCCCATGCGCGCGTCGTTCATGAAACGCCTCCTTCTTAAGAACCATAGCGCTTAGGAAGCATAGCGTTTGAGACCTATCGTGCTAGTGCCGATGGGTCACGTTGCCGTGTTTTTGATCTGGCCAAAACTGTGATCATCCGCGAGCGCGATCTACGCACTCTCTATTAATTGGTGGCACGATCATGCCGGCGCGGGTCCGCGTGTTCATCGACTATCTGATGGAAAAGCAAGGGTGACAGGCCGTTGAATGCGGGCGGCTTGAACTAGTGTGGTGGTTCAGTGTCCTTCGATTCCGAAGTTCGTATAAGAGGCCGCTGCGAAATGGTACGAACTTCGGAATCGGGACACTAGCCCGCTTTGGAATTGACGCACCGACGGCTACTTGGATTTTCCGCGCCCTGCCGTCGCTAAAATCAGGTCTGCAACTTCTCTGGGGTGAGATACAAGCGCGAGATGACCGGCGTCCAGTTCAACTGTCTTCGCCTTCATGCGATTTGCGAGATAGCGCTCCAGGTCAGGCGAGATCGTCTGATCCTGTCGCGACACCGCATACCAGTTTGGCTTGACACGCCATCCAGCTGCGGTCGTGCGCCCACTGAAGAGCGAGGCTGCGGCTGGTTCCTGCACGGCGTACAACACCTTCGCCTTGTCCGGCGCGACCTCGTTCGCGAAGTATTTCAGGAACGCGTCTTCGGAAACGGTGGTGAAGCCATCGTGCTCCTTCACACCCGCGCGCACGGGCATGGTGGGGAATCTGCCGGACAGCGCCACGAAATCCTCGCCGGCGTCTGGCGCCCGTGCCGCGACATAGACCAGCGCCGAGACCTTGGGGTCGGTGCCGACCTCGGATATGACCGTGCCGCCCCAGGAATGAGCGACGAGCACGGTCGGACCGTCCTGCAATGCGAGAGCGCGGCGGGTTGCGGTGACCGAGTCGCCAAGCGAGGTCAGTGGATTTTGCACGGTTGTCACATTCAGGCCGGCGGCTTGCAAGAGCGGGATCACCTCGCCCCAACTCGAGCCATCGGCCCAGGCACCGTGCACAAGCACGACATTGCGTGCCTGCGCCGGTTCCGCCGCGTGAGTTTGCGCCGACATTGCGATCGATATCGCCGCAACCAGACCAAGCACAGCCGTTGTAAACCGTTTCATGTTTCAGGACTCGCTTTGATGTGCTGAACGTCAGCCGTTCTGCATGATGGCGCCAGGCTAGTGCTTGGACGCGCACCGCGCTTACTCAAGCTTGCTGCGTTTTGCCTGCTTTCGCTGGATGATGCGCACAGCGGTTAGGCAGGTCCTAACGGATATCTCCGCGCCATGGCCTGGTCCAACCCATGATCAGAAGCAATTAAAATAAATCTTCGAAAACGCGGCGGTCGGCATCCCCGCGGCCCAGATGGCGTCGGTTGCATCAATCCTCTGTTCATTGAAGGGATGGCACGCTGCTGGGCGAGGGTGGGCGGAGATGCAGACCGATGCTCACGCGACGCATGCTGTTACGAGGCAGCGCAAGTCTGGCCGCAACTGCGCTGATCGGCCGGCCGGCGAATGCTGCCGATGGCGATCCGATCCGTGCGCTCCAGCGCCGGATCGAGATGCTCTCCCGCCGTGCCTTCAATCAGCGCGGGATCAGATCAGCAATCGCCGTTGGCGTCGTGACGCCGGATCTCCCGAAAGGGCAACTGCTGTTTGCCGGCGGCGATACATTGATCAATCCGTTCGGAAAGAAACTGGCCCTCGATGCGCAAACGCCGCTCGAAATCGGCTCGGTCTCGAAAGTGTTCACGTCCGGCATCTACTACATGCTTCATGGCCCCTACGAGGGCACGCTCGGCACGTCGCTCGGCAGCCGCCTGAGGCTCTCGAAAGCCGTGGCCGACATCCGCCTCAAGAACCTCGCCATCTACGAGCCGGGCTTGCCGCAGGACAATCGGAGCGGCGCCTATCCGCCAGGTGTGATGAAGAGCGTCAAAAGCCTGTTCGACTACATGGCGGATTTCGTCCCGCCCAATGGGCAAGGCGCCTGCTACGCCTATTCCAACATCGGATGGTCTCTCTTGAGCATGGCCGCGCTGCGGATCGACAGCACGAATACCGATGCCTTCGTTACTCAATATGACAAACGCCTCAAACAATTCTGCGCGAAGTTCGATGCGCCGAACACGGCTGTCTTTCATGCCAACATGAAGCCGCGCTTGCCGGTCGGCTACACGCGGCGTTTCGTGGCGCTTCCGGCACGCAGCCTTTATCGGCCGTGCAATCTCCCCGGTTACGGATCGGGCGGCATCGTCAGCAATGGCGCCGACATGCTGCGCTACCTTCTCTACAACATGGGACGCCTGCCGGGCGGCTTGACGGATCCTGCGCTCGTCTATCAGCAGACCGAAACCTTCCGGACGGCCGCCTGTTCCGCAACCGGCGGATCGCCGGTGACGGGCTACGGCTGGTTTCATACGCCGATTCAAACAGGGCGGGGACATGCCACGGTGTTGAGCAAGAACGGTGGCGTCCCCGGCTTCACCTCCTGGATGGGCTTCACCAAATGGCAGGGGACGGGCGCGCCGTCCTCCCATGGCGTGTTCGTGCTGCATAACGGTCCGCGCAGTACGGGCATCGGAACGAACGCAATGAAGCTGCTGTTGACGACCTGAAACCGCTCCCGACCTGCAGATCACCAATTCTGGCGCGTCGACCGGTGGAATGCTCGCGGCCAATAGCCGCCTATGCCAATGAGGTGACCGGGGCTGCCACCGATGTTCGCCCAAATATTTGCACAGCGCCGCCGGCCCCGAAAGACTCAGCTTACTGGCTCCCACCTCGACCGTTTCGCCGACTTAGACTTCTCGATGTCCTCGCGACTCCAATGCTGTCGCTGCGTATCGAAGTGGTTCTGCAATATGTCGCGAATTGCTTCTGGCCGGCTGCTTGGTTTGGCACGCATGCGCCGAGCTATATCCACAATCCATCGGTCCAGGTCAGCGAGTTGATCTGGCGGCAGGCGTACCATGACCGGGACGGATCCAACCTGAGGCCGACCAATCTTCTTTTTGATACCAGACGCTGACGCTCTGCTCATTTCTTTCTGATATCAGAAATATTGCCGCCGGGCAATGCCGCGGGCTTGAGCAGGCACTCTGCCCAGGGGAATTCCCGGCACCGCAGCCGACCATCGTTCGTCACGCCGTCAGCGGACCGGGCGGCCGATGCTACCAAAGCGTTTTGGCCGGTACTTCTCAGATTGCAGCGCGTTCGCCCCGCAGCATCCGGACGATCCAGATCAGCAGGCAGGCACCAATGAATCCTGCGATGAGGTAGCCGATCCAGCCTCCCAGCACGATTCCAAAAACGCTCAACAGGGCGCTGGCGATCGCTGCCCCGACGATGCCGAGCAAGATGTTCATCAGCATGCCCATGTTGCTCTTCATGAATTGCTCGGCCAGCCAGCCTGCGATTCCGCCGATGATAATCGCCGCGATCCAACCCACTCCAGCGTCCTCCATGGCGCGTCTCCTTTGTATCGATACGATCTTTTTCAACGTTCGCAGTGCGACCATAGTTCCGACCGCTGGCGACGCCCTGAAGTGCGGGTGTATGTGGGCCCGCGGGCATTAGTGGCTTTGGTCATTAACGACAGTGTCGGCCAGCGGCACACACACGCGTTGCAGCGCAGGCCTGACAGCTCGGCGCGCGGGCCGCAGCCGACTGTGAGCGAGGCGCCAAGCCAGCGTTCGCTCATTGAGCATATCAAGGGTTGCGTGCGGCAGGTAGCCGGAGGCAACATGCAGCATGTGGCCCCCACGCGTAAAAAGCCACCTCAGTCGGCGGCCCGTTCTTCGGCTAAATATCTGAAAAAGCTTGGCTCCCCGGGCCGGATTCGAACCAGCGACCAACCGGTTAACAGCCGGTTGCTCTACCACTGAGCTACCGGGGAACGATGCGCGCCTCAGAGGAAGGTGTGGCCTATAACAAACACGTTTCAGATTGCCTAGCGCCAAATAGCGTGGGGTGATCAGACGTGCAATCGGCCCGTCGTGCGGCCGGTCCCCAAACATACCCGCCGCGCTCGCCCCCTAGGCACGACAATGCCGGCGGCGGGTGTCCGCGGCCGGCATTTTGTCTCTCAAGCTCGCGCCGAGAGGCGTCACTGGTCAGGGTCGGCCTAGCGCTTCCTTGGCCGATCCCGGAGTTCGGGCGTTACGTCCGGATGCTTAGCTTGAGCACCGCCTGCGGGATCTCTTCGCGCCGGAGACCGCGCGCCGCGAGCTGGGCGTCGGTCATCTGCGAGAGCGTCTTGAACCGCTGCGCCATCAGGCGTGCGTCCTCGATGCCGGCGAAAAAGGCGCTGAACCGCTGTGAAATCCGCGACAGGAAAGCGGGAGCCTGGTGAACCAGTTGGGACAGGGCAATGGTGGTCATATTTTTATAGTCCTCTCGTGCTTCGTTCGTTTCTTGAACCTTTATATAGGCTGGTATACCAACGAAAACACGGTGAGTTATCGCATAGCAGCAATTGTGTGCTGCATAGCGGCATTCATCCTTCCTTCATGTTGCCGGGGCGTAATGAGTGGAATCGGCAACCCAGCCGAGAATTGATCTCTCGGACGCCTTCTGGAGGTGCTGAGGTAAGCCCGAGTGCCGCGGGCGGGGGCCGGCACCACGAGCAATTGGAGGCCACGCCCGGAATTGAACCGGGGTACACGGTTTTGCAGACCGTTGCGTAACCACTCCGCCACGTGGCCGTCAGGCGGGTCAATACAGGAGCAATCTCGAACGGGCAACTGATCTGAAAGCCACCAGGCTCGTGACCCGTTCGATTCGCGGCCGTTTTGCGCTGCCTTGCAATTGTCGTCGGCCTTGCCGATAGAAGTGACGTCACCAGCGCCCTCTCTCGGATTCTCCCATGTTCGATTTCGCCGCCGCGCGCCGCATGATGGTCGATTGCCAGGTCCGGACTAGCGACGTCACCGATCAGCGCATCATTGCGGCCATGCTGGAGTTGCCGCGCGAGCGATTCGTGCCCGAGAGCCACGCGTCGCTCGCCTATCTCGACCTCGACATTGCGGTGACCGCAGGCACGCCGGCACGCCGCCTGCTCAAGCCTATGGTGCTGGCGAAGTTCGTTCAGGCTGCTGAAATCCGCCCGCAGGACCGGGTGCTCGATGTTGCCTGCGGCACCGGCTATTCAACTGCACTTTTGGCGGCGCTTGCCCACCATGTGGTGGCAGTCGAGGAAGATGCAACCTTGGTGCGGCACGCGCGCGAGAACCTGGCTGCCGTCGGGGCCGCCAATGCCGAGGTGGTGGAGGGGTCGCTGACCGATGGTTGGCAGGCCGGCGCGCCTTACGACGTCATTTTGATCAACGGCGCAGCCGAAATGGTGCCGGAGCGCCTGCTTCGTCAATTGGCGGAGGGCGGGCGACTGGTGGCGGTCGTCGGACGCCCGCCGGCGAGCAAGGCGATGCTCTATCTCGTCTCGAGCGGGCAGGTGAGTCCTCTGCCCATCTTCGATGCGGCTGCGCCGGCCTTGCCGGGATTCGCGGTACCGCCGGCATTCGTATTCTGATACCCCCGCCGAAGGGTTTCCCACCGTGAAGTGTGGCGCGGAAAGCACGCGCTTCCTCCGTTTGCCGTCAGGGGTTTTGTTCAGGGGTTTCGCAGGGCCCGCAACGTGCCTATTGTTAGCGCCGGGTTGGGTCGGCGAGTCCATCGTGGGCGCGCTGATCAGGGACGCGGGCATGGTACGCGGACTTTGGCCGCGTTGTGGGCGTGGGGTCTTGGATGGCATGGGGGCAGGGGCGGCCGAACGCGGTCGGGCGAGACGTGATCGCCCGCGCTAGTGTTCTGGCTGTCGTTGGTATCTGGCTGGCGAGCGCGACCGCGTCCGAAATGCCGGTGCAGCGGCGCGGCGCGATGCCGGCCGGCACGGCCACCATGAACACGGCCCTGGTGCAGGCCTACCAGAATAATCCTCAGCTCAACGCGCAGCGCGCGGCAACGCGCGCGGTCGATGAGAACGTTGCGATTGCGCTCGGCGGTTATCGCCCGCGGGTGACCGGCACCACCAGCTACACCCATAGCTACCTCGAAAGCTTGACCCGTGCCGCCCCGACCAACATCTGCAATCGCTCCGGTGGCAGGTTCGACAGGAATTGCGGCACCGTCGGCGCCACAATATACGGGATCACCGCCACCCAGACGCTGTTCAACGGCTTCCAGACCGGCAACCGCACGCGCCAGGCCGAAGCGCAGGTGTTCGCGGCGCGCGAGACGTTGCGCTTGACCGAGCAATCGGTGCTGCTCAACGCGGTCACCGCCTACATGAATCTGCTGCGCGACAGCGCCATCCTCGAACTGCAACGCAGCAACGTCACCGTGCTCGAAGCAACGCTGCGGCAGACGCGCGATCGGTTCAACGTCGGCGAGGTGACACGCACGGACGTGGCGCAGGCGGAATCACGCCTCGCGAGCGGTCGATCCCAATTGCTGACCGCCGAGTCCAACTACATCACGTCGCGTGCGAACTACCGGCAGGTGATCGGCGTCGAGCCGGGGCGCCTGGTGGCGGCAATGCCGGTCGACCGGCTCTCGCCGCGCAACCTGCGGGGTGCGCTGGCGCGCGCGCGCGCCGAGCATCCTACCATCACGAGCGCATCTTACGATGTCGATGTTGCGGCGTATCAGGTGAAGGTTGCGCAAGGAGCGCTCTATCCGACAGCGACGCTGCAGGGGTCGGCGAACAGGACCCAGGGCTCGACTCAGCAGCTGGCCTCGGCGCGGTCATTTTCGGCAGCGGTCACCGCGCAGCTTTCGGTGCCGCTCTACCAGGGCGGCGGCGAATACGCGACGATTCGGCAGGCCAAGGAAACGCTCGGCCAGCGCCGGCTTGACCTCGATACCGCCCGCGATCAGGTGCAATCGACGGTCACGCAGGCGTGGGGCCAGTTGGAGGCGGCCAAGGCTCAGATCGAGGCGACCGAGGCTCAAGTTGCCGCGGCCGAGATCTCGCTGAACGGCGTGCGTGAGGAAGCACGCGTCGGCCAGCGCACCACGCTCGACGTTCTCAATGCACAGCAAGAGCTGGTGAACGCTCGCGTGGCCCTGGTCACGGCACAGCGCGACCGGGTGGTCGCCTCCTATACCGTGCTCTCGGCCGTTGGCAGCCTATCGCCGCAGATCCTCGGATTAGGCGTCCCGAATTACGATCCGATGGTGCATTATCAACAGGTCCGCGATAAGTGGATCGGCGTTCGCACGCCTGATGGACGATAAGTTTCGACGAACTTGCGTTCGACGTTCGACTTGCCATATTGCTTCGACTTCGACGCCGGCTCGCGATCGGTAGGCGGAACCGGTCTGCGTCCGAGGTCGCTCTCAAATCATTGGATGAGCGCACTTTCCAGACTGCGTTCTACCTATAAGCGCGCTACGCTTCGACGCTGATTCGCGCCGAATCATAAGGTGCAACTCAGGGCGCGGGCACCTGAGCGGGGAAGCGGCACATGAACCAGCCTGCAAAGGCAACAGAACCGACGATGGAGGAGATTCTCGCCTCCATTCGACGGATCATCGCTGATGACGACACCACGAGCACCAACGCGCCGCCGACGAAGGCGGCCGATCCGGTGCCGCCACCGCCATCGCTGATGGCGCAACGTCCTGAGCCTGTTCCAACTCCGTCCTCGCGCGCATCTCCGATCGCGCCGCCGCGTCCGGCGTCGGAGCCGTCGATGCGGCAGGCCGAGGTTGACGAGATGCTCTCCAACCTCAACACGCCCGCTTCCCCCGAGCCGGAGCAAGGGCCGCCGACGCCCGACATTCTCGAATTGACCGAATCGATGGCGGAGCCGGAACAACCGAATGGTGGTTTCCGCACCATCGACGGGCATTCCGACGTGGTGTTCGAGGACCGGCCGATCGAATCGGAGTCCTCGCGGACCTCGGGTCCGCGTCCTCCGCGGCTCGATGCGGATGCGTTGATCTCGTCGACGACGACGGCGGCGGTTGATTCGGCGTTCAACAGGCTCGCTCATACCGTGTTGGTGCAGAACGCCCGCACGCTCGAAGATCTCGTCCGCGAGATGCTGCGGCCGATGCTGAAATCCTGGCTCGACGACAATCTGCCCGGGCTGGTCGAGCGCTTGGTGCGCGCCGAGATCGAGCGCGTGTCGCGCGGGCGGGCCTGACCGACTCACCGTCCGCTCGTCCCGGCGAAAAGCCGGAACCCAGGGGGCAAAATAGGTTCCTGGATTCCCGCTTGCGCGGGAATGGGCGGTTGATAGATCGCCCGAGTGGATAAGACTCTAACTCCTGAGCTTCAATTTGCGCGCGAACCACAACGCCATCGCTGGCAACGCAAGACCCGCCGCCACCAGGAGCGGCATCGCGCCGGCGCGGTCGAACACGATCGCGCTCAAGCCGACGCCGACCATCTGGCCGAGATAGATGGCGGACGAGAACAGCGCGAAGCCGGTCGCGCGCGCTTCCGGCGTCATCTGCGTCCCGCAGGTCTGCAACGTGTTGTGCAACGCGTAGAACCCGAAGCCGTAGAATCCAACGGCGATCGGCGCGAGCCACCACGCCAAACCCGCTGCCAGCAGGAGATAGCAAACGCCGCACACCATTGCGCCGCCGACGGCTAACCCCACCTGGACGAACCGGTTGACGAGCTGCTGCACCGTCGCGGTGTAGACCAGTCCGCCGAGCGCGAAACACCCGACGATCAGGCCGATGGCCGTGAGGCTTAGTCCAAAGCGATGGTTGAGATCGGCGCCGATATAGGCAAAGGCGCCCCAACCGAACACGGATTCGAGGAACACCGCGAAGATCACAATCCGTGCCCAGGGATTCGACAGCACGGCCTTGTAATCGGCAACGAAGCCGCGCGAGCGCTCTTCCGGCCGTCCGGTGGCGCGCGTGCTCTTGTTGGTGATAAGCTCGTAAATCAGGCCTGCGGTCGCGAGCGCAAACATCGCGCCGAGAATGAAGAAGACGTTGCGCCAGCCGAACAGGTCGCCGAGGACGCCGCCGGCGGCCTGACCGAACAGTTGTCCCGTGATCTGCCCGGTCAGGTAGCGGCCGAGCACCGGCTGGCGCCGGTCGTAGGGTGTCACGTCGCCGACATAGGCCATCGATAGCGGGATGACCCACCCGGCGCAGGCACCCGCGAGCAGCCGCGCGATTACGAGCTCGGTCAGCGAATTGGCAAGCCCGCAGGCCATGACCAGGATCGAGGAGGCGAGGCACATGGTCATAACGGTGAGGTACTTACCGAACCGGTCGCCGATCGGGCCGATGAAGAACTGGACCGAGCCGTGCGCCACTGCGTAGGCCGTGACCACCATGGCCGCCGCGCCCACGGTGGTTCCAAAGTCACCGGCGATCTGCGGGAGGAGTGAATCGGTGACCCGGACCTGCGCCTGGCTGGCAAAGCCGGCCACCGCGAGCAGGACGATCGATCGGGTTGGGCTCGGCACGGCGGCAGGCGAGGGACTGAACGGCACGGGAAGGGGGTCACCGATTGGTGGTCAAGTGGCGGCTGTGGACATTGACAGTGTGCGAACTGGCGCGCTTTTTACCGCGCGAACAGGCGAAACCGAAACGACAATGATCGACAAGACCTACCAACCTGCCGAGGTCGAGACGCGCATCGCTGCGCTTTGGGAAGAGGCCGGTGCCTTCCGCGCCGGCCAGCCCGAACGGCGTTCGGCCGAGCCCTACTGCATCGTCATCCCGCCCCCCAACGTCACCGGCTCGCTGCATATGGGGCATGCGCTCAATAACACGCTCCAGGACGTGCTCTGCCGGTTCGAGCGGATGCGCGGCAAGGACGTGCTCTGGCAGGTCGGAACCGACCATGCCGGCATCGCCACCCAGATGGTGGTCGAGCGCCAGCTTATGGAGCGCCAGGAGCCGGGCCGCCGCGCGCTGGGGCGCGAGAAGTTCCTCGAAAAGGTCTGGACCTGGAAGGCGGAATCGGGCGGCACCATCATTAACCAGCTCAAGCGGCTCGGTGCGTCGTGCGACTGGTCGCGCGAGCGCTTCACCATGGACGAGGGGCTGTCGAAGGCGGTGATCCGCGTCTTCGTCACGCTCTATCGCGCCGGCCTGATCTACAAGGACAAGCGGCTGGTCAATTGGGACCCGAAGCTGCTCACCGCGATTTCCGATCTCGAAGTGCAACAGGTGGAGACGAAAGGCCATCTCTGGCACTTCCGCTATCCAGTCGAGGGACTGCGCGACACTTTCATCACCGTCGCGACGACGCGGCCGGAGACGATGCTGGGCGACACCGCGGTCGCGGTGCATCCCGACGACGAGCGCTACCGCGACCTGGTCGGCCGTTTCGCAATCTTGCCGCTGGTCGGGCGTCGCATTCCGATCATCGCCGATGAATACTCCGATCCCGAGAAGGGTACCGGCGCGGTCAAGATCACGCCGGCGCACGACTTCAATGATTTCGAGGTCGGCCGCCGCCACGATCTGCCGCCGGTCAACGTGCTCGACCGCGAGGCCAATCTCAACCTTGAAAACAACGACGCCTTCCTCGATGGCATCGATCCGATGGCGCCGGAGCTGGTCGAGACGCTGCAGATGCACGGCCTCGACCGCTTCGTCGCGCGCCGCCTGATCGTCGAGCGCATGCAGGACAAGGGGCTGGTCGCCAAGATCGAGTCACACGTGCACATGGTGCCGCATGGCGACCGCTCCGGCGTGATCATCGAGCCGTATCTCACCGACCAGTGGTACGTCGACGCCAAGACTCTGGCGCAGCCGGCCGCGCAGGCGGTGCGCGATGGGCGCACGGTGTTCGTACCGCAGCAGTGGGAGGCGACCTATTTCAACTGGATGGACAACATCCAGCCCTGGTGCATCTCGCGCCAGCTCTGGTGGGGCCACCAGATCCCGGCGTGGTACGGCTGGGCGCTCGACGGCGATCAATTGTCGATCGCGAAGACTGAGGTGTTCGTTGCCGAGACTGAAGCCGAAGCGCTCCAGCGCGCGAAGAACTACTACAAGAAGGACGTCGAGCTGGTCGGCAGCATGGACGAAAGCCTCACCAAAGTCGGCTTCGGCGGCGAGCCGCCGGAGAAGGTCCCGGTCTGGCGTGACGAGGACGTGCTCGACACCTGGTTCTCGTCGGCACTGTGGCCGTTCTCGACGCTCGGGTGGCCGTACGAGACCGCCGAGCTCAAGCGCTTCTATCCGACCAATGTGTTGGTGACAGGCTTCGACATCATCTTCTTCTGGGTTGCGCGCATGATGATGATGGGCCTTCATTTCATGAAGGACATCCCGTTCCATACGGTCTACATCCATCGACTGGTCCGCGACGAGCGCGGACAGAAAATGTCGAAGTCGAAGGGCAACGTTATCGATCCGCTCGGCGTCGTCGACGAGTTTGGCGCCGACGCGTTGCGGTTCTCGCTCGCGCGGGCTGTGGCGCAGGGCCACGACATCAAGCTGTCTCCGCAACATTTCGAGAACAATCGCAACTTCACGACCAAGCTGTGGAATGCTTCTCGCTTCGCGGAGATGAACGAATGCGCGACGGTCGCCGGCTTCGATCCGTCATCGAACATGGAGACGCTCAATCGCTGGATCGCGCACGAGCTCCAGAAGGCCTCTCGTGAGGTCACCGAGCAGATCGAGACCTATAAGTTCAACGACGCGGCTAACGCGCTCTACCGCTTCGTCTGGAACATCTATTGCGATTGGTATCTCGAGCTCGTCAAACCGGTTCTCGGCGGTCCCGACAACGCAGCGAAGGCGGAAACGCGGGCCATGGTGGCCTGGGTGCGCGACGAGATCTACAAGATGCTGCACCCGTTCATGCCTTTCGTGACCGAAGAGCTCTGGCGCGTCACCGCCGAGCAGGGCCCGCCGCGTGACGGCTTGTTGGCGCTCGCACCATGGCCGGAACATGCGCGGCTCTCCGACCATGCCGCCGAGAGCGAGATCGGCTGGGTGATCGACATCGTGACCGCGATCCGTTCGGTGCGGGCCGAGATGAATCTCACGGTCGCGACCGAGCTGCCAGTGGTGCTTGCCGGAGTTTCCGCGGAGACCGATGCGCGTGCCGGCCGCTGGGCCGACATGATCCGACGGCTTGCTCGGCTGTCGAGCCTGTCGGTCGCAAAAGCCGTGCCACCCGGGTCGATCCAGCTTCTGGTGCGCGGCGAGGTGATGGCGTTGCCGCTCAAGGGCGTGATCGATTTCGCTGCCGAGCAAACGCGGCTCGCCAAGGAGCTAGCCCGCGTCGACGCCGACATCGCTCGTGTTGACGCCAAGCTCAACAACCCGAAATTCATCCAAAACGCTGCCGAGGAGGTCGTCGAAGGCGAGCGCGAGAAGCGCGAGGAGGCGGAAGGCCGCCGCGCCAAGATCCTGGAGGCGTTGGAGCGGCTCAAGGGGGCGGCGTGATTGTTTTCGTTGCGGGGGCGAGCGGCGTGGTCGGCCAGCGGCTGCTGCCGCTGTTGCGCCAGGACGAGCATCAGGTCATCGCTACGACCCGCTCGCCGGCCAAGGTGGCGGCGTTGCGCGCGCAAGGCGCGACCCCTGTCGTCATCGATGTCTTCGACAGGGTCGCTTTAGAACAAGCCGTCGTTACGGCAAGGCCCGATGTCATCATCCATCAGCTTACCGATTTGCCCGAGGTGCAAGATCCCGCGCAGGCGGTCGCTGTGACGGAAAACAATGCCCGGCTGCGCTGCGACGGCTCGCGCAATCTCATGGCGGCGGCGCAGGCCGCCGGCGTCAAGCGCGTGGTCGCGCAGAGCATCGCCTGGGCCTATGCACCGGGTGAAGGGGCGCGCGCGGAAACCGATCCGCTGGATATTGCGGCCGAAGGTGCCCGCGCGGTCTCGGTCGGTGGTGTTGCGGCGCTAGAAGAGGCGGTGATGAACACGCCCGGCGTCGACGGTCTCGTGCTGCGTTATGGCCGGTTCTACGGGCCGGGCACGTGGACTCCGAAGCCGTCAGGCACATCACCATTGCATGTAGACGCCGCCGCGCAGGTGGCGCGGCTCGCCGTGTCGCGCGGTGAGCCGGGCATCTACAACATCGCCGAGGACGACGGCACGGTGCTGATTGAGAAAGCGCGGCGTGCGTTCGGCTTCGATCCGGATTTCCGGATGGTGACAACCTGAAATCAGGAGAAAGGCGTGCGGCGCATTCTGCGATGGGCTGCATGGCTGATCGGCATTCTGGCGGTTGCGCTGATCGTCGCGGCCATTGCCACGGCCCGCTCGGGCGACGACACCCTCTACCCGCCAGCGCCGGACGCCACGCGCGTCGAGGTGTTCGTCGTCGCCAATTTCCATCACTCGGGGATCATCCTGCCGCGCGAGGCCTTGGCCGAGGCCGCCCGCCGGGAGGCATTGCCGGCGCTGGCGGCGGTGACGGAGCGCTTCGCCGGCTATGAGCGGCTCGAATTTGGCTGGGGCGACGAAGCATTTTATACGCGGGTGCCGACGACGAACGCGCTGACGACCGCGCTGGCGCTGCGTGCCTTGTTCAGGCCGGGCAACCCGTCGGTGCTGCATGTGGTCGGCCTCCACCAGCATCCGCGGTTGGCGTACCTCAGCGCCAGTATGGTTGCGGTTACGCTCGGCGAAGACGGATTCGCGCGGCTCGCGGCTATGCTCGACGCGACGTTCGCCCGCAGCGGTACCGACGGCACGATTGAAGAATTGGGCCGCGGCCTCTATGGCCCGAGCCTATTCTTCCGTGCAGTCGGGACCTTCAACGTGTTCAGAGTCTGCAATCATTGGGTCGCCGATCTGCTCGACGCGGCCGGCGTGCCGACCGCGCCGTTGGTGGCCACCTTGCCGCAAGGCTTGCTATGGGATTTGACCGCGCGCACCGGCGCGGTCCGGCTGTCGCCGGGCGCCCGCTGAACCAACAGAGAATGCCATGCCCAACCTGAAGCTCACGCTTGCCTGCTGGAACTACGACCGGACACGCCCGATCATCGACGGGCGGGTGAAGCCCGAGGGCATCGATCTCGACATTCAGATCCTGCGGCCGCGGCAGACGTTCCAGCGCATGCTGGACGACAAGGAATTCCAGGTCTCCGAACTGTCGCTCGCGTCCTACACGGCGTTGAAGGCGCGCGGCGACTGCCCGTTTGTCGCGGTGCCGGTCGCGCTCTCGAAGATTTTTCGTCACTCCTGCATCTACGTGCGCAAGGGTTCGGGAATCGAGAAGCCGAAAGACCTGCGCGGCAAGCGCGTCGGCACCTCGCAATATTCCTCCACCGGACTGTGCTTCATGCGCGGGATGCTGGAGCACGATTACGGCATCAAGTCCGAGCACATGCACTGGTTCATGGGCGGGCTGAACACGTTCGTCGAGCAGCCGCTGATCCCACTCAATTTGCCCAAGGCGGTCAAGCTCGACTTTCTTTCCGGCACGCAGACGCTCGAAATGATGTTCGATGCCGGCGAACTGGACGCACTCTTGACACTCTACATCCCGCAATCGTTCCTCAACGGTGCGCCGCACATTGCGCGGTTGTGGCCGAACTTCAAGCAGGTGGAGCAAGACTATTACCGGCGCACGAAGATCTTCCCGATCATGCACACGGTGGTGGTGCGCGAAGACGTGCATCGCGAGCATCCGTGGGTGGCGAAAAGCATCTACAAGGCGTTCTGCGAGGCGAAGGCGATCGCGACCGAGGGTCTTTACGATACCGATGCGCTGCATCTCGCGTTGCCGTTCCTGATCGATCACGTCGAGGAAACCTGGCGGGTATTCGGCAAGGACTATTGGCCCTATGGCGTGGAGCCCAACCGGCCGACCTGGGAAGCGATCGGCCGCTTCGTGCACGAGCAGGGCCTTGCGCCCCGCGTCATCACGACGGACGAGATGTTTCCGGTCGCCGTCGAATAGCGGCCGTCCAATCTGCTAAAGTCGTCCCATGACCGATTTGAACAACCGGCCCGGCGGGCCGAACCTGATTGTCACCGCCAAGACCGCGCACAAGGTGCATTTCCTCGACGCGGCGACGCTGACGATGCAGGCGACCATCGACATGCCGGGCTCGACCCATGAGCTCGCGATCTCCGCGGACGGCCGAACGGCGTACGGTTCGGTCTATGGGGACGGCGTGTTCGCCAGGCGCGTGAATCCCGACCGCCGCATCGTGGTGATCGACCTGCCGTCGCGATCGCTCACGCGCGTGATCGATCTCGGCGCGGTATATGCGCCGCACGGCGTGATGATGGACGAGCAGGGCACGCTGTGGTCCTCGGGCGAACTCGGCAATGCCGTGCTGGCGATCGATCCCTTAAGCGGCAAGGTCGATAAGATCGACGTCGGACACACCGCGCACTGGGTCGCAGTCAGCCATGCGACCGGCAAGGTGTTCGCATCAGTGAAGTCGAACTACCTGGTTGCCATCGACGTGGCGCGCCGGAGCGTCATCGATCGCATCGCACTTCCTCACGCCGTTGAGGGACTCGCCGTCTCGCCCGATGGCACCGCGGTCTATGCGTGCGCACAGGACGCGGCTGAGCTTTACGTCATCGACGCGCGCTCGCACGCCGTCATCCGCACGGTGCCGATCGACGGCGCCAATGCCGAGAAGAAGCAGATGCGACGTGTGCGGGTGTCGCCCGACAACCAGCATGTCGTCGTCTCGTCGAACCAGGACCATCACGTCGCGGTCTACGAGCGTGCCGGCCTGACGCAGATCGCCTCGATGCCGACCAAGAGGTCGCC
>WHTP01000174.1 GCA_009377695.1 Hyphomicrobiales bacterium | reverse complement strand
CCCTTGTGCACATAGCCGAGCCGCTGTTCGAGCCGCACGACGGCCTCGCCGTTGGCAGTGAAGCGGAAGTGTCCGGGTTCGATGATTCCGGCGTGCACCGGCCCGACGGGAATCTGGTGCAGATTTTCGCCTTCGACCGGTAGGAACGGGTAGGGCTCACGCGGCGCCGGCGCAGGGGTACGGTCACCGAGCGGATGCTGAATGTCCCAGAAGCCGAGGTCGAGCCAGGGGCGCAGGTCGAGCGCGCTAACCGGCTGCAAGCCATAAAGATCGTGGATTGCGCGTTCGAGCCGGATCGCGGGCGCGTGCCGTGCGCCGACGGAGGGGAAGGCGCCATCGCGGCATTTGAGCGTGACGACCGCGACGTCGGCGGACTCCATCAGGAGCGCCATGTGGACGGCGCCGTCGTCGCCCCAGAGGCCGAGCAGCGTGGCGTTGCCGGCGGCCAACTCGTCGCAAAGGTCTCGCCAAGCGTCCGCTGTGACGATCACGCGCGGCCAGGGACGGTGCGCACCGACCTGCGGAGCCTGAGCAATCGTGTCCCGCATTGCCACCATGGAATCTAACCTAGTAGCTTGGCCACGTTCTGAAACCACATCACGATCGCCGGCGGCATGTAGATGCCGGCGACGAACACGATCGCAAGGTGCGAATACATCGGCAGATAAGATGCCTTTGCCTCGGCGCTAGGCCCGCGCGGCTCGCCGAACGCAATGGAGTTCAGCCGCAGGAACAGCGCGCCGAAGCCGACAAGAATTCCGAATACCAGGAGGATCGCGAGCCACGGCTCCCGCGCGAATGTCGAACTGACAAGCAGGAACTCGCTCATGAAGATTCCGAGCGGCGGCAAGCCTGCAATCGCAATGACGCCGATCACCAGGCCCCAGCCGAGGACTGGGTTGGTCACTGTCAGTCCGCTCATCTCGGCAATCTTCTGCGTGCCCTTGACTTGCGCGATGTGGCCGACAGCGAAAAAGATGGCCGACTTGGTGAGCGAATGCATGGTCATGTGCAGAAGCCCGGCGAAGTTGGCCAGCGGGCCCCCAATGCCGAAGGCAAACGTGATGATGCCCATGTGCTCGATCGAGGAGTAGGCAAACATGCGTTTGATGTCGCGCCGCCGATAAAGCATGAAGCTCGCGAAGATGAGTGAAATCAGACCCAGCGTCACCATCAACGGTCCGGGTGCGACGGCGTAGGGATTGGCAGCGAGCAGCATCTTGAAACGGAGCAATGCGTAGAGCGCGACATTGAGCAGGAGGCCGGAGAGCACGGCCGAGATCGGCGTCGGGCCCTCGGCGTGCGCGTCGGGCAGCCACGCGTGCAGCGGTGCGAGCCCCACTTTGGTGCCGTAACCGAGCAGCAGGAATACAAACGCGAGATTGAGCAGCGCAGGATCGAATTCGCCGGCGCGGGCGACGAGATTGGTCCACACCATCGCCGGCAGACCTTCGCCGATGGCCGGTCGCGCGGCCATGTAGACCAGGATCGTGCCAAACAGCGCAAGTGCGATGCCGACACTGCCGAGGATGAAATACTTCCAGGCCGCCTCCAAGGCCTCGTGCGTTCGGTAGATACCGACCATCAATACGGTGGTCAGCGTCGCGAGCTCGATCGCGACCCACATCAGGCCGATATTGTTCGCGATCAGCGCGAGGTTCATCGCAAACATCAGGACTTGGTACATCGCGTGGTAGAAGCGCAGGAAGGTCGGCGTCAGTCGGCCGATCTCGAGCTCGTGATCGATGTAGCTTGCGCTGAAAACGCTGGTCGTGAACCCTACGAATGTGGTGAGCACAATGAACACGTTGTTGAGATCGTCGACGAGCAGGTAGGGGCCCGCTTCCGGCCGTTCAAAAAACAGCGACAGCGCCGCGAGAAACGTCAGCAGCGCGGCCAGCACGTTGAGCCGTGCGGTCATGCGGTAGCCCGGCAACGCTGCGAGCAGCGCCGCTGCGGCTGCCGGAATCACCAGCACAGCGGCCATTGGGTCAAACGGCATCGTCATGAGCGCTCTCCGCGGAAGCGGTCGAGGGCCTGGACGTCCACCGTGTCAAACCGCTCGCGAATGCGGAACAGGAAGATGCCGATCACGATAAAGGCAATGAGGACGGAGAAAGCGATGCTGATCTCCACCACCAACGGCATGCCTTTGGCGCCGGTCGCCGCCAGCACCAGGCCGTTCTCGATCGACATGAAGCCGACGACCTGGCTTACCGCGTTGCGCCGCGTCACCATCATCAGCAGTCCAAGCAGGACGACGGCAAGTGCGAAGGCGAGGTCCTCTCGCGCCAGCGGATCGGCGTCCGCTGTCACCCGCAGCATCACTACCATTGAGAGCGCGACCAGCCCCATACCAAGCAGCATCGTTGCTCCGACGCCGACGACCTTGTCGATCTCGCGGTGGATTCCGAGCCGTACGATGATCCGGTGCAGCGCGATCGGGATCACGATCGCCTTGAACACAAGCGCAATGAGGGCGGTGACGTACAAGTGCGGCGCATCCTGAATGTATGCCTGCCAGGCGACCGACAAGGTCAGCACCAAGGCGTGCAGCGCAAACATATTGAGGAGCGCGGAGAGACGATCCTGATAGAGCTGCATGAAGCTGACGAGCACCAGCCCTCCGGCGAGCAAGTGAGCGACGTCGAAGGAGAGACCGCGCATCTAGAGGCTCCGCGAAACAAACAAGAACAACGTCGCCAGAAGCCCGAGCATGAGCGCGGCTCCCAGAAATTCCGGGACGCGGAACACGCGCATCTTGGCGATCGCGGTCTCGAAGACGGCGAGCAAGAAGGCGCCGATGGCCAGTTTGACCAGATACGCGGCGAATCCGATTGCGAGCGCCTGCACGCTCGCGCCGCTCGGCGCCATGCCCCAGGGCAGGAACACGCAGCCGATGAGCGAGACATAGAGCAGCAGTTTCAGCTCGGACGAGAGGTCGATCAGCGCGAGATGCCTCCCGGAATACTCCAGCACCATGGCCTCGTGCACCATGGTCAGCTCCAGGTGTGTCGCCGGATTGTCGACCGGGATGCGCGCGTTTTCCGCGATCGCCACCATGGTGAGGGCGAACAGTGCGAGCCCAAGCGATACGCGAAGGCCCACCTCGTTCGACGTCATGAATGCTGCAACCGTCGAAAGCTGGGTCGAGCCTGCGATCAACGCCAGCGTGAACACGGTCATCAGCATGGCGGGCTCCGCGAGCGAGGCGATCATCATCTCGCGGCTCGAGCCGATGCCGCCAAAGCTCGTTCCGACGTCGAGGCCGGCGAGCGCGAGGAAGAAGCGTGCGCTGCCCAGGAGCGCGATGATGGCGATGAGGTCTGCCGACCAGCTAAACAGAAGTCCGCTCTGGAACGTTGGCACCAGCGCTGCAGCGACCCAGGTCGCTGCGAAGACCACATACGGGATAACGCGAAATAGCCAGGAGGCGTTGTCGGCAAGGACGACCTCCTTGCGCAGGAGACGCGCGAGATCGCGATAAGGCTGGATCAGAGGCGGGCCGCGCCGCCGCAACAGACGCGCCTTCACCTTGCGCACAAGGCCGGTGAGTAGGGGTGCCAGCAGCAGCACCATGAGCATCTGTGCGCCCTGCACGGCGAAGTCAAAGATCACGGCCATATTGCAAGCACCAGGAGCAGCGTAATCAGAGCGCCAAACACGAGGCTGAGATACTGGCGGATGGTCAGGAACTGGAGGCGATTGAGACGCTCGGACACGTTCGTGACGGCCGTGGCGGCGGGCGCATAGAGCGCCTCCCAGATGAGATCGCGCAAATCGACGACGAGTCGCGCCGGACGCATGTCGCCGGGTGCGGGCATGTCGCCGTGCTCTCGGGCGCGGAAAACCAAGGTCCCAAAGACGCGGCGGATCGGCTGCGCGAAACTGTCCGCGGTATACTGCGTGGCCGGGCTGGCATCAGGATAGCCGCAGTCCCAGGCCGGCGCGCGGCGCAGCTTATCCGACGCCAGGCGGTGAATCGCGAAGGCGGCGAGCGAGCCCGACAGCAGCGTGAAGACGAAAACGAGCAGTCCATTGTAAGAACTGCGGCTGTCGGTAATCGGCACGATGGAAAGCCACTCCACCCCTCGCTGCATGGGCATGCGGTCGCCGACCAGGAGATCCGCGACCGGCGCAAGCGCATCCATGAAGAGACCGGGCAAGATGCCGACGGCAAGGCAGATCGTGGCCAAGCAGAACATTGCCGCAAGCGACAGCGTGTCGACCTCGTGCGCCTGTTCGGCGGCCGGGGTCCGCGGACGGCCGAGGAACGTCACGCCGAAGGCTTTGACAAAACAGGCGGCGGCCAGCGCTGCTGACATCGCGAGCAACGCGCCGACCGCAGGAACCAGGAACTTCAGCCCCCAGGACGGCAATTCCGGGCTCAGCAGGATCGCCTGGAACGTGAGCCATTCGGATATGAAGCCATTGAGCGGTGGCAACGCGGAAATTGCGGCGCAGCCGACCAGAAACACAAAGGCGGTCTGCGGCATACGATGGATCAGCCCGCCGAGGCGTTCCATGTCGCGCTCGCCCGTCGCTGTGAGCACGGCACCCGAGCCAAAGAACAGAAGGCTCTTGAAGACCGAATGATTGAAGACGTGCAGAAGTCCGGCTGTGAGTGCGAGCGCTGCCGCCGCCGTCATGCCGTAAGCCTTGAACGCGAGCGCCAGTCCAAGTCCGATGAAGATAACCCCGATGTTCTCCACCGTGGAGTAGGCGAGAAGGCGCTTAAGATCATTTTGCATCAGGGCGTAGAGCACGCCCATAACGCAGGTGATCCCGCCGAGCGTGAGCACAACCACGCTCCACCACCACATCGGCGGTCCGAGCAGATCCAGGACCACACGCACGAATCCGTAGACTGCAACCTTGGTCATTACGCCGCTCATCAACGCGGAGACGTGACTCGGCGCCGCGGGATGCGCGAGCGGGAGCCAAGCATGGAGCGGCACCAAACCGGCCTTCGAGCCGGCGCCGATCAACACCAGAATCAGCACCAGCGCACCGACGGCAGGGGATGGATGGCCGTCGCGAATCTGAGCGAAAGTGTAGTTGCCCTCGGGGCCGGCAAGCAGGCCGAACGCGAGCAACAAAGTAAGCGTGCCAAGGCTCGCCATGACGAGATACACGTATCCGGCGCGCAGATTATCGCTGACCCGATGATGCGCTATCACCAGTCCCCAGGAGGTGAGCGACATGAATTCCCAGGAGACCAGAAACGTGAACGCGTCGTCCGCGAGCACGACGAGATTCATGCCGGCCAGGAACAGCGGATAGAACGGCAGCACGCGCTCCGGTTCTTGGTCGTGTCGGCCATAGCCGAGCGCAAAGAGACTGGCAGCGGCGGCCCCGAGATCCACCACGGCAAGAAAGAACGCGCCGAGCACATCGATCCGGAAATGTGCACCGACCCAAGGCAGGCCCAGCGGCAGCGTCACGGAGGCGGGCGCTTGGGCGCCGAGCAGGTGTGTCGTTGCAAGAATGAGCAAGACTAACGAAGCGGCAAGGCTCGCCCCGTAGACGATCCGCATCGTGACCGGCGATCGTCCGCTGGCGACCGCTAGCACCGAAAGCGCAAGCAGCCCTGCGATACAGGACAACGCCAAAGTCAGCATCATGACGGCGGTTCCTTGAGCCTGACTCCGCGGCCGCCGCCTGTGCTGATTGCGTTGGCGGAAATCAGCTCGATGCCTGCGGCATCGAGCGCCGCGACAAGCTTCATCAGTGAATCGACATTGCCGCGGATGACGCCGTCACTTGCTTCCATGCGCTGGATGGTGGGCAGGGACAGCCCCGACAGCGCGGCAAGCTCGCGCTGGTCCATGCCAAGGAGCGCTCTGGCCGCACGCAATTGTGACGCAGTGAGCATCGGTAGGATCTTGGTATAAGACGTCGTTTATTGCTTTTAAATTCTAATAAGTGATGTTTCAAGCATAAACATTGATTTGGCCACGTCACCATCTTCGAGCACCTTCTTGTTGCCGACTGGCGGCGTTAGGAGGTGTCGTTCTCGGCAATCCATTTCTGAAGGTTAAAGGCTTTGCGCCGTCCAGCTTGCATGGCGCTTGGCTCCAGACTCAGGCCGCCGACGACTTCGCCGCAGCGCCCGGCAGCGTCAGTCCGCAGATCTCGAAAGCTCGGCGCGTCGCTTCTTTCTCCGCGTCGGTCAGTTCGAGCATCGGCGGTCGCACGCGTCCGCCTACTTGCCCCATCAATTCCTGCCAGTATTTCGAGTGTGCGGGCGGCTTCTCAGCCGGGCGCGTGCGCCTGAACGCTTCGCGCACCGGATTGAGGCTGTCGCGGATCACCTTGGCCTTCGCCACCTCACCCTTGATCGCGAGATCGGTGTAGTCGCGCATGCGGCGATCCACCTCGGTCTGGAACAGATAGGGCGGCGACGAACAGAGATAGAGCCGCCAGCCAAGCTCAACGATATTGTCGAACCACTCGGCTTCCGAGGCCGTGCTGACCTGGATGTTGTCGCCCACCATCCGTGTGAGCCGCACATACATTTCGCGCGGCACGCTGTATTTGATCGCGACAATGTTCGGCAGTTCCGCGATCCGCGCGCACAGCTCCGGGCTCATCAGATAACCGGAGTCCTCGTGACTCCACATCGCGATCCCGACGTCGACTTGTTCGCTGACCGTCTTGTAATACTGGTAGAGCGTCTCGTCGCGGCTGGTCAGGAAGTGCAGAACGGGTGCATGCACCACGATATACGGCGCACCGATCCCCTGCGCGTGTTTCGCCAGCTCGATCACCGTGTCCATATTCTGGTCGGAGCAGGAGGCAATGACGCCGGCCTGCTTGCCGACCTCATCGACCACGATTTCCATCGAGCGCTTGCGCTCGGCAAGCGACATTGAAAAGAATTCACTCTGCTTGCCGGCAATGAAGATGCCGTCGATTCCGAGGTCATCGACCCAGTGCCTCAGGTTCTTGCAAAATCCCTTCTCGTTGATCGAAAGGTCCTCGTTGAAGGGCACCAAGGCGGCGGCCCAGATGCCCTTCATGTGGGTGCGGGCGTAGTCTTTGGCATCGCGTCGTGAATAACGCATCGGCACCTCATGTCGTTTTGCATCCGCAGCGCGTCGCACGCTGCCACTATCCGGTTTGGGTTTCGGAACGGTTGGGCGCGTACTTTATACCGGCAATTCACCGGATAGTATTGATTTATAAGCTCAAGCTATCAATGCGCCTGACGAGGCGACGCACTCAAGCGCCGCTTCACCAAGAGATTGCATTGCAAAGCGCCCCGCAGCCGTGGATAGCTCGATCTGTGGCGCTGGCTCGATCATTTTGAGCGGCTCGAGCCTCCAGCCAAGCGGCACGCGAATTGCTTAGCAGTCCAGCAGAAGGGATGCGCGAAGCGGGTATCCGCGATGCCATTCCTCGTATGGCAATGTCACGATATGGTCGGTCGATGCACCGGCTGCTGAGTGTCCCTATGATGACCAGACCGGAAGGACGGGGCCACGTCGGGGTGATAGATTGACCCCGATACCTCTCTCGGCAAGACGTTGGACGGAAGGAGAGCGGACCATGGCTGTCACACGGCGCACGACTTTCAAATTGTTCGGCGGTGCGCTTGCTGGAACGTTGGCGAGTGTCCGGTCGACATCATCGCATGCGCAAACCCGCCCCGTCGTGATTGCACTTGAGGACATACCAAGACGCCTCGACCCATTACGTGTGCAGCTCAATCCGGGATACCGGGTCATGCACAACATGTACGACACGCTGATCGCGGTCGACTACAAGGCCGGAGGAAAGCTCGTTCCAGGTCTCGCGACCTCGTGGCGTCGCGTGGACCCGAAGACGCTCGAACTGACGTTGCGGGACGGCGTGGTTTTCCACGACGGCGCGCCGCTCACGACTGACGATGTTGCTTTCACGTTTAGTGAAGAACGTATAGCAAAGCCTGACTCGCCCGGCTTTCCGACCGCGCAGCAACACCTGTCCACAATCGCGAAGGCGGAGGCGACAGGCCCAAATACAATCCGTGTCACCACCAAGACTCCGGATCCTGTTCTGGAACTGCGCTTATCCGCGTGGGGCGCGCAGATCATCAGCAAGGCCGCTTTCGAAAAAGCGGGCGGCTGGGAAGGATTCAGTCAGAAGCCAATGGGCACAGGCCCCTTTTCGTTGGAACGGCTGACGTCAGATGAGGTCAGGCTCAAAGCATTTCCGAAGTATTGGGGCGGCCCGCCGAATATTTCCACCTTAGTTTACCGCCCGGCCGTGGAGCTTTCCGCACGTATCGCCGGGCTTGCGACCGGAGACTTTGATCTGATCTCCGACGTTCCTCCGGATCAGTTCGCGGCCGTGTCGCGCGTCAAGGACCTTGAAGTTGTGGGAGGCCCGATCGCCAGCCTGCGCGTTGTGAAATTTGACACTCGAAATCCCGATCTCAAGGATGCTCGCGTCCGTCAGGCGCTAGGGCTTGCGATCGACTATCAGGCGATTACCAAGTCGCTCTGGCACGGGCTGCTTGACGTCCCGCGCGGCCATCAGCTTCAATCCTTCGGTGATCTCTATGATCCCAGCCGCCCGATGCCCGCCTACAATCCTCAAAAGGCGCGGGAGCTATTGGCGGCTGCCGGATATAAAGGGCGGCCGATCCCCTATCGGATTCGCCCCGACGCTTATGCGGCCGAGGTCGCGACAGCGCAGGTCCTCATATCCATGTGGAACCAGGTGGGTGTGAAAATCGACCTTCAGATCAAAGAAAATTTCGGCCAGCTTTTGGCTTATCCGGGCACCGGGATGCGCAATGGCGTCGATCCTGTCCTTGTGAACGATCCGTTGTTTTCTCTTTGGCGCTCCTACAATCAGTCGGAACGCGATGTATGGCCTAACGAGGAATTCTATCGCCTTGGAGCAATCCTGGAAACCGCCATGGATCCGGGCGAACGGAAGAAGGCATTGTCGGGCATGCTGGATATTTTTGACAATGATCCACCCGCAATTATTCTTCACACCACGGGCCTCTTCTACGGCAAACGCAAGAATCTAAAGTGGACTCCTTATCCGCATGCTTACATGGATTTCCGGCGCGACAATGCAAGCCTCGATCCGGAATGATG
>WHTP01000158.1 GCA_009377695.1 Hyphomicrobiales bacterium | reverse complement strand
GACCGCGGGCCTGCAGGCCCGCTCATGAGGCGCGCGCGGTCCGAGGAGCATGAGGCGGGCCTGCAGGCCCGCGGTCCGGCAAGACCATGAATTACACCCACGCCTGCAGCACGTATTCGTACGGCCCCTGCGCGTTCACCATGTCGACGCGCTGGAGCTTGATGCGATGGCCGTTCTTCGTCTTCTTCAGGTGATGAATGTACGAGCCGGCGAAATGGCGCGTCGTGTCGTTGCGGAACTCCATCATATGGAAGCGCGAGCGGACGACGAGATCGCCGCTTCTTGCGTCCTCCTTCTCGATGGTCACGTTGCCGATGACGTGATTGGTGCCCCACGCCGTCTTCTGCGACCAGGCGCGCGGGTGGGTGAGCCGCTTTGCCCGCACGGTCATCAGGTCGCGGTCTTCCCAGAAGATCGACGGCACGCCGTCGCCGGTGGTCTGCTCGGGTGCCGCCGGCATCCAGTAGGTGCCGTCCTTGGTGAACAGATCGATGAAATCCTGCCAGCGCTTGCCGTCGAGGCATTCGGCCTGGCGGTAGAGGAGCTGCTCGACGTCACGCTGCGCATCGTGACCATTCGGCCCGCTTGGTTTCGTCCCCTTGGCAGCGGCTCTCGTCTTCGCCGTCGTGCTCTTCCTGGCCACGCTCTTGGCGTTCGGCTTGGTCTTCTTCGCCATCAGTTCGCCCCGTTCATGTACTGGGTCCAGGCCTTGAACTGGTTGCGCATCGGCTGCTCGGAGGTGCCGATGACCGAGGTCGTGGTGTCGTTGGTCTCGAGGTCTTGGCCTGCGTTGCGGTGGAAGCTGACCCAATCGCCGCCCTGCGATTCGAGGCCCTTGTGGGACTTCCAGAAGTTCCACAGGTCGTCGGCATTGACCATCGTCGACGGCGAGTTGACGAGGTTGTAGTAGCCGAGCGCGCGGCGGTAGATCGCCTCGGGCGCGCCCTTGAGACGGAAATGCCAGATCTCGGTCAGCGTCTTGTCGACACCGAGCGGCCGCACGGCGCGCAGCTGCTGCAGCGGCGACTGCACCGAGAGGCCGGGATAGAGCAGCACATGGTGGATATTGACGCCGAGGATCTCCTCCATGCGCTGCTTGCCATAGGCCTTCTCCATCGCCTTCTCGTAGGCCAGCGTGTCGGGGTCGCGCGGCCGCAGCCCCATGTAGCCGGTGAGGATGCAATGGCCGTGGCGATAACCGATGGTCTGGAACGCATCCCATTTGCTGATCGGCGTCGCGAAGGCGGAGAGGAAGTGATAGCTGAGCGGCGCGCTGCCGCCTTTCTTCTTGATCACCTCCTCGACCTCGCCGGCCGCGCGGCCGGTCGATTCGTGCGTCACCGCCGGGTGCAGCGCGTCGAGCTGGTTCTCCAGGAAGATCTTCCAGTTCGATTGCTGGACCACACGGAAGCAGGTCGGCACCACTTCGACCTCGCCCTCCGGCGCGCGGTCGCACATGTCGTCGAAGGCGATCCTGGCCGGCCCGAGCCACTCGACCAGCGACGGCCCGTCGGCCGCCAGGCTCGCAAACACGAAGCCGCGGTAGGAATCGACGCGCGCTGCCGTCTTCACGTTGCAGCTGGCGTCGCCCGGCGTGAGGCGGGTCCCTTGATAGCCCTTGTCGAGCGGTATCGCCTTGCACCTGCCGTCGGTGTCGAACTGCCAGGAATGGTAGGAGCAGATGATGCCCTTGCCGACATTGCCGCAGCGGTCGCCGTAGAGCATGGTCCCGCGGTGCGGGCAGCGGTTGTAGAGCACGCGCACCGAGCGGTCGGAATGGCGGACCATGATCATCGGCTGGCGGCCGACCTGCACCGTCCAGTAGTCGCCGACAGCCGGCACCTGGCTCTCGTGCCCGACATAGGTCCATACCTTGTTGAAGATGCGCGCCATCTCGAGCTCGAAAATCGCCGGATCGGAATAGACGCTGCGGTGAACGCGATCGGGCTCCACCGCCTTGGCGACATCCAGGCCGATATCTGCTCCCATCGGGACCTCCCTCTATGCCACGCCTCTAAGCCATGTTGCGCGGCGCCGCGCGGGCGGCACCAGTCTCGGAGCTGAGCCTGCTGCCAGCGCGCTCCTTCGGCAAATCAAAAGGCGCTACCCGTCGCTTACGACTAAGGGCCCATCCAGTAACAAGTGAGTCATTGCGTCGTCCAAACCGGCGTAAGAAGGCGTTCACATGACGCATTTATTCTTGGACGGTCCCTAAGGCGGCTACCCTCCCAGGAGAAGAAGACGGGGAGGGCGATCCAACTGGGCTCTTCGCGACGATTTAGGCGACTTTGCGCGCAGCTTATGGCAGACCGGACACTGTCGATCAAGCGAACGTCGAGCGCGGACGTCGAACGGTCAGATGGTGCCGGAGGTTTGAGCTGCCTCTAATCCTTTCATTCGCTTGTTGCCGGCAAAATGGCATCATCACGCTCACCTGCGCTCCTTCCGTAGACGCTCCTCGACCTGTGCCGGTTACTGATCTGGAACCACCACTACGATTGCGAACAGTACACGCGAGCTCGGGCATTCATAGTGGGGCTAGGCCGGACGGTAGTCGAATGCCGGTCGGTACCAGCCGCTCTGGCGGCCGTGGGTGATGCGGTGCGTCCACGTGTGGTTAGACTTCTTTCATTAAGCGCAGCGCTTATCCGAGACGCTCTTTGGCTACGGAGGCTAGCCGATGGCCAAGCTCAAGTTAGGGCCGCTCGAAGACAACAAGCCGGTGAAGCTCGCGGTGGAATTGCCCGCTGCTCTTCACCGCGATCTCATCGCATATGCGGAGATCCTTGGCCGCGAAAGCGGCAAAGCCGTCGATCCCGCCAAGCTGATCGCGCCGATGGTCGACCGGTTCATGGCGACGGATCGGGGGTTCGCGAAACTCCGCCACGCGGCCCGTTCCCGCTCGCAACCGGCGGGCAGCGTTCCTCCAAAAGCCGAATAAAGTTCCGGAGCGCCGGATTGTCGTTGCCGTCGTTCCAATACGCGCGATAGCCGATCCGAGTCGAACCGTTGCCATCGCGGGCTTCGCGATAGACAACCCCAGCATAGCTGGCCCCCATGCAGGCCTCCCACGTCAGGCTAACGCCGCGGCCGGCGCCGACCAGGCTCCTGATGTTCTCCGGGCTGACATCGTGGCGGACGACCTCGGGCAGATCGCCGGGTGAGGCAAGCTTCGAGACGAGAATGTCCTGAATCTCCGGGCCGGGGTCGCGCTCGCTCAACAGGAACCGTTCGCGTTCCAGATCGGTCCAGTAGATGATGTCGTTCGCGGCGAGCGGATGATCCTTGGGCAAGGCGACGATGATGCGCTCGCTCCACAGCATCATTGACCGATTAGAATCTGAAGCTGTCTCTCCGGTAACTATGGCGATATCGACGGTTCTGTTCTGAATTCCGTCGAACAGGCGCGACCGCGATCCTTCGACCGTGCTGATCTCCACCTGAGGAATACGACGGCCATACTCGACGAGACTTGCCCTGAGATTGCCGGCCGACAGGGAGGTGTAGAAGCCGATCGTCAAGTACCCGGCCTCGCCGCGTCCGACGGCCTTCGCTCCGTCAACGACAATCTGCAACTCATCGAGAATCCGCCGAACACCAATGACAAAGTCGCGGCCTGCCGAGGTCGGCGTCACGCCGCCATTCGTCCGCTCAAATAACGCGATCCCGAGTTGCTCCTCGAGATGTCTGACTCTTCGGCTTAGATTGGATTGCTTGAGCGAGAGCGAGTCCGCGGCTTAGCGGAAGCTGCCATGACGCTCGGCAGCATCGGCGTAGCGGAGATGCTTGAGCTCAATGGACACCGTGACTCGCTCGAATCGAGAAGCCCTGCACAAGCGGCATCGAGAGTTTCGCGTGTCCGGTCCATCGTGACGTGGTGAGGCTTCGAAGTATCATTTCGCTGTCCGGCGTTGTGCGCCTGCAGAAGTTGTTTGGCGAAGATCTAAGAGCGCCACGGTAACGCTTTGACCCGCGCACAGTTTAAGGCCGCTTTTGTCACGTCTTCGTTCCCCGCAGGAAGTGGAGGCCGAGCCAATCAAGGCGACCGCCATCGATGTCCTCGAACCCTCCTCGGACATCGGCTCGCGCAAGCTGTGAAGGTCAAAGCGTCCATGAGGGCCGTGTTTCGCGCCGCTGTTCTGCGGCCTCCCGCTGTTAGTCGCTGTTAAACGTGTCCGCCGTGATCTTGAGCGAGCCATCTTTCTGCCGGCGCCACACAACGATGGACTTGCCATGTTTTATCAATCTCCTCTTCCCCATCAGCAAGAGGATCAGGGACATTACGCCTGGCGGCTGGATCATCACGGTGGTGCGTCCAATTTCGATGACGAACTCACCGGATTCGATGACATCGACGGCGTGGAGATCAAGAGCCGTTATCGACCATCTTCTGGATGCTCGCCAGGATCGCTGCTGGGCCCTCGACCATGGGCGTCCCGGGAGGGAGAAAGCGGGCCCGCTCCTCGTAGAAAGGTCCCAGGGCGACGAAATCCTTGTCCGTAATTGCCTTCGCGAACTTCGCGGTGAGCTTCTCGATCTCTGCACGAGTGTCCATGGCTTCCCCTGTTTGTCTGCATACCATTTGTATTCAAGACGCTCTTGCCGGACAAACCAATCACCGCGTCGCGGGCGCAGGGCCCTACCGCTTCGAACCGTGCCCTGCCGACGCGAGAGCCCGCACAAACTCGCGCGCGAACTCGGTCGGCTGGGTCACGAAGCCGATGTGGCCACCGGGCAGCTCGATCAAATCCCGACCGAGCTTCTTGGCCAGCGCCACGCTCACCTCATGCGCTGTATAGCCACGCGATTCCCGCCCGGCCATCGGCACGATCCGGGCGGCATGCGCTTTGAGCGCGTCAAGATCGAGGTCGACTGCCGGATACTGGCGCAACTCATGCTCGAACCAGTAGGTGGCGTTGGCACGAATAACGTCGCTGTTGGGGAGGTCGATATTGGGATTCCTCGGACCATGGGCCATGGCCCGCTGGTCCGACTCTGAAAACGCGCCCTCGCGGAACTTCTTTAGCGCGGGCTCGATTCCCGACTGGCGGTAGAGCTCGTAAACCTCGAAAAAGAAGTCCACCTTCTTCTGTCCATCCGGCAATAGCCTCACGGTCGCCGGCTCGTGCGGAACAAGCGTGCGAACCACGGAAGGGTGGCGAGTGAGGATTTCCAAGACAATAATTCCTCCGGAGCTGCTGCCGAAGACGGTCGCGGGCTCGTCGCTCACGTGCTCGATCAAGCGCCGGACATCATCGGCGTCAGTCTCGAGCCGATGATCGTAGTCCTGCGGCCCATCGAGTTGGCTCCGAGAAAAGCCACGTCGATCGTAGGTGACAACGGTGTAGAGCGCCGCCAGATGTTCCGCCACACTTGCAAAGCTGTTGGCCGTGCCGCCGGCCCCCGGGACCATGAGCATGACCGGGCCGCTGCCGTGGGTCTCATAGTAGAGACGAGCCCCAGGAACGGCGAGGATGCCCGTTTGTGTCTTGCGCGGCGGGTTGGTCTGTGCCATCGCCCCACGATGTGCGGCCAGCGGCAGAACGGCCATTGCGGCAAGCCCGCCGCAGAATGAGCGCCGTGTGCAGAATGAGCGCCGTGTAAAGGATGACAGCTTCGTCATCATCGTTTCTCCCTGCTTTTCTAATTGGGATAATCGAGATGGTGGCGCGGCGCGGCCGGGATCTAATGCGATGCTTCGCGCTGCTCGTGTTGCTTGCGCCACCCGTACCGGGTCATGCCCCGCGGCTTGTAGATCGACAACCCCACGAGTACGAGCAACACCACCAGGCCGCCGCCGGCGTGGTTCCAGAGTGAGTTCCTCAGCCCGCGGAGATCGGCACTGGACAATGTCGTCTCCGCCGCGACGCCTGCGATGTAACTGATCCCGTCCATCTGGTTCAGCAAGACGTATATGGTCACGATGGTGAGCAGGAGCTTCGCCAGCACCCAATAGTGCCGGAACAAGCCCCACGGGGTGCTCAGCGACTGGACAACGCCAATCAGCAGCGCAGCGAGGATCAGCGGAAGGATGATGTACCAGGCGATCAACCCGTTCGCTATATAGACGGCCCGCACCATCTGTGCGTCCTGGCTGGTCAGGCCGACGACAGCGAGCGCGAGGAAAACGGTCACCGCGCCGAGCGTGCCGACGGAGGACGTGACATGCGCGGCGAGCACGAACTTGCGTAGCCCGGATGTCATGGTCATCGGCACTCGGGCGGTACGCCGCCACAAAGGCCATCGGCGGACGATGGAGGATCTTCCCAGACGCGGAAGGGCACGGTTGACGAGCCAACCCCAGTTGAGCGCCACACCGCCAAGGACAAGAACGCCGAGAAGCATCGGCAGTCCCCCCCTCGTCCCCCCTCCGTGGCCACCAGCCTCACCAGGCGATGCATGGCGACCAGGGCCGTGGTCTCCACCGCCGACGCCGGTGAAGACGATGATGGCAAGCAGCAGGACCAGGGCGCCGATCACGATCCCGGAGACCTTCACCCAACGTGGTGCGCCGGGGTAGGGGCGCACGTCGGCCATATGCATTTCCTCCGTCGCGCGCGGTTGTGATGGTCTTCATCATAGGGGCTACGGGGACGGCCCGGTTTTAAGTAATGTTAAGAGATATTTCCGGCCTGACGCCGAAGCCCTCAGGCGTGGGCATCGCCCGGCAATGACATGCGCACGATGAGTCCGCGAGGCGTCCGGTCGAGTAGATCGATCTCGCCGCCATGGCCTTTGACGACGTCGCGCGCGATCGACAGCCCGAGGCCGAAGCCGCTGCGCTTTGCCGAGGTCCTGGCGTCATCGCCTTTGAAGAACGGGTCGAACACTTTCTCACGCAGCGACGAAGGAATACCAGGGCCGTCGTCGGCGACGTCGATCTCGACCGCGCCGTCGTCTCGCGCGCGCAAAGCGACCGTCACCGCGGAGCCGTGCTTGACGGCATTGTCAACGACGTTGCTGATCGCGCGCGTCAGAACACTCGGCCGGCACGTCCAGGTGAGCCGCGCCGGGCCGTCGTAGGAGACGGCGTGGCCGACATCGGCGAACTCGGCGCAGATGGTTTGCAGGACGCTCGGCAGATCTATTCGGGACGTGCTCTCCGATCGGACATCCTCGCGCAGATAGTCCAAGGTCTCGTCAAGCATGCACGTGACCCGCGTGATCTCATGCAGCATGCCATCTCTCAGATCCTGATCACCTATCCGTTCCGCCCGCAGCCGCAGGCGCGTCAGCGGCGTCCGCAGGTCATGACTGATGGCCGCCAGCATGCGCGTCCGGTCATCGAGCAGAGCGCGGATGCGGGTGCGCATGTCGTTGAGGGCGTCCGCGACCTGCGCGATTTCGCGCGGGCCGCTACGGTTCACGATCCGAGTGTCATCAGGAGACCGGCCGAAAGAATGCGCAGCCGCCGCAATGGAGGATAACGGCGCGATGATCCAGCGGACCGCGTAAACGGAGAGGAGCGTCACGAAAACCAGAACGATGGTCAGCGTCAGGACGATCGGCGCCAAGACAATGAACCACGGGTGGGTGACCGCCGACACGTCGAACAGGAGGGCGCTGTCGTCGCCGACCCTGACCGCCAGCTGGTAGGCGCCGTCAGCCGCAATTCGAACGCCGCCAATGACGTCGATCCCCCAATTGGACTCCAACTGGCCCGCGAGACGCCTGGCCAAAAATGGCAGCTGGGCGTCGTCGGTCGGCGTTTCCAGGTCCGTCAAGCCGACCCGCGTCACTTTCATGCCGGCCCGTTGGGCGGCTGCAACGATGGCGGCCGCTTCATCGGGGCTTTCGGCGGCTTTCACGAGCAGAGTCACCTTGGCGATCCGAGCGGCCGGATCAGATGAATTGTGGTCGAAAAAGACGAGCAGGCTGGTCACGACGAGCACCAGCCCGAGCAGCACGGAGACCGCCACGATGCCGGTGATCTGAGTTGTGATGCTGTGTAGCCTCAAACGCTCGGCAAGCGACATCAAGCCTCCTCCACGGCCGGGGTGAACACATAGCCCCCCAAGCGCACCGTCTTGATCAAAGTCGGGTCAGCCGGATCCGGCTCTATCTTCTGGCGGATGCGGCTGACATGGACATCGATGCTCCGCTCGACTGGACCTGCCAGGCCGCCATGAACCATCTCGAGCAGCTGCTCGCGCGAGAGCACCCGGCCCGGATTGCGGCAGAAGGCGAGAAGCAGGTCGAGCTCGACGCTTGTCATCGCGATCCTGACGCCCTCCGGGTCGTGGAGCTGCCGCGCCGCGGGATCAATCCGCCATCCGACGAACGCCAATGGTCGCGCGCGGGCACGCGCGATCTCTTGCCCGCTTTGGGCGCGGCGCAGGAGCGCGCGGATGCGCGCCACCAGCTCGCGCGAATTGAAGGGTTTGGGGACATAGTCGTCAGCGCCGATTTCCAGGCCGACGATCCGATCGATATCCTCGCCGCGTGCCGTCACCATGATGATGGGGATCGCCGACGCAGCCCTGAGCCTGCGGCAGATGCTGAGCCCGTCCTCGCCCGGCAGCATGATGTCCAGCACGACGAGATCGACCGTCTCCCGGCCGAGGACCGCGTCCATTTCGACGGCGGAGCCGACGGACGAGGCCGCGAACCCGCTCTCCGACAGAACGTCCAGCAGCATCCGCGAGATTTCCGGGTCGTCCTCGACGAGCAGGATGCGAGGTTTCGTCGCAGGATGAATCGAACGAGCGGACAACATGGTTTCGTTGGGTTTTAGCATCGGCCCATTTTCACTGCGATTGAGCAGCGCCGTCAGCAGCGGAGATATGTTTTTTTGTTAAGGCATGGCCCACGAACCCGGCGATCTCCGCTCACGCCGTAATATTTCTGGCTCTTCGTTGAATCGAGTGGGTAATTGCGAGGCTTCATAGCGGGTCGAGCATGCAAGTAAGGACCTTGAGCCGCAGATATTCCCCGTCGCGCAGCCCGTAGGCGCGGCGCTGGAAGACCCGTATCTTGTTGTTGAGGCCCTCGACGAAGCCGAGCGAGACCTTGTTCTCAGGCTTGCAGAAGGCGGCGATGCCGTGCCAGTGGCGCGTGCGCACGCGGGCGCGGCCATCGCGTTGCCCTTCCTCAGATTACCGAACCGGTCTCCATTTGGCAGTTATCGCCGGCTATCAACCACCGTTCGCGTTGGGGAAGGGTTGGCGTGACCACCTTTGCCTTCAGTGGTGCTGTTCTCTTCGGCATCACGGTCTTCCCGTGCACGACGTCATCCGCACTGTCCTGGCGGGCTTTCTCGATGGCGGCGGCTGCCGCCGCTTCAATCCGCGCTCGCTCCGTCGCGAGCTGGGTCGCCGCGGCAGCGGTCAAACAAGCGGTCATCCGGGCGGTCTGCCTCCGTCCTAGTCCACCGCCTAAGTTTATGATATATTTACTTTTATGGGTGTGGAGGAAGTGGACAACAAACCGGACATTGTAGCGGTCTTAGACCAAGGGGAGGCGCCTACGCTTATGGAGCCCCTTGTGATCGGGGATTCCTCGCGCCACCGGGCGAGTCTCACTGACCTTGCCGTAGAGCTGGCCGCAAAATCCGCAGGGTTCCGCCGCAGCCTGCCGCCCGGCGTGCTCGCGGCTCTTGCGGATCTGGTCCGCGCGATGAATTGCTACTACAGCAATCTGATCGAGGGCCACGATACTCACCCGATCGATATCGAGCGGGCGCTCAAAAACGATTATAGCGCCGATTCCCGCAAGCGCGACCTGCAGCGCGAAGCCGCGGCGCACATCGCGGTTCAGGCATGGATCGATGCCGGCAACTTGCGCGGGCGCGCCGCGACCGTTGACGGCATTTGCGAGGTCCACAGGCGCTTTAGCGAGCTGCTGCCGGAAGAGCTGCTATGGGTCATCGACCCTCAAACAGGCAAACGAAAGCGCCTTGTGCCCGGGAAGCTGCGCGATGAACACGTGCAGGTCGGACGGCATATACCGGTGAACCCGGGCGCTCTACCCCGATTCCTTAAGCGCTTTGAGGAAGTCTATAGCCGGCTCGGCAAGGCGGATTCGATCATCGCTGCGGCGGCGGCGCACCACCGCCTGCTTTGGATTCACCCCTTCCTTGATGGCAACGGCCGCGTCGCGCGCCTGATGTCTCATGGAATGCTGCTCGATGCCCTGGATACAGGGAGCGTGTGGTCTGTGGCGCGGGGCCTTGCCCGCAACGTCGATCGCTACAAGGGCCATCTCACGGCCTGCGACCTGGCGCGCCGCAACGACCTCGACGGCCGCGGTCATTTGAGCGAGGAGGAGCTTGCAAGCTTCAGCCAGTTCTTCCTCTCGATTTGCCTCGACCAGGTCGCTTTCATGGAAGAGCTGGTGCAGCCTGACCGTCTGCGTACGCGGATGTTGCTGTGGGCGGAAGAGGAAAGTCGCCTTGATGCACTCCCTGCTAAGGCCGGTGTCGTTCTCGAAGCAGTCCTATTCCGGGGCGAGCTGCCCCGCGGCGGCGTGGCAAGCCTGCTTGGCAGCGGGGAGCGGCAGGGGCGGCGCGTCGTGTCGGCCCTCGTCGATCGCGGGGTGCTGACCTCGGGAAGCCCGCGAGCGCCGTTGCGCCTTGCCTTCCCGGCCGCGCTCGCCTCGCGCTGGATGCCGGGCCTGTTTCCCGAAAAGCCGGAATGATCGAATGATTTGCCGCGAGCGGCTAAGATGCCACCGCAGAGGACATACTGCGGCATAAGCTTGCGGAGCGGGCGGTCGCAAAGGCAGAAACGATGAAGCCTCAACAAGAAACGTCAGCTCAGGAAGTCCTGGCGGGCCTTGTCGAACGAGTTACGTTCCACAATGCCGAGAATGGCTTTTGCGTTCTCCGGATCAAGGCGCGTGGACATCG